>DATFRC010000140.1:0-19057 GCA_035263725.1 Jatrophihabitantaceae bacterium | reverse complement strand
CGGCCGCGGCCTCGGCCACACCGGCGGGACGCTCGACAAGCTGGAAGCCATTCCTGGCTGGCGTTCGCGTATCACGAACGACGAGTTCCTGCGCCAGTTGCGCGACGTCGGCGCCGTAGTGTGCGCCGCCGGCGACGAGCTCGCGCCCGCCGATCGCAAGCTCTATGCGCTCCGTGACGTGACCGCCACGGTCGAGTCGATCCCGCTCATCGCCAGCTCGATCATGAGCAAGAAGATCGCCGAGGGCGCGTCGTCGCTCGTGCTCGACGTCAAGGTCGGCTCGGGCGCCTTCATGAAGGACGTGCCATCGGCGCGGGCGCTCGCCCAGACAATGGTCGCGCTGGGCACCGCTCATGGCGTTCGTACCTTTGCGCTGCTTACCGACATGCACACGCCGCTCGGGCGCACCGCCGGCAACGCGCTGGAGGTGGCCGAGGCGGTCGAGGTGCTTGCCGGTGGCGGCCCGCCCGACGTCGTGGAACTGACGCTGGCGCTCGCCCGCGAGATGCTCGCGGGCGCCGGCATCGCCGACGTCGACCCGGCCGACGCACTTCGGGACGGGCCGGCGATGGACGTGTGGCGGCGCATGATCAGCGCCCAGGGTGGTGACCCGGATGCGCCGCTGCCGGTGGCGCGGGAGCAGCACGTCGTCGTGGCGCCGGAGTCAGGCACCCTGGCGCGGCTCGATGCCTACGCCGTCGGTGTCGCCGCGTGGCGCCTCGGAGCCGGCCGGGCGCGCAAGGAAGATCCGGTCAGCGCCGCGGCGGGTGTCGTCATGTTGGCAAAGCCGGGCGATCCGGTGCGCGCCGGGCAGCCGTTGCTCGAGTTGCACAGTGACGACCCGGCGCGGTTCGGCTGGGCGCTCGAGGTGCTCGAGGGTGGCTACGAGATCGGCGATCCGCCCGCGCCGCGCCCACTCGTCATCGAACGGGTCGCCTGAAGATCACGGCAGGACGAGCGACCATCGGCCGTCGACACGGGCCTCCACCTCGATCGGCTCCGGGCTGAAATCCATTGTCTCGAATCCCGCGCCACCCATGCTCGCGTCCCGGCCCAGCTGCACAGCCATATGCCCGCGCGGCGGGTCGGCGAGTTCGATCAGCGGGCCGAGTGCGCCACCCAGTGCCGCCGCGTAGCGCTGCGCCCGGGCGCGTGCCTCGCGCACGGCCTCGGCTTGCAGTTCGGCGTGAACCGGGTGGTCCGGGTCGAGGTGCCACACCGGGCCGTCCAGTTCGAGGCCGTCCACCGTGCCGCTCAGTGCCGCGAACGGGGCGATCACCTCGCCTGCGTGCTGGACGTCGCGCCCGGTCAGCGTGACGCCCCGGCTCGCCAGCCACCCCGGGTCGCGCTCCCATGAGATCCAGCGTTGGGACACGGCGCCGCGGCGCGCCACCACATCGGACGGTGGCAGCGCGTCGATCGCCTCCTCGACTCGTGCGAACCCGGCGGTGAGCGCTGCCATGGCGGCCTCGGCGTCACTGCTCCGGCAGGCCACCCGGACGACGACCTCGAACGAGTCGGGCACCATCTCGCGGCGCGCTCCGGCGTGGACCGCGACCTGCGGCATCTGAGTCATGGCGCCATCCTGCCCTGCGCGAGCATCCCAAGCCGGTAATCTGCCAGCGACGAGCGCTCAGTACGCCTGTCTCGAGGAGATGTATCTTGCTGCGGCTGGGGTTCTGGTGGCGCCGGCGGCCCGCATCCGAGCAGGTGCGCGAGGCGGTCCGGATGCACTGTGCGCGCGCCTGGCGCGAATACGCAGCCGTGCTGTATCTCGGACCGCAGGTGGTCAGCTATGACGTGCCTGGTCGTCGCCGCGACGGCACGTGTCGCCGTCGTCAGGTACTGCGCTGGATGGGCACGCTCGGGCTGCGCGCCGCCGCGGTGGTGCCGGGCATCGTGCTGCTGCCCGTGGCACTTGTCGCGGAGCTGTTCGACAACGGTGACGGCGACTCCTGGGTGCTCGGCGCGCCCGAGCTGAGCATCACCGGGCTCCCCGGCACCCGCGCGGTCGACCTGGGTGATTGCGTTCGCGGGCGTCGCGGTGAGCTGTGGCTGGCCTGGTCGAGCACCTGGATCGGCGTGCTGAGTAGCGAGCCGCGCATCCTGTGGCAGGCCCAGACCGGCTCGGCGCAAGACATCGTGCCGGCCGCCGGTGCCGTCGACTTCGCCGACGGCTCGTCACTCGGCTTCGTCCCGTCCCTGGCTGAGCTGGACCGGCTGCGTGAGACGGCCGGCCGCCCCTGAGCGAGGTCAGTCGCTGCGGCTGAACTCGGCAATCGCCACGCCGAGCAGCCCTAGGCCGATCGCGAGCACCACGACCGCCTGGAGCATCGCCGGCACGTGCCAGCCACCCCACGTGACGCCGGGGTCGAGCCGGGCGCGCGCCGTCGGGCTGATCGTCAGGTGGGCGAACACGGCGCGCCGCATCGGGTCGACGGCGTAGGTGAGCGGGTCGACGCGGTTGAGCGCGGTGAGCCAGGTGGGCAGTCCGGTCACCGGATACATCGCGCCGGACAGGAAGAACAGCGGCATGATCAGCATCTGCGTCAATGCCATGAATGTCTGCATCTGGGTGACCCGCGCCGCCACGACCAGTCCGAAGGCCGTGAGCATGAACGCCAGCAGAATCTGCAACCCCAACACGGCGAGGATCAGCGTCGGCGCGTACGGCACGCCGACCAACCCGGCCAGCGCGATCATCAGCACGCCCTGCGTCGCAGCCACGGTCGCCCCGCCCAGGCACTTGCCGATGACTATCGAGCTACGCCGTACGGGCGCCACCAGCATCTCCCGCAGGAACCCGAACTCCCGGTCCCACACGACCGACGCCGCGGAGAAGATCGCGGTGAACAGCACCGCCATGGCGAGGATGCCGGGGTAGAAGAACGTGCGCAGGTTGAGGCCCTCGGTGCCCGCCGAGGCCAGCCGCGACAGGCCCGTGCCGAGCACGAACAAGAACAACGCCGGCTGGAGCAGGGCGGTGACGATGCGCAGCCGGTCGCTGAAGTAGCGGATCAGCTCCCGATGCCACACGATCTTGATCGCGCGCAGCTCGCTGGCCGCGGTCCGGAACGGGACCCGGACCGTCGCGACCGTTGCTGCAGCAGCGCTAGCGCTCATCGTCCACCTCGGCGGAACAGCGTAGCTCCCGCACGTAATTGGTCGGCGGTGCTCGCCTCGGCGTCGCGGATCGTCGTCCCGGTGTAGGACATGAACACGTCGTCAAGCGACGGCCGGGACACGTTCACCGACCGGATCGCCACCGGGAAGTCGCTGAACAGCTTCGGGATGAACTGCTCACCCTCCTCGACAGCGAATGTCACGGCACCCTCCGCCATCGTTGCGGTGATTCCGAACTGCTCGGCGAGCGCATGGAGGGCTCGTGCGTCGTCCTCGGTGTGCATCTGCACCCGGTCCTTGCCGATGCTCGCCTTCAGCGCCTGCGGTGTGTCCAGGGCGATGATCTTGCCCTGGTCGATGATCGCGATGCGGTCGCAGTACTCCGCCTCGTCCATGTAGTGCGTGGTCATGAAGATCGTGATGTGCTCGCGATTGCGTAGTTCCCGGATATAGCTCCAGATCGAGGCACGGGTCTGCGGGTCGAGGCCGATGGTCGGCTCGTCGAGGAACAGCACCCGCGGTGAGTGCAGCAGGCCGCGGGCGATCTCCAGGCGGCGCTTCATACCGCCGGAGAAAGCGCTCACCTTCGAGTTGCGGCGGTCCCACAGCCCCACCATGTCGAGCACGTCGCGCACCCGCGGCGCAACGATGCTGCGCGGCATGCCGTAGAGCTCGGCGTGCAGCCGCAGGTTGCGCTCCGCGGTGAGGTAGCCGTCCAGCGTGGTGTCCTGGAAGACCAGGCCGATGTTGCGGCGGACCTCGTCGCGCTCGCGCACCACGTCGTAGCCAGCCACCCGGGCGGAGCCCGCAGTCGGCCGGATCAGGGTGCACAAGATGTTGATCGTGGTGGACTTGCCGGCGCCGTTCGGGCCCAGGAAGCCGAACGTCTCGTCCGCGTCCACGGTCAGATCGATCCCGCGGACAGCCTCCAGCTCGCCGTAGCGGCGCACCAGGCCGGAGACCGATACCGCTGGTCCGTCCATTGCGTCTCCTACGGCCAGGCTGCCCTGGCGACCTGCCCGAAAGTCGCCTATGTCGCTAACTCAGTATTCAACAAGTCCCTGTGACGGGCGCCCGCCCGCCAGACGGTACAAGTTGCATGGCACTAGCGTGTCAGTCATGGTGCGCCCGCTCACCGCTGCCAATATCGTTGCCGCCCCCAAAGTCCTGCTGCATGATCATCTGGACGGTGGGCTGCGGCCACAGACCATCGTCGAGCTGGCACAAAGTGCTGATTACACCGCGCTTCCGGCGACCGATGCGGACAAGTTGCGCCAATGGTTTAGGGACAGTGCTGACTCTGGGTCATTGGAGCGTTACCTCGAGACATTCCGGCACACGGTCGGGGTGATGCAGACTGCCGATGCACTGCGCCGAGTGGCCCGCGAGGCGGCTGAGGACCTGGCCGACGACGGAGTGGTGTACGCCGAGGTCCGGTGGGCCCCGGAGCAGCACGTCGAGTCGGGGCTCTCCCTGGAGCAGGTTGTCGACGCCGTGCTCGCCGGCTTTCGAGAGGGTGAGGCAGCGGCTGCCGGGCGCGGCAAGCACATCCGGGTCGGCGCGCTTGTCACCGCGATGCGGCACGCGGCGCGCTCGTCTGAGATCGCGCAGTTGGCGGTTGCCTACCGGGACGCCGGCGTTGTCGGGTTCGATATCGCCGGCGCCGAGGCCGGTTTCCCGCCGACCCGGCACCTCGACGCCTTCGAATATCTGCGCCGGGAGAACTTCCACTTCACGATCCATGCCGGAGAGGCGTTCGGGCTGCCGTCGATCTGGGAGGCGATCCAGTGGTGTGGCGCCGACCGGCTCGGCCACGGAGTACGCATCGTCGATGACATCGACGGTTCCGACCTGGGCCGGCTGGCGCAATACGTCCGGGACAAGCGCATCCCCCTCGAGATGTGCCCGTCGTCGAACGTCCAGACCGGCGCCGCCCGCTCGATCGCCGAGCATCCGATAGGACTGCTCCGGCGCCTGTACTTCCGGGTCACGGTCAACACCGACAACCGCCTCATGAGCGGGACGTCGATGAGCCGCGAGATGCAGCTGCTCGCGGATGCGTTCGGCTACGGCTGGACGGATCTCTCCTGGTTCACCGTGAATGCGATGAAGAGCGCGTTCATCCCGTTCGACGAGCGGCTTGCCATCATCAACGATGTGATCAAACCGGGCTACGCCGAGTTACTCGCATGAGCTGCAGATAGCTCGTGGTCCTAGCCGAGCAGGCCGCGGGCCTGCTTTGCCGTCAGCACCCGCAGCGCCGCGGCGTCCACCTCCGCGCGGAAGCGGGGATCGGCCTTCGCGGCGCTCAGCACGGCGGCGGTCATCTCCGGGATTTGGGCCGAGTTCACGGTCAAGACGACGTCTCCGCCGGCGGCGATGAAGTCGAGCGCCCGCGCCGCCGGCGAATAGGCGGCGACCTGCGCTGCGCCGCCCAGGTCGTCGCTGATCACAACCCCGCGAAAGCCCAGGTCGCCGCGCAACATGCCGGTCACGATTGTCGGCGAGAACGCGGCCGGATGGGCCGGGTCGATTCGGATGTAGTCGGCGGTCGCCATCATGACGAACGGGACGCCCGCCTTGATGGCCGCCGCGAACGGGGCAAGGAAGGCGTCGTGCCGCGTCGTGATGTGATCGGTCACACCGGCGCTGGTATCCGTGTTGTCCGTGACTCGCCCCAGCCCGGGGAAGTGCTTGCTCGTGGCGTCGATCCCGGCGTCGGCAAGGCCCTGCGCGAAGGCGATACCGTGCGCGGCAACCGTCGCCGGATCGCTGCCGAATTGCCGGAACATCGCCCCGATCGGTGCGTTCGGAGTGCCGGCCGGCACTATGTCGACGACGGGCGCCAGGTTGAGGTTGACGCCCGCCGCCCGCAGCTGCGCACCCCAGCGCCGGGCATCAGCGCGTAGTTGCGCCGGCGGCATCGTCCCCTGCTGCGTCGCGCTCGGGATCGTGTCGAAGCCCGGACCCTGCAACCGCTGTACCTCGCCACCCTCCTGGTCCGTGGCGATGAACAGCTTGGCTGTGTTTCCGGCCGCGTCCTGCAGCCCTCGGCTGATCGCGGCAATCTCTCCGACGCCGCGCTGGCTGGTGTCGGTGAGGATCACCGAGCCGACGTGGTCGACGCGGATCGCCTGCATGGTGGCCGCGTCGGGACCCTGCGAGGACGCACCGACCATGAACAACTGCCCCACCCGCTGGGCCTCGGTCATGGACCGGAGTACGCGGACAGCCTCGGTCGTCGGAGCAGCGGTCCGGGTGGGCGTCGGGCGAGCGTTACTGGTGGAGGGCGACGCTGCGGTGGACGTCGTGGTCATCGGGGGCCGTGTGCTCGGCGGCGGCGTCGGCGTTGGCGACGAAGTCGGGCTCAACCGACCGGATGTCGTGGTGGACGTGCAGCCCGCCGTCGCGCTGAGCGCCGCCAGCGCGGCGGCGAGGACGAGCACCGCGGGCTTCACCACGACACTATGACAGTCGCGGCCACGTCGCCGTTGCGCCGCTGACCATCCATCGGCCGTGATCTTGGACATGTGGTCGCTATTCCGCCATAAGTCCAAGATCACGGGGTTGGAAGCGGCGCGTGGCAGCGGCGCACAGCGGCGGCCGGTGCCTCACTCGGCCCAGTCGAAGGTGCGCAACACGGCCTTCTTCCACTGGGCGTAGAGGTTCTCCCGCCGTTCCGGGGGCATTGCCGGGCGCCACTCGCGGTCGGCCGCCCAATTGGCCCGGATCTCGTCCGGTGACTGCCAGAACCCCACCGCGAGGCCGGCCGCGTACGCGGCGCCCAGCGCGGTCGTCTCGGCGACGCGTGGGCGTACCACGGGCACGCCGAGGATGTCGGCCTGGAACTGCATCAGCAGCTCGTTGCCGACCATGCCGCCGTCGACCTTGAGCGCCGACGGCGTGAAGCCGCAATCGGCGTGCATTGCGTCGATCACCTCGCGGGTCTGGAATGCCGTGGCCTCCAGGACCGCGCGCGCCAGATGCCCGCGGTTGACGTAGCGGGTCAGCCCGGCCAGCACGCCGCGGGCCTCGGGCCGCCAGTACGGCGCGAACAGCCCGGAGAACGCCGGCACGAAGTACGCACCGCCGTTGTCGTCCACGGTGCGGGCCAGCGTCTCGACCTCGGCGGCGGACGAGATCAGGCCCAGATTGTCGCGCAGCCACTGCACCAGCGCCCCGGTCACGGCGATCGAGCCCTCCAGCGCGTACACCGGCTCTTGGCCTGCGCGCGTGTAGCACACGGTGGTGAGCAGACCGTGCTCGCTCGGCACCCGTTCGGTACCGGTATTGAGGAGCAGGAAGTTGCCGGTGCCGTAGGTGTTCTTGGCGTCACCCGCGGACAGGCATGCCTGCCCGAACATCGCCGCCTGCTGGTCGCCGAGAATGCCGGCGATGGGCACTCCGCGCAGCGCCGTCAGCCCGGTGACCTCTCCGTAGACCTCTGACGACGAGTGGATCTCCGGTAGCACCGCTGTCGGCACCCCCATGTCGGCGGCGATGTCCGCTGCCCACCGGAGTGTTGCGAGGTCCATCAGCATGGTGCGCGACGCGTTCGTGGCGTCGGTGGCGTGCCGCCCGCACAGCTGCCACAGCAGCCAGCTGTCGATCGTGCCGAACGCCAGCTCGCCCGCCTCGGCCCGCGCGCGGGCACCGGGCACGTTGTCAAGCAGCCAGCGCAGCTTCGGCCCGGAGAAGTACGTGGCAAGCGGCAACCCGACGCGGGAGCGGTACCGGTCGGGCGGTCCCAGTGCGTCGCAGATCGGCTGGGTGCGAGTGTCCTGCCAGACAATGGCCGGCCCTATCGGTTCGCCGGTGTCCCGGTCCCAGACGACCGTGGTCTCGCGCTGATTGGCGATGCCGACCGACGCAATGTCGCGGGCGCCCAGGCCGGCCACGGACAGTGCGTCCTCAATCACGCGGCCGGTGTTCGCCCAAATCTCGCCAGCGTCGTGCTCCACCCAGCCGGGGCGCGGGAAGTGCTGGGCGTGTTCGAGCTGGGAATGCGCCAGCACCCGTGCGTCCTGGTCGAACAGCATGCACCGCGTCGAGGTGGTGCCCTGGTCGATCGCGGCGACGGCGGACGGTGACGGCATTGCGCTAGCGTGCCAGGTGTGGGGGATAACGCACCGTCCATACCACGTGGCGGCGCCGCGTCGCGCCTCGATTTGGACTATCGAGAGGCGGCGTGGCACCGCCTCGAAAGCGAGCCGTTCGACGTCGTCGTGATCGGCGGCGGCGTCACCGGCGCCGGCGCCGCCCTGGACGCCGCTACCCGGGGCCTTTCCGTGGCGCTGGTCGAAGCGCGTGACTTCGCGTCGGGGACGTCCAGCCGTTCGTCCAAGCTTTTTCACGGCGGATTGCGCTATCTGGAGCAGTTGGAGTTCGGCCTGGTCCGCGAGGCGCTGCGGGAACGAGAGCTGATGACGTCCTATCTCGCGCCGCACCTCGTCAAGCCGCTGCCGTTCCTGTACCCGCTCACCCACCGAGCGTGGGAGCGCCCTTATGTGGCTAGCGGATTGGCGCTGTACGACACGATGGGCGGGGCCAGCAGCGTCCCTGGGCAGAAGCACCTGACCCGCGCGGCGGCGCTGCGCATGTTCCCGAGCTTGCGCCGCGACGCGCTGGTCGGCGCGGTGCGCTACTACGACGCGCAGGCCGATGATGCCCGGCACACGCTGACCGTCGTGCGCACCGCCGCTCGCTACGGTGCCGTCGTCCGCGCATCGACCCAGGCAGTCGGGTTCGCGCACGAGTCGGACCGGGTCGTCGGCGTGCGGGTGCGCGACGCCGAGGACGGCCGCGAGACCACGGTCGACGCAGGCGTCGTCCTCAACTGCACCGGCATCTGGACCGACGAGATCCAGGCACTGTCCGGTGGGCGCGGCCGGTTCAAGGTGCGAGCGTCGAAGGGCGTGCACATCGTCGTGCCGCGGGAGAAGATCACCGGCGACACCGGGCTGATTTTGCGTACCGAGACGTCGGTGCTGTTCGTCATCCCGTGGAAGAACCACTGGCTGATCGGCACCACCGACACGGAGTGGACCCACGACCTGGCTCACCCTGCGGCCACCCGCAGTGACATCGACTACCTGCTCGAACGGCTCAACGCCGTGCTCGTCTCGCCGCTGACCCCCGACGACATCGAGGGCGTGTACGCGGGGTTGCGGCCGCTGCTCGCCGGCGAATCCGAGGAGACGTCCAAGCTGTCCCGGGAGCACGACGTGGCCCGCGTCGTCCCCGGGCTGATCTCGATCGCGGGCGGCAAGTACACGACGTACCGGGTCATGGCTGCCGATGCCGTCGACGCGGGAGCCGAGGACCTGCCCAAGCTCGTCCCGCCGTCGTGTACCGACAAGGTGCCGCTGCTCGGCGCGGACGGCTACTTCGCCATGCGCAACCAGGTCGACGCCCTCGCCGCGGAGTACGGCCTACATCCGTACCGGGTGCTTTCCGTCCTGGACCGCTACGGCTCGATGATCCGCGACGTACTCGAACCCGGGCTCACCGCCGCGGCCCTACTCTCCACGGTGCCGACCGCGCCGGACTACCTGCTGGCCGAGATCCGTTACGCCGTGACGCACGAGGGCGCGCTGCACCTCGAAGATGTGCTCACCAGGCGCACCCGGATCTCGATCGAATACCCGCACCGCGGCGTCGGGTCGGCCGCAGCAGTAGCTGACCTGATGGCCGGCATCCTCGGCTGGGACGCGGCTGCGCGGGCTCGCGAGATCGAACGCTACACAGCCCGGGTCGAGGCCGAGCGAGCTTCGCAGACCACCGGCGACGACGCCGCGGCGGACGCGGTTCGCACCGCGGTCCCCGAGGTCCGAGCCCATCTGGCAGACCTTGGATCCCCCGCCGTCGCAAGGTGACCACCGCCCCTCGGGGCGGTGCCGGAGCGACACATCCGGCGATGGTTACAGCTGGCGGAAGCAGGTCTCTACTTCGGCCACCAGGTCGGCCCACCGATCGGGGTCGATCGGATCGTCGAGGTCGCCGGCATCGGCCGAAAGATCGCAGAACGCGATGAGGTCGCGAAGCAGACCCGCTCCGTTCGAGGACGGCTCGCGCAGGTCGTAGCTCGCCTCGGGCTCGAACGCGTCGTCGCTCGCGTCGGCCAACTCCGACCATCCGTCGAGCTTGACCAGCGCATGCTCCTTGGCGTTGCGGCAGTACCGGGCGAGGTCTGCCGGCTCGGTGAAGACCACCACGTCGTCGTCCTCGCCGATGAACGCAGGCTTGCCGTCGACCTCACCGCGCACGGTCAGGTACGTGGCGTCCTCGAGGACGATTTCGATCGGCTCGGCGCCGATGCGCTCCCAGACCGTCTCCGTCTCCACCTCGGACTCGGAGAAGTCGCCCTCCCAGCGCAGCCAGCTCTCCACACGGCTGAGAGCGCGCTCCCATGTGTCAGCGATGACGTCACCGAGCTCGTTCCACCGTTTGCGCCCGTCCTTGCCCTGGTAGCTGACGTCGTCGCTGACCAGGTCGACGTACTCCGGCGTACTGCCGACCAGGCGGCGCAGCGCGCCGTCGTCGCAGGAATCGGCGATCTTCTCCACCATGTCGACCACATTGGCCAGTGCAGAGATGGTCGCCGGATCCGGTTCGTCCGCGGCCCACTCGTAGACCCGGTCGAGGTTGTACACATCGTCGGTCGTAGGCCGCAGATCGTCGGGTGGGAGCTTCATGACCCGCCCCCAGGCCGGGTGGTCCGACAGGTCGTTCTCCTCGCCTGAGGCGACGAAGTCCGCTAGTTCGCGCGCGTTCGGGTACAGCAGGATTTTGGCGCCGTCACCGAGGAACCCTTGCCACTCTTCGCCGTCTTCGTCCTCCCACGGCGGAGCCCAAAGCGTGAGCCCGGTGCGGCCCCCGATGGTCAGCGTGATGGGGACGATTGTTGCCTCGCCGCTGGTCATGTGCATGCTCCTCGGCCGTCAGTTCGGGACGCAGATCGGTGTGGAGCCGTTCGGTGTGATGCAGAAACTACCCGTGCCCCCATCGCTGGGCAGCCCTGTCGGGAGGCTGGGGAAGGCGGTGCTGCCCGGGACGCCCGATCCCCCGCCGCCCGCACCGCCCTCGGTGACATTGCAGACCTTCCAGGTGCCGTTCTGCTTCTCCACATCGAAGACCACGTTGAGAGTGTTGTTGTTCGCGTCGACGATCGTGCTCGCGACCGTGGCTGTGTCGCCGTTCTCGGTAGCCTTGCCGATCCTGTAGCTCTTGTCGGGGTTCTGGACGAAGCTCTCGTTGATCTGGCTGTGCAGCGGTTCGCAGGTGATGTTCTGGGCGGTCTTCAGGTCCTTGTTGACGTCGGCCCTGAGCAGGATAGCGACAGCGGTCGTCGCGTTGCCCGAGCTGTTGTTGCTGCTCAGTGTGAGGATGAGCGCGACCGCGATCCCGGCCACCGCCAGGACGGCAATGCCCCCGGCGATCCACGGCGTCTTGCGGTTGCGCGGCGGCGGTCCGTACGGGCCGGAACCGGGGCCCCCCGGTCCGGGCGGGTAGCCCCCGGGCGGACCGTATGAGGGCGGACCGTACGAGGGCTGACCGTATGGGGGCTGATCTTGCTGTGGGTAACCGTAGGGCGGCTGGCCGTAAGACGGCTGCTCATACGCGGGCTGCCCAGCTGAAGGCGGGCCGCCCGGCTGCTGCGGTGGTTGTCCGCCTTGGGGCGGCCACTCGGGCTCCGAGTAGTGCGTCATGTCGGCCCCCTGAGTGCTCTGCGGCGCGGCCCACGCGCATCCCGCAGACCGACCGAACCATAGCTAATGAGCAATTTGGACCGCGTCGTCGGGGCTCGCATATACGCTCTCCGAGTGTCTGCGCACGTGAATCACCTGTCTCACACCGACGCAGTGCATCCGGACGAGCTGGAGCCCTATCGGCGCCAGCTGACCGGATATTGCTACCGGATGCTCGGCTCGTCGTTCGAGGCCGAGGACGCCGTGCAAGAGACGATGGTGCGCGCATGGCAGCACAGCGACTCGCTCCAAGGGGCCGGCGCGCTGAAGTCGTGGCTGTACCGCATCGCGACCAACGTCTGCCTCGACATGCTGCGCGGACGGCAGCGGCGGGCGCAGCCGATGGACCTCGGCGGCTCGTCCAGTGCCGACGCCTTCAACGGAAAGGTGCTGCCGGAGAACGTATGGGTCACGCCGATTCCGGACTCCAGGGTGGTGCCCGACGACGGCGATCCGGCCGAGCTCGCCGCGCAGCGCGAGACCATCCGGTTGGCGTTCGTCGCCGCCTTGCAGGCCCTGCCGGCGCGTCAGCGGGCCGTCCTGATCCTCTGCGAGGTGCTGCGCTGGCAGGCCGGTGAGGCGGCCGAGCTCCTCGACACGAGCGTCGCCTCGGTGAACAGCGCGCTGCAGCGCGCCCGTGCGACGCTCGCCGCCCGTGACGGTGGCGGGCACCACGAGCCGCTCGACGCCGAGCAGCGGGCACTGCTCGCGAAGTACGTCACCGCGTTCGAGCGCTACGACATCAACTCGCTCGTGGCACTGCTGCACGACGACGTGGTGATGTCAATGCCGCCGTTCCCATTCTGGCTTTCCGGGCCGGTCGAGGTGGGAAAGTGGTTCCTCGGTGAGGGCAGCGTCTGCCGGGGATCCCGGCTACTCGCCGTCACGGCCAACGGGAGTGCCGCGTTCGGTTCGTACCACCTCGACCCGGCCGGCGGTCACGCACCCTGGTCAATCCAGGTCATCGAGATGCGGAGCGACCGGATCGTCGGGCACCACAACTTCCTCGACACCACGCTGTTCCCGTATTTCGGGCTGCCCGAACACCTCTGAGAGCCCTGCCAGGCCGAGTAGCCGGACCAGGTCCGGGTCGGCGTCACGTAGGCGCACGGCATAGCCGGCCCGGCGGACTGCAAGCGCCAGCCAGGCCAGCTCCTCCACGACGGTGAGGCCGGCGCCTTCGACTGGCCAGCTCGCGAGCTCGCTGGTGCCCCGGACGATCACCACCGTGGCCACGCGCTTGGTGGCCATGTAGTGAGGACGTCAGCGGGCAACCGAAATCATCGCGATGACTTCCGGTGCGCGGCGACGTCTCAGTTGGCATGACAGCGCACATCGTGACCATTCCCGAGGACGCCCACGCCGCCCGGCGAGACTTGCGTCGCCGCTTCGCCGGGCGGCTTTGCGTGCCCGGCGAGCCCGGCTACGACGAGGGCCGGTCCGCGCTCAGCCCCAGCGTCGACGCGCACCCGCTGGTCGTCGCCGAGGCGGAGAGCCCTCTGGACGTGAGCGTCGCCCTCACCTGGGCACGCGAACGGCAGCTGCCGTTCACCGTGCAGTCAACCGGGCACGGCACACACCTGGCCACCGACGGCGGCGTGCTGCTGAAGACGTCCGGCATGACCCGGGTGCTCGTCGACCCCGACCGGCGCGTGGCCCGGGTGGCCGCCGGGGCTCGGTGGGGCGCCGCACTCGCCGCGGCGGCACCGTTCGGGCTGGTGCCCTTGTCCGGGTCCTCGCCGGACGTGGGCGTCGCCGGCTACATGCTCGGTGGCGGGCTGAGCTGGTTGTCGCGCCGCTTCGGCTTCGCCGCGGACAGCCTGCTGCGCGCCCAGGTCGTGCTCGTCGACGGCCGGATCGTGACCGCGAGCCGAGACGAGCACCCGGAGCTGTTCTGGGCACTGCGCGGCGGTGGCGGCAACTTCGGCATCGTCACGTCGCTGGAGTTTCGGTTGTACGAGGTGCCCACCGTGTGGTCGGGCAGCGTCGCGTTCCCTATCGAGCGGGCGGCCGAGACGCTCGCCCGGTATCGCGAGTGGATCGCCACGGCACCGGACGAGCTAAGCACCGCGATCGTGCTGCTGCCGTCATGGCCGTCGACGGGCCGACCCGCATTCGCTATCCGGGCGCTTTCGTCCGGATCAGCGCAGGACCCGGCCGCCGCGCTGCGCCCGCTCCGCCGGGTCGCCGGTGCGCCGCTGTGGGAAGACTTCCGGGAGGCCGGATTCGCCGCCACGCGGATGCCCGGCATCGCGCCGCTGAACTTCGACATGATCGAGTCGCTGCCGGACCCGGTGATCGAGCATGTCGTGGACGCGGTGCGCGCACCGGGCAGCCGGGTCGGCGCCGTCGAGGTGCGGCACTGGGGCGGGGCGATGGCGCGTCCCGCCCACGACGCCGGCCCGATCGGTCACCGGGACGTGCCGTTGTCGGTGATCGTCGAGGGACCGCCGGAGGCCGCCGAGGCGCTCGTCCCGTATGTGACGGGCGGCTCGTACCGCAACTTCCTGCGCGACCCGTCCCGCCTCTCGTCGGCGTATACCCCCGAGTCGTACCAGCGGTTGTCGGCGCTCAAGGCGCGCCTGGACCCGGACGGCGTCCTTCCCCGGGTTGCGCAAGAATCCCTCGTCTAAGGCGAGCGGTTCTTGCGCAATCGGGTGGGTCAGACCCCGATGGGATGCCAGACCGTCTTGGTCTCGACGAAAGCGGCCAGCCGCCGGGTGCCAGGGTCGGCTGCCCAGTCGTCGTGACGCGGCAGGTACACCCGCTTGACGTTGTCGGCGGCCGCCTGCTGGAGGGACGGGCGCGCGTCGGCGGCCACCCCGGTGAGGTCGAGCGCGTTGACGTCGCGGTGGCTGGCGAGCCAGGGGGCCAGCTCGGCGACCCGGCCCGTAAGAATGTTGAGCACGCCACCTGGCAGGTCCGACGTGGCGAGCACCTCGGCCAGCGAGATCGCCGGCAGCGGCCGCTCGTCCGACGCGACCACCACGGCGGCGTTGCCGGTGACGATCACCGGGGCGATCACGCTGACCAGCCCCAGCAGGCTCGACTCCTGCGGGGCGAAAACGCCCACCACCCCGGTCGGCTCGGGCAGCGAGAAGTTGAAGTACGGCCCGGCGACCGGATTGCTGGCGCCGGCCACCTGTGCGTACTTGTCGGCCCAACCGGCGTACCAGACCCAGCGGTCTATGGCGGTGTCCACGGTGGACGGATCGTCACCCGTGGCGGCCACCTCGGCGGCGAACTGTTCGCGGCGCCCGTCGAGCATCTCGGCAACTCGGTAGAGCACCTGGCCGCGGTTGTACGCCGTCGCGCGCGACCACCCGGCGAAGGCCTTCCGGGCGGCAACCACTGCGTCGCGGACGTCCTTGCGGGACGCCTGCGCGGCGTGCGCCAGCACCGTCCCGTCGCGGGCGGTCACCGGATAGGAGCGTCCTGACTCCGACCGCGGGAACGCCCCGCCGATATACAGCTTGTATGTCTTTCGGACCCGCAGCCGCTCAAACGTCAAGGTAGGCCTCCAGGCCGTGCCGGCCACCTTCGCGGCCGAAGCCCGACTCCTTGTACCCGCCGAATGGCGCGCCCGGGTCGAACCGGTTGAACGTATTCGCCCAGACGACGCCGGCCCGCAACTGCTGCGCGAACCACAGGATGCGCGAGCCCTTCTCCGTCCAGATGCCGGCCGACAGCCCGTACGGCGTGTTGTTGGCCTTTTCGACGGCCTCGGCGGGCGTGCGGAACGTCAGCACCGAGAGCACCGGGCCGAAGATTTCCTCGCGGGCTATGCGATTCGCCTGCGACACATGGGTGAACACCGTGGGTGCGAACCAGTAGCCGCGTTCCGGGATGTCGCACGGTGGCGACCACGCGTGGGCACCCTCCTCCACACCGGACGCCGTCAGCTCGCGGATGCGGGCCAGCTGCGCGGCCGAGTTGATCGCGCCGATGTCGGTGTTCTTGTCCAACGGGTCACCGAGTCGCAACGTGGTCAGCCGCCTTTGCAGCGCGGCGATCACCTCGTCGGCGACGGACTCTTGCACGAGCAGCCGCGATCCGGCGCAGCACACGTGGCCCTGATTGAAGAAGATGCCGTTGACGATGCCCTCGATCGCCTGGTCGAGCGGCGCGTCCTCAAAGATGATGTTGGCCGCCTTGCCGCCGAGCTCGAGCGAGACGCGCTTGCCGATCGCCGTCTTCTGGATGATCTTGCCGACCTCTGTCGAGCCCGTGAACGCGATCTTGTCGAGGCCGTCGTGCTGGACGATCGCCTCGCCGATCGAAGGGCCGCCGGCCAGGATGTTGACGACACCTGGGGGCAAGTCGGCCTCGGCGATGATCTCGGCGAGCGTCAGGGCGGTGAGCGGCGTGGTCTCGGCCGGCTTCAGGACCACGGTGTTGCCGCACGCCAGCGCCGGGGCGATTTTCCATGCCGCCATGAGCAGCGGGAAGTTCCATGGGATGACCTGCCCGGCGACGCCGACCGGTCGCGGATCGGGGCCGAATCCGGCGTACTCCAGCTTGTCCGCCCAGCCCGCGTAGTAGAAGAAGTGGGCCGCGGCAAGCGGGACGTCGACGTCGCGCGATTCCCTGATCGGCTTGCCGTTGTCCAGGGATTCGAGGACGGCAAGCTCGCGGGAGCGTTCCTGGATGGCGCGGGCGATCCGGTAGAGGTACTTGGCCCGCTCTCGGCCGGGCAGGCCTGCCCAGGATGAGAACGCCCGGCGCGCGGCGCGCACTGCATCGTCCACGTCGGACGGCGCCGCCTCGGCGACCTCGGCGAGCGGCTCCTCGTTGGCCGGGTTGATCGTCTTGACTGCCTCGCCGGCGCCGGCGCGGAACTCACCGTCGACGAAAATGCCGTAGGAGGCCTTGAGCCGGGCGATATCCCGGGACTCCGGCGCGGGCGCGTATTCGAATTTCATCGCTAATCCACCGTGACGTAGTCGGCGCCGTCGTAGGCGCCGGTTGCCAGCTTGTGCCGCTGTAGCAGCAGGTCGTTGAGCAGGCTGGACGCTCCGAAACGGAACAACGCCGGATCGAGCCAGCGCTCGCCGGCCACCTCGTTCACCATTACCAGGTAGCGCACAGCATCCTTGCTCGATCGGATGCCACCGGCGAGCTTCACTCCGCGAGCATCCCCCGTGGCGGCCTCGAAGTCGCGCACCGCCTCCAGCATGGTGAGCGCGACCGGTGGAGTCGCCGCCGGCGTGATCTTCCCGGTCGACGTCTTGATGAAGTCCGCGCCGGCAAGCAGTGCCAGCCACGACGCTCGGCGCGCGTTGTCCAGCGTGACCAGCTCACCCGTCTCGAGGATTACCTTGAGATGGGCTGGCCCGCACGCGTCCTTGGTCGCGACGATCTCCTCGAAGACCGAGAGGTACCGGCCGGCGAGGAACGCGCCACGGTCGATCACCATGTCGACCTCGCTGGCTCCCGAATCCACCGCGTCGCGCACGTCCGAGAGTTTCGTCGCAAGCGACGCGCGCCCGGACGGGAACGCCGTGGCCACGCTCGCCACCGCCACGCTCGACCCGCGCAGCGCGTCGACCGCCGTCGTCACCAGATCGGGGTAGATGCACACGGCGGCCACCGGCGGCGCAGTCGCATCGCCCGGATCGGGTCGCATTGCCTTGGCGCAGAGCGAGCGCACCTTGCCCGGCGTGTCCGCGCCCTCCAGCGTGGTGAGGTCGACCATGCGGATCGCGGTGTCGATGGCCCACGCCTTAGCAGTGGTCTTGATGCTGCGGGTGAACAGCCCCGCGGCCCGGGCCTCGGCACCGACCTGGTCGACGCCCGGCAGCCCGAAAAGGAATCGGCGCAGCGCGCCGTCCGAGCGCGTCACGTCAGGCAATACAGCGGTCACCCAATCAGTCTAGGAGCGCTGCGGCCGGTGCCGGCTGACGGATTCGCGGCGGACGCGACGGCGAAACCTGCCAGGTCCGACGTGAGCAGGGGGCGGGGCGCAGCGATCGGATTAGTGTGAGCGCCACCACCAAGGAGGTCCGCATGAGCAACTGGAACGCCATGACCTATGCGGGCAAGGACACGATCCTTACCGTCGTCCGGAAAGAGGCGGAGCAGTTCTTCCAGATGGTCGACAGCGACGACGCCTGGGAAGCGCCGACGGGCGCCGGGCACTGGCAGGTTCGCGATGTCGTGGGCCATCTGGTTGACACAACCGAGGCGTACTTCGTCGCGTTCGACACCGCTCGCTCACACGGGGAGGCTCCGCCCGCGTACGGGCTGCCGGGTATGGCAGCACGAGTGGACGAGCAGGCGCTGGCCTTCCGGTTAGAGCCACGTACGGCGCTGGTCGAGCGGTTGCACGGGGACTTCGACAAGATGATGGAGATCTTTGACGCGCTGACCGAGGAGGACTGGACCGGCCTACTGGTACCGCACTTCTACATGGGTCCGCTGCCGGCGTTCTTCTACCCGGCGTTTCAACTCATGGACTACGGCGTGCACTCGTGGGACGTCCGGCAGGGCACCGGTCGGGCGCACGGGCTGTCCGGTGACGCCGCGGACCTGCTGGTCCCGTTCATGTTCGTGCTCTGGAAGTACACGACAGCAAGCGATCCGGAGCCCTGCGAGCTTGGGATTCGGATCACGTCCGGCCCGAACGCGGGCGACACGCGCGTGACGGTCGGCCCGGACGGGATGTCCTATGAACAGGCGGCTGCCGGCGGCGTCGCAACGGTTCTCGAGTTCGACCCGGGCAGCTTCGTGCTCACCGCGTTCGGGCGGAGTAACGCCGGAACGATCCGCGGAGACCGAGCGGTCGCAGATCGGTACCTGAACCTGTTCTTCCGGATCTAGACGTAGCGGTCACTCGACAAGGAGGCCGGGCTCGCGTCGGGTCGCGCCCACCGACGGTTCGGTGGCTGGACGCCGCTGGATGAGCGTGACGCCGGCCGCGGCCACGACGAGTCCCGCCGCCGCCGTGGCACCTCCTCGCCCCAGACCACTGCCGAGGCACTTGGCCGCATCGCCCGGCAGGCTCTCGACCACCTGAGTGGGCCGGAGCGGTCCCGGCTGCGCGCCTGCGCCGACCCAACCTGCGCCGGCAGCGCTCCCGCGTTCATCGCTAAGGTTCCGGTCGTGGACACCATGGTTGTCGACCACCCCATCGTCCGCTCGCGGCTGACGGTGATGCGCGACAAGACCAGTAGCAACGCCGAATTCCG
>DATFRC010000139.1:0-7941 GCA_035263725.1 Jatrophihabitantaceae bacterium | reverse complement strand
GTGGGCTGCTGACGTGCCCGGGCTGCCAGACCGGGTTCCACAGCTACACGGTGATCGTGGATCGGACCGATCCCAATGCCGAGCAGATCCGCTGGTACATCGACGGGCGTCAGTTCTTCCAGGTCAACGAGGACCAGGTGGACCAGGCGACATGGACGGCCGCGGTCCACCACGGCTACTCGATCATCTTCGACCTCGCATCGGCGGCGGCTTCCCTGACGGCGTGTGCCAATGCACGGCCCCCAGCGATCAGACAACGTCGGGCGGCACCATGACGGTCAGGTACGTGTCGGTCTATGACCGGGTCCCAGGCACGACTGGGTGATCCGAGAACCGCGGGCGGGCCGGCGGACAACGTCGCCGGCATAGGGTGACGCGATGAGCTACCAGGCCGACCCGCGCGTCGATGCCTACATCGACGCCTTGCCCGAGTGGCAGCAGGCGATCTGCCACCAGGTGCGCGGGATCGTGCACGCCGCTGACCCTGAGGTCGCCGAGACGATCAAGCGCACTGTGCAGCCCTACTTCGTGCTCCAGGGCAACATCTGCGCGCTGCTGGCCGCCAAGGATCACGTGAATGTGTTCCTGTACGACGGCGGAATCGTGCCCGATCCCGAGGGCATCATCACCGCCGGACACGACAACCGGACGGCCCGCACCGTGGCGTACAGAGAAGGCGAGGAGATCAACCGCCGGGCGCTCGGCAACATGTTCACGCAGATCATCGCCAACAACCGCGCGGGTGGCTGGCGCAAACTCAAGCGCGAGACGGGTGGCGGGTGATCCAGCGGCATGCGTCCGACGGCTGGCCGGTGCTCTCGTTCGCGACGGCGGCGGCGTTCGAGGCCTGGCTGGACGAGCACCACGCCGACGGCACCGGGCTGTGGCTGAAGTTCGCCAAGCAGAACCGGGGCATCGACTCGGTCGGTTTCGACGAGGCGCTCGAGGTCGCGATGTGCTTCGGCTGGGTCGATTCGAAGATGCACCGGGTGGACGACGACTACTACGTGCTGCGCTACCAACCGCGCAAGCCCAAGTCGAACTGGTCGGCCCGCAACAAGGCGCTGGCCGAGCGGCTGATCGCCGAGGGACGCATGCGGCCGTCCGGTCTGGCCCAGATCGAGGCGGCCCAGGCGGACGGTCGCTGGAACGCGTCCTGAGTTGACCTAACCGCGGTCGCGCGGGCCGTCCATGAGCAGGTCGAGCAGCCGGCCGGCCTGCTTGCGGCGGTCGGAGGCAGCGGCCCGGCTCTGGCGGGTATCGCTGGACACAGTCGCCGGCTGAGTTCATCCGGCGACGGCAGCCACCACGGCGTGGGTGTCGGTGAGATCGGGTAGCACGACGTCGGCGCCGGCAGCGCGCAGAGCGGCTGCGTCGGCCGGACCGGTCGCGACCGCGACCACGTGCGCACCGGCCGCCCGCCCGGCCGCCACATCGAGCAGCGTGTCGCCGACGATCACGGTGTCGGCACCCGTGAACCGGTGCCCCAGATGCTGCTCGGCCCGCCGCCACGCGTGCCAAGGCAGGTCGGTCCGCTCGAGCGCGTCGTCACCGAATGCCCCGATCCGCAGATCTACGTGCCCGGCCAGCCCGAACAGATGCAGCTTCAGCTCCGCCAGCTGGGCGACGTTGCCGGTGAGCACGGACTGATGCACGCCGGCGAGCGCTGCGCAGGCCGCGAGAGCATCCGCCGCCCCGGGCAGCACCCGACCCCGGCGGCGCATGTCGTCTGCGCGGTCATGCAGCTCGCTGGTAATCAGCTCGACGAAGGAGTCGACCATCGTCGGGGTCGGCTCGACACCGTGTGCGCGCAGGACCTCAGTGGCCGCGGCCAGCTCAGTGCGCCCGTTGAACTGCCAGGGCTGATCGAGCGGCCGGCCGACCAGCCGCAAGAACGCGGCCGCGTAGGCGTCACGCCCGGCGCCGCGCGCCTCCAGCAGCGTCTGGTCGATATCCCAGAGCACGAGAAGCGGACGGGGTCGGGCGAGGCACACGAGTCAAGGATGCTGCCTGCCCTCGCTGCGCCGCCGCCAGTGCCAATGCCCCGGGCGTGGCGGTCAACACGGCGTGGCGCGGGTAACAGCCCCCGCCTGTCACAAGGCCGTGCCTTTTTGCGTCGCTCTGGTAGGCGACCAATTCGCGCAGGAGAGGGGCGCCGACGCCATGACGATGTCGTCGCTGCTAGGCCGGCGGCTTCAGAGCCTGCTGCCGACCTTCTGGTTACGGATGCTGGCCGGGGTGGCGCTCACCAGCCTGGCGGTCACGATCATCTCTGGCGTCTATCTGGCGTTGTTCTTCGACCCGTCCATGAGCATGTTGAGCTACCGCGGCCCGGTTGGCTACCTGCGCGGGGTCGAGATGACACGTGCGTACGCGAGTGCCCTCGACATCAGTTTCGGCGTACGCGGCGGGCTGTTCGTCCGCCAGTTGCACAGCTGGTCGGCGTCGCTGTTCATCGCGTCGCTGGTGGTCATGCTCGCCACCGCGTTCTTCACGGGCCTGTTCCGCCGGCCCCGCCGCTGGCTGTGGGTGACGGGCGTCGCACTGCTACTTCTTGCGCTTGTGGACGCCTACACCGGTGTCCTGCTGCTCGACGACGGGATGTCCGGCACCAGCCTGCGCATGGTGTACGGCTATACCTTGACCATTCCCGTACTCGGCACGCGGCTTTCCGGCCTGCTGTTCGGCAGCGAGTTCCCCGGCACCCACGTCATCGGGCGGCTCTACCTTGCGCACCTGCTGCTCCCCGGCTTGATCATCGGTTCCATCGGGCTCGCGGTGATTCGGCTGCATCGTGGCCAGGACGTGGCACGCCCGATCCACCCGCAGCGAGGGGCCGCGGCTCCGGTGCTCGCTGTCTGCGCGTTCACCGCGGCGCTGCTCACCCTCATGGCGGGCCTGGTCCAGGTCAATCCGATCTGGCTGTACGGGCCGGCGGACTTCGCCAACGCGGCGGCGGGATCAACGCCGCCCTGGTACTTCGGCTGGCTGGACGGGGCCGTACGGCTATGGCCGGCATGGGATGTGCATTTCGGTAAGTACACGGTCCCGGCCCCGTTCTGGCCGTCGGTCGTGCTGCTCGGGCTCACCTTCACCGCGGCCG
The DNA here is from genome assembly GCA_035263725.1 of Jatrophihabitantaceae bacterium. Taxonomy (GTDB): domain Bacteria; phylum Actinomycetota; class Actinomycetes; order Mycobacteriales; family Jatrophihabitantaceae; genus DASXRA01. The sequence goes on along the minus strand of DATFRC010000139.1, from coordinate 4,838 downwards.
CGCTGTACCCGTGGATCGACAAGCGCATTACCGGCGACGACACGGCACACCGGGTGCGCGAGCGGCTGCGCGATGCTCCCCGGCGAACCGCGATCGGCGTGGGCGTGATCGTCTGCTTCGGCTGCCTCCAGCTCGCCGGCGCCATCGACGTCATCGCCGCGTCATTCCACCTGCCCGCCGACGGGCTGTTCTGGGCACTTCGAGTCGGCGTGCTCATGCTGCCGCCCCTAACGGCCGCCGCGGCATACCGCGTGTGCCTCGGCCTGCAATACCGTGAGCAGGCCATCCGAGAGGACGGTGTCGAGACCGGGATCGTCCATCGCCTACCCAACGGCGGCTACGTCGCTGAGCACCGCCCCGTGACTCAACTCGACGAGGGCCGTCCGCCGAGCCGGCTGCTGCAGCACTGATCATCAGCGGGCGACCGTTCACGCTGTGCGGCGCAGCACCGGTTCGGTCGGGAACCACTGGTCGTCGGGGCGTCGCGACGAGCCATCCAACACGGTCCGCGCCGCCGCCGCGGCGATTGCTTCGACCGGATGCGTGCCGGTCGTCAGGTCAAGCAGCTCAGCACCGGACGTGTCGCCGAACCCGGCCACCGCCACCGCGCCGGGCACGTCGATGCCGCGCGCCCGCAGTTCTGCTAACGCGCCGAACGCGAGTTCGTCGAATGCCGCATAGACCGCGTCGACATCACGCCACCGGTTCAGGATCTCCGCGGTGGCGGCGCGGCCGTCACTAGAGTTGATCTTTCCGCGGACGATCCGCGGCTCCAGCCCCGCCGCGACCGTGGCGCGGCGGTACTCCCGCACGGCACGCGCGCTGCACGGCAGCCACGGCGCACCGGTGATCATGGCGATACGGCTACGGCCGGATGCGAGTAGGTGCGTCACAAGAGCCGCTGATCCGGAGCCGCTGTCGATGTCGACGAGTGGAACGCGCGGTGACGCCTCGCCGATTGATGCGATCCGGCCAGCCAGGCTGCGCGGCACGGCCTGAAGCAGCGCGTGGCTCGCGCCGACCAAGATGACTCCGCGCACGGCGCGATCCTGGGCAAGTCCCGAAAGTGGATCAGTCGAGTCAGCCGCGATCGCGCGCACCCCTACCCCAAGACCGTGTGGTGTGCACTCGTTTGCGACTGCCGCGATGACGCGTGCGAGGTAGTCGTCGACAAGGGGATATCCGCCCCAGACAACCTTCCCGATCACTAGGTGCGTGCCCTGGCCGGACGCGAGCGCGCGAGCCGCGGCGTTCGGGATGTAGTCGAGTTCCGCCGCGACGCGTTCGACACGTTCCCGAGTCCCTGTCGAGACCCGCGTCGAGCCGGAAAGCACCCGTGCCACCGTTGCTCGCGACACTCCGGCTTGCCGGGCGACGTCCTCGAGCGTGGGCGCTCGTAGCACCTCACCGCTCATCGCTCGTGACCGTGTTCAGAATCCGCGGACCCGGCGGATCCGCACCCGCACCGGGATCGGGTACGCAGCCGAGAACGCCTCGAGGCTGCCGCTCGTCCGGATCATCTCGTCGCGGTACTTGTCCAGGTAGGCGGGCATTTCGTGCGGCTGCGGGCCGCCATCGGCCCGCTCGGCGCGACCGGACAGCACGACGATGTCCCCGCCGCGCGGGGTCGCGTTGAAGTGCAGCGACACGTATGCGTCGCCCCGGAGGTGGTCCAACCGCCGCGCGTCGGGGCGGTTGTAGATCAGCACGTCGCCGTCGTCCCAGACGAACCACACCGGGTTCGGCTGCGGCGTTCCGCGCGCGCCCACTGTCGTGAACCATATGCACATCTCGTCACGCAGGCGCCGGCGCACACGTTCACCGAACGGGGTACCAGCGGGCGGCAGGACGTCAGTCGTCACATCCCGCAGGCTAGTTCAGCGGATGCCCGGCCGGCGACGCGGCCCGAGTCGGTTCAGTAACGTGGCGCAATCACTCATCATTGGTCTATGCGGAAGCTCGGTGTGCTCCTCCTCGCCGCCGGACTCGTGGCCGGATGCACGTCCTCGTCGCATCACGCCACGCCGCCGGTTGCCAGCGGCCTGTCGTCGCAGCCGGCGCCGACGAGTGCGCCGGTTGCGCCCCGAGTGGCCGTCGCCGCGCTGCGCCCGGGCGAACGGTGGATCAACCTCTCCATGCCGGGCGGCGCGTATCGGCCGCAGGCCCCGGCCGGCGGAACCGACGACTACCGCTGCATCCTGCTCGACCCGAAGATCACGACCGACACGTTCCTCTCGGGCGTGGTGCTGCAGCCGGGCAACCCCAAGCTCGTGCACCACGCGATCCTCTATCGCGTCGAGCCCGATCAGGTCGCGGCAGCGAGGGCGCGTGACGCGAGCGATCCACGCCTGGGTTGGTCCTGCTTCGGCGACCCGGGTCTGCCCGGCAGCGGCGACGTGGTCGGTGCGCTCCAATCGGCACCATGGGTCGCAGCGTGGGCGACAACGGGCGGCGAGCAACTGTTCTCGCCCGGCACCGGCCAGCTTCTTAAGGCCGGCAGCCAGCTGATCCTGCAGATCCACTACAACCTGCTGGGCGGTAGCGGCACAGATAACACGTCGGTGCGGTTGCGTGTCGCCGGGCGCGGCGCCCACCTGCGGCCGCTGCACACGTTGCTGCTTCCCGCACCGGTTGAATTGCCGTGCCCCGCCGACCAGAGCGGGCCGCTGTGCAGCCGGGACGCCTCCGTGTTCGACGTCGTGCGGCGCTTCGGTCCCGATGCCGGACGAACGGTGGCCGGCCTGCAACTGCTGTGCGGCGGGTCACTCACCCATCCCAAGGCCGGACCAACCCAGACATGTGCGCGACCGGTCCCGGGCACCATTCAGATACGTGCGGTGGCAGGGCACATGCACATGCTCGGCAAGTCCATCCAGATCGACGTCGTGCACCCGAACGGAACCTGGCAGCGGCTGCTCGACGTCAAGGTTTGGAACTTCGACGACCAGCACGCGACCGTGTTGCCGAAGCCGGTCACCGTACATGCCGGCGACAGCCTGCGCGTCACGTGCACCCATGACGCGACGCTTCGCGAGAAGCTGCCCGAGCTTGCGAAGCTGCCACCGCGCTACGTGGTATGGGGTGCCGGATCCTCCGACGAGATGTGCCTGGGGATCGTGAGCTACACGATCTAGCCGAGGACGTGTCGCGGCAGTTCGGCTACCGGTGCGCGATTCCGCGCCAGACTCGCTTGAACGGCCGGCCCGCCACGTCGGTGATCTCGACTGATTCGAGACTGACCGTGCGCCACGGTAGGAGCAGTTCTCGCAGATAGTCATCGGAGAAGAAGTGCATGGTCTGGCCGGTCTCTTCGAGGACGTAGTCCGGCTCGATCTCACGAACGACCGGCCGTGCGCGTGCCCGGAGCGGACGATCCTCGATGGCGTTGACGTGAAAGAGGAATAGCCCGCCCGGCCGGACGACCCGCCCGATCTCCGCGAAGACCGCGCGCGTGACACCGTCGGGAAACATGTGCAAGGCGACGTTGGACATCACCGCGTCGAAGCTTGATTCCGGGAACGGCAGCGGCTGCGTGACGTCTGCGACGCGGAAATCGACGCGGGTGCCGAACCGCGACCGCCCCCATCGAATTGCCTCGCCAGAAACGTCGATCGCCGTCACCGTGTAGCCCCTGCCGGCAAGCCGAGCGGCGTCGTTGCCGGTGCCGCACCCCAGTTCGAGGACGGTGGCAGCGCTCGCGTCGCGAAGCGGCTCCAGGAACGGCTCGATCCACCGGCCTTGCCAGTCAAGATCGCGATCCGACTCACGACGCTGCTGGAAGAACGAGTCCCAGTACTCGGCCCCGGCGATGGTGGTCATAGCCGCAAGCTACGCCGGCCCGAAGGCGTTCACCCCGGTGAGCTCGGCCGACAAAGCCCACAGCCGAGCCGCCTGTTCGGGATCTACAGCGTAGCTGCGTACCCCGCCGGTGAACTCCAGGCCGTCGGGTGCCAGCTCGGCGATATCGCAATCCTCGCAGTAGACGCCTCCCAGGCCGTCGAGTTGCGGGGACGTCGCGGCCCAGACCTGCGTCGCGGCGCCCTGCTCGGGCGTCTTGAAGCCGGCCGGGTTGAGTGTGTTGCCCTGCTCGTCGATCCACCCGGCAGCGACCATCTCCTCGCTGGGCAGGTGCCGCTGCAACGGGGTGATGATCCCGCCGGGATGCAGCGCGAACGCGCGTACCCCTGCGTCGCGGGCCAGCGAGTCGAGGTGCACCGCGAACAGCACATTGGCGGTCTTGGCTTGCCCGTACGCCTGCCACTTGTCGTAGCCGTTGTCGAACATCACGTCGTCCCAGCGGATGGCCGAACGCCGGTGGCCGGCCGACGACACCGCGACAACGCGGGCACCTCCACGGGAGATCGCCGGCCACAGGCGGTTGACCAGCGCGTAGTGCCCAAGGTGGTTCGTGGCGAACTGTGCCTCCCAGCCCGGGCCGACCCGCGTCTCCGGGCAGGCCATGACACCGGCGCTGTTGATCACGATGTCGATCGCGCGCCGCGACGCGAGGAAGCGCTCGGCAAAGTCGTGCACGCTCGCGAGATCGGCCAGGTCGAGTTCGTCGACCTCGACCCCGTTGCCGAGCGCCGCCTGCGCGGTGCCCGGACGACGTGCCGGGACGACGACCTGAGCGCCGGCCCGGACGAGTGCACGGGTCGTCTCCAGGCCGATACCGGAGTAGCCACCTGTGACGAGCGCGAGCTTGCCAGACAGGTCGATGCCGCGCAGGACGTCGTCGGCGGTGCTCTGCGCGCCGAACCCCGAACCGATCTTGTGCTGAGCTGTGGTCATACCTTCAACGTAGGTGTTCGAGCGCGCTCGAGCGCAACCGCGATGAC
>DATFRC010000138.1:0-45149 GCA_035263725.1 Jatrophihabitantaceae bacterium | reverse complement strand
GCCACGGACCAGCTCGCCGACGGTCGCCGGCTCGGTAACGCCAGGCACGAAGATGCCACTGGCGCCGGCCTCGAGATAGGCGGCCGCGCGCTCGAGGGTGGCCGGAAGGCGCTCGGCCGGTTCGCCGACCGCGCGCAGGTAGACGTCGGTGCGCGCGTTGATGTAGAGCTCGACGCCCTGGGCCTCGGCAGCCGAGCGGGCGGCCGCGAGCCGTTCGGCCTGCTCGGAGATGGCGCGTAGCGGCGAATGGCCGTCCGTCCGGGCGTCCTCGACGTTGATGCCGACCGCGCCGGCCTCGAGCACCCTGGCGACCGTGCGGCCCACGCCCGCCGCATCGGCCGCGTACCCGCTTTCGATATCGGCGGTGACCGGGACGTCGACGGCCGCGGCGATGCGGGCGATCAGGTCGATGGCGCGGTCGACGTCCACGGCGTCGCCGTCCGGATAACCGAGGCCCCAGGCGACACCGGCGCTGGTGGTGGCAATGGCCGGGGCGCCGGACGCCTCGACGACCCGGGCGCTGGCCACGTCCCAGGCGTTGGCGAGGACGAGCGGTGTAGGGGCCCGGTGAAGTGCGGCGAACGCAGTGGCCCTGTAGTTAAGAGTCATGTGAGTAGTCGACCATAAATGGCCGACAATGTCTGTCTGACCGTCCACTGTGGACGGTCACATCTCGCGATCAGAGTGATACTGGATGATGTCGTTGCCCGGAACTCTGAGTGGTGGTCGGGGTGGCCCCCTCGCCTGCAGGTCGACTCACGCTGGTGCGCAGTCTGAGCCGGTCCACGTGGCTGGCGCAGCTCGACGGCGCACCAGTGGTTGCGCGTGTCGTGACGGCGCCCCCGAACGGCGCCCTGCAGGATCCACTGCTCGTACCGGTCATCGGCAGCGTCGATCTCGACGGAACGCCGTGGCTGGTTTCCGAGCACGTTGACGGCACATCCGTCCAACGGCTGCTCAGCCTGGCGACGCTGAGCGCGTCCCAGGCGGCTTACATCGTCGCGCGGACGTTGGCGGGGCTTGCCACCTTGCACGCGGCGGGGCGCGCCCACGGGCGGCTTTGCGCCGGCAACGTCCTGGTCGACCGGGACGGCACCGTTCAGCTCTCGGACTGGGCGCTCGGGACGGACGCCAAACCGTCCGACGATCTCGCCGCCGCGCGGCAGCTCATCACGGCCATGGTCCGCAACGCCGACCGCCCGGCGGCGCGGCGCGGCGAACTGCTACACCGCCTGGAAGACCTCGCCGCTACGCCCATCGCCGATGCCGCCGCAGCTGCCGGCGAACTGGAGAACGCCCTGGGCGACCCGGCCACGGTGGCGGACGAGTTGGGCGTCCTGGTAGGCGCGAGCAATCGCCCGCCCGGCGGTGTGGTGGCAGCCGCTCCACTGCCGCCCCGGCTGCCACACGATCGGCGACCGCTCACCCGGGGCCCGGTGCGCCGGCGTTGGCTGGTCGCCGCCGGAACCGTGCTCGTACTCGCCGCGGCCGGTGGCGCCGCCTTGGCGGTATCACAGCACCGTCACGAGACCGCCGCGACTCCGCCGGCGTCACACACCTCCTCCCGATCTGCTTCGCCCAGGCCGGCGCCGCACTCGCCGGCGCCTGCCGCGGCGAATGCCGTGGCCCCGCGCAGCGCCGGCTTCGTGGACGCCGTGGTGCTCACGCCGGTCAACGCCTGCCAGCCCGGCGCAAGTTGCCCGGTCAGGGTGACTATCAAGATCACGGCACACGACGACGTCAAGCACGTGACCTGGAGCTTCGTGCTGGTCGACCCGTGCACCGGTTCGCGCACGAGCGTGCGGGGTGGGTCGATGATCGCCCGGCCGAGCTGGCAGAACATCTACACCACGACGAGTGTCCCGCTGCCGCAGACGCGGTCCGTGGCGCTCGTAGCGGTGACGACCGCGCCGGTGCGGGCTGCGTCGGCGCCGGTCAGCGTCCCCGCCGGCCATGCTCAGTGTTGAGTGGGCGTGGCAGCGCTCGCACTATCCGGTAGAGCGACCGCGCCCGCGTCCCGATCTGGTCGCGATCGGCGGGCTGGCAGTTCTCGTCGTACTGGGCCTGGCGAATCTACGCGCGCTGGGTGCGACGTCGCTCGCTGAGCACCAGGCCGCCGTGGTCGCCGGCGGAATCGTGCTCTTCTGCGTGCTGCGCCGTTGCCGCACGAGCAGCCTGCGCTGGTTGGGCTGGGCCAGTTATGGGGCGAGCGTGTTCCTGCTGCTCGTGGTGGTGGCGGCCGGCGATCTCGGCTACGGGGCACGTCGCTGGTTGACAGTCGGGTCATTCACCCTCCAGCCCTCCGAACTGGCCAAGGTCGGCCTGCTGCTCGTGCTCGCCCGGGTGCTGGGCACTGATCGCCCATGGCCTCGCCGGCTTGCCGCAGCACTGGCGCTCTCCGCCGTCCCGATCGCGCTCGTCGTCATCGAGCCGGACCTTTCGACGGCCACTGTGCTGGCCGGGCTGACCCTCGTGATGCTGGTGCTCGGACGCATCCCGCTGCGCGCGATAGTCGCGCTCGCGCTCACCGCTGCTTTGGTCGCACCTCTCGCGGAGCACCTGCTGCGCCCGTACCAGCTCGAGCGGCTGCACGGGTTCCTCTCCGGTTCGTCGAGTGGTGCCGGGTGGACGATCCTCCAGGCACACATCGCGCTGGCATGGGGCGGCTCCAGCGGCCTCAACGGCCAGCCGTTTCAGCATCTGCTGGCCGAGTACCTGCCCTCCCGTGAGACGGACCTCGCCTACACCAGCCTGGTCGAGCAGTGGGGCATTCGCGCCGGCATCCTGGCCGTCCTTGCCGCTGCTGCCGTGATATGGCGGATCACACTGTGCAGCCGCCATGCGCGCACCCGGGATGCGTCCCTCGCCGCCGCCGGGCTCGCGGCACTGATCAGTGTCGAGGTGGGCGTGTCGGTGGCGGCCAACCTTGGCCTGGTCCCGACCGCTGGCGTGCCGTTTCCGCTGGTGAGTTACGGCGGCACAGCGGTCGCCGTGCACCTGGCCGCGGTCGGCATCGTGCTCGCGCTGCGCGCCGACGCCGAGCGCCGTGAGCTGTGGCTGGTGCCGCGGTGGCGGCGCACGCATCCGCGGCTGGTGCGGTTCACGGCGCTGACCGTCACCGCCTCGCTGATTGCCATGGTCGGGTTCGCCTGGCAGCTGCAACACAATCGCGGCCCGTCGCTGCGCACAGCCGGGCTCGATCAGATGACCCGGTGCGTGCGGGTGCCCGCAATGCGCGGCGTCATCACCGACCGCAACGGCGTGCCGCTCGCCACGAACACGCCGCTGGACGAGATCTGGGCGGTACGCGGGATGGCGTCGCGCACGGTGCTCGGCCGCCTGGCGCCCCTCGTCGCACAGCCGGCGCCGACCCTGCGGCGCACCGTGTCCGCCTCGGACGAGCTGATCGTGCCCGTCGCCGCACTCCCGCCCGCTGCCGGCGCGCGGGTCGCGGCCGCGCACCTGCCCGGTGTGCTCGTCATCCCGGCGGCACACCGGACGTACCCGTACGGTGCATTAGTCGGTCCGGTCCTGGGCTGGAGCGGTGTCGCCACGCCTGCGGATATGCAGCGCTGGCCCGATCTGGCACTAGGCGCCATCGTCGGGCGGGCTGGACTGGAAGAGCAGTACGACACGATCCTGCGCGGGACGGACGGCAGGCAGTGCGTGTACGTCAACCCGGCCGGGACGCCGGTCGCATTGGCGTCCTACACCCCGCCGGTGCCCGGCACGTCCCTGCGGCTCACGATCGACCTGGGGCTGCAACAGCACGTGGCCGCCGCGCTGGCCACTGCGGTGCGGCAAGGCGGCAACCAGGGCGCCGCCCTCGTGATGGACCCGCGCAACGGTCAGGTGCTGGCGATGGCCAGCTTCCCGTCCTACGACGACAACCTGTTCGGACCGCCGGTGGACGAAGAGGGCCTTGCCGCTCTCGGCAACGCCCCGGGCAATCCGCAGCTCGAGCACGCCACGCAGCTCGCCGCCCCGCCCGGTTCGACGTTCAAGCTCGTCGTCGCCGCCGCGAACATGGCGCACCGGACCTGGTCGCCCGATCAGGTCGTCCCAACCGGCGGGTCCTGGATGCTTGACGGGCACACCTTCCACAACTGGAGCGTGCTGCCGCCGCAGAACCTCGAGCAGGCGATCGCCTGGTCGAACGACGTCTACTTCTACAAGCTGGCTTGGGCACTTGGTGCAGACCGGATCGTGTCGATGGCCCGCACGCTCGGAGTGGGTGCGCCGACTGGCATCGACCTACCCGACGAGTCCGGCGGGTATCTCGGCACCCCGGCGGCGCTGGGCGATCAGTGGTACCCGGGCTCGACCGTGCTGCTCGGCATCGGGCAGGGCTACCTCACCACCACTCCGTTGCAGGACGCGCGGTGGACGGCCGGGGTGGCGACCGGCGCGCTGGTGACACCGCACCTGGGGCTGTCGTTCGGGCGTAGTCGCGCGCCGCTGACTTGGCCGGCTCCGCGTCAGCTGGGCATCGACCTCGGCCCGGTGCGCGCCGGCCTGCGGGCGGCAGTCACCTCGGGCACGGGGACCGTCCTCGCGTCACTGCCCGTCCCCGCCGGCGGCAAGACCGGCACCGCCGAGGACCCGAGCGCGGGCGGCGAGGGCCTCGACTCCTGGATGTCCGCCGTGGCGCCGATCGGTGCGCCGCGCGTCGAGGCGACGGCGTTCATCCGTGGGCGAGGCAACGGGCACCCGTCAAGCGAAGTCGTCCGGGAGGGGTTGGCCTACTGGCTGGCCCATTCAAACTCGCCATGATCTTGGAGTTGTGGCTGAATAGCGACCACAACTCCAAGATCACGTGGGGCTAGCTGCGCTGGGCTAGGTGTGGTGGGCGGGGGCGTGGGGAGCTAACCCACCTCGGCGAAGTCCTCGTCGAACGCGTCGAGGATCTCCCGGTGTATCAGGCAGGTGGCCGCGCCCTCGGCGACGCAGGTGAGCGGCCGCTCGGCGAGTCGCACCGGGAAGCCGAACGCGTCCTCCAGCAGCTTGTCGAATCCGCGCAGGAGCGTGCCCCCGCCGAATGCCCACACGCCGTCGTCGAGGATGTCGTCCACGGCCTGCGGTGGCAGATCCTCCAGGCAGCTGGCGAGCGTGCTGATGATGGTGTCCGCGGTGGGCCGGATGGCGTCCACCACCTCGCCCACGCTTAGCGTGACCAGCCTGGGCTGCCCGGTGCTGGCGTCTATGCCCTGGGCGACCAACGAAGTGTTCGGCTCCGTCGCGACATGGCACTTCACGCTCTCGGCGGTGAGCTCGCCGACTACGAGCTGATGCTGGGTGCGCAGGTACTGATACAGCGCAAGGGTCATCTCGTCGCCGGCCACCCGGCACGAGCGGTGTGCCAAGACGCCGCCAAAGCAGAACGCGGTGACCTCCGCGGTGCCACCGCCCACGTCGACCACCATGTGCGAGCGGGGCTCCAGCGGGTTGACTCCGCAGCCGACGACCCCCGCGATCGGCTCGGGCAGCAGCCGTACCCGCCGGATGCCGGCCTCGTCGGCAGCCTCGGTGAGCGCCCGGCGCTCCAGCCCGGTCGCCCCGGCTGGCACGCCGATAACGGCGCGCGGGCGGATGCGCTGCCACGGGTGCTCGGTGACCCGGCTCAGGATGCCGACGATGAACGCCCGGGCCGCCTCGAGGTCGACGATCACCCCGTCGCGCAGCGGCCGCAGAGTGGCAAGCCCGACCGGACAGCGGCCGGTCAGCGCCCGCGCGTCATGGCCGAGCAGCAGCGGCGTCAGCCGTTTGCCACGGGCGCTGGAGCGCACCACCATGACCGACGGCTCGTCAAGGACGATGCCGCGCCGCACCTGACACACGACGGTGTTTGCCGTGCCAAGATCGATTCCGAAACCGCCCATGGCCGCCGCCCCACGTTGCATGCATCCGTGCATTAACGATAAAGACAGCACGCGCTCAGCGCAGCTGTGGATTCGCCATCGTTACGAAGCAGCGACCACCGCCGGGTGACTACCCCCAGAGGGTATTGTGGACTGCGTGTACGGCTACACGGAGAACAAGGACGCCTACCTCAAACGCCTGCGGCGCATCGAGGGGCAGGTCCGCGGCATCGCGCGCATGGTCGAAGACGACAAGTACTGCATCGACATCCTCACCCAGGTAAGCGCCGCGACCAAGGCGCTGCAGTCGGTCGCGCTCGGTCTGCTCGACGAGCACATGGCCAACTGCGTGGTCGACGCCGCCCGCGCGGGTGGTGCCGAGGCCGACGCCAAGGTCAAGGAGGCCTCGGACGCCATCGCCCGCCTCGTCCGCTCCTGACGCGCTCAGCGGGTACGGCCGAAGCGGCGTACGGCAAGGGTGCCGAACACCGCGACGATGCCCGCGCAGCAAGATCGTCGAGATCGACGGTATCGGCGAGCCCGACCGGGTCCGCCGCGTCGCGGCCGCCGTCCTCGCCGACCGATGAGTTGCCGGCAGGCGCCGAGTCTTAGCTAGCGCCGTCACCAACACCCGGGAGGTCAGGATGACGATTACGGCAACCCGCATCGCGGCGATCAGCCTGGTGTGCGTACCGACGCCGGACCAGGACCGTGCGATCGAGTTCTACGAGTCGCTGGGCTTCGAGAAGCGAACGGACGTCCCGTTCGCCGATCGGTATCGCTGGGTGGAGGTCTATCCACCCGAGGGCTCGACCGGCATCGCCTTGGCGCCCCCGCCCCCTCACGACGGCGAGGTCACGCCGATGCACACTGGAATCACATTGACCACCGACGACATCGAGACGACGCACGCCGAACTGAAGGCCCGAGGTGTCGACGTCGACGCCGAGGTGTCGCGGATGGGCGACCCGGTGCCGCCGCTGTTCTGGTTCCGGGATCCCACCGGACACACCCTGATGATCGTGGAGCAACGCCCCGCATGAGCCCCGAAAGCGGCCGCGATTTCGAGAGCATCGTCGAGTCGCACCGAGCCGAACTGCACGCGCACTGCTACCGGATGCTCGGCTCCGTGCACGACGCGGACGATGCGCTCCAGGAGACGCTGCTGCGCGCGTGGCGCGGCTGGGCGGGTCTCCGCGAGAACGCATCGGCGCGGTCGTGGCTCTACGCCATCGCCACGAACGTGTGCCTGACCGAGCTCGCGCGGCGGCGCCGGCGTGTTCTGCCGCACGACTTCGGACCGGCGGCGGAGCGGGACGCGCCGCCGGGGGTCCCGGTCGCCGAGTCCGTGTGGCTGGAGCCCTACCCGGATCAAGCGATCGGTGTCCCTGCGGGCAAGGCGACGCCGGAGGCGCGCTACGAGCAGCACGAGAGCATCGAGTTGGCGTTCGTGGCGTCCCTGCAACATCTGGCGGCCAATCAGCGCGCGGTGCTCATCCTGCGCGAGGTGCTCGGATTCAGTGCGCATCAGACCGCCGAGATGCTGTCGACGACGGTCGCGTCGGTCAACAGCGCGCTGCAACGTGCTCGGGCGGCGGTGTCGTCGCGGATACCGGAACGAACGCAACAAGCGAGCCTGCGGATGCTGGGCGACCACGGCCTGCGTGATCTCGTCGGCCGATATGTGGATGCCTGGGAGCGCTGCGATGTCGACGCGTTCGCGGCGCTGCTCGTGCAGGACGCCTCGTTCGCGATGCCGCCGTTGGCCACGTGGTACGCACCGCGCGATTCGATCGTTGCCTGGGCGCGCGCGTACGCCATGTCCGGCGAGTGGCGGTGGAGGACGGTGCTGACCCAGGCGAACGCTCAACCGGCGCTCGCCTTCTATGCGTGGGACGAGTCCGCCGGTGTGCATCTGCCGTTCGCGCTCAACGTGCTCACGCTGCGAGACGACCTAATCGGCGATGTCACCGCGTTCATCGTGCGAGCGACCGACGCCGTCGATGCCGAGTCCTACATACGTTTCCCCGAGCAACCGTTCGATCAGCAGCGCCTGAGCGGCACGTTCGAGCGGTTCGGCCTGCCCCACCAGTTGAACTAATAGACGGAGTAGCCAGCCGGGAGCGGGGCGCGGCCGGACAGCGCGAGCAGTACGTCCTGCCCTGACTTGCCTGCGGCCCGCTGGGCGACGTATACGAGGCTTTCGCGCAGCGCCGTGGGCGGCGCGGACAGGTCGGCGCCGATCGCGCGCACGATATCGAGCGCGTGGATGGTGAGTTCGGCTGTTCGCGACGGCAGGAATTGCGCCAACGTCATGGTCCCGGCCGGGCTGCCGATCTTCGCGTCGGGCGGACTCTGCTCGATTAGTTCGACCACTGCCGTCGAGGCCGCCGCGACCGCACTGGCCGGGTCGGCACCCAGCGCGCGGACCGCTTCGCGGCCGCGTGCCGCGATGGCCTCGTCGCTGAAGTAGGTGCTGCCCGGCGGCTCCGGCTGCTGCGGGCGAACCAGGTAGTCCGCGACGGTCGTATGCCCACGATTGGCGTGGCCGACGAGTTCGCGCACGTTCCAGTCGCCCAGCCCGGGCGCGTCCCAGCCCGAGTCCGGGACGGCGCGCACCGCCTCGACCAGGAACCGGGAGGCGTCGCGATATGCGGTGACCGAGCCGTTGTCCATGGACCGACTCTCCCGCAGAGCTGCGGGAATGACCAATCCTTACGGCATCTCCAGCACACCGTCGACGCGGCGCGGCAGTCGCCACGGGTTGGCCTCCTGCAGAGCCGGCGGCAGCATCGCGTCGGGGGTGGACTGATATGCGATCGGGCGGAGCCACCGCTCGATGGCCGTTGCGCCGACCGATGTGGACCGCGAGTCGGTCGTCGACGGGTACGGTCCGCCGTGCTGCGTCGCCCAGGTGACGGCGACCCCGGTCGGGTAGCCGTTCCAGACGATGCGTCCGGCCCGTTGCCGCAGCACCTCGAGCTGTGCGGTCGGAGTTTCGCCGGCACCGGCGTGGACGGTTGCGGTCAGCGATCCGGGCAGTTGCGCCAGCAGTTCGGTGAGCTGAGCCTCGTCGGTGTACGCGACGACGACCATCAGCGGCCCGAAGCACTCGTCGAAGAGCGTCGTCCGCACGGCGTCGTCGCGCAGCACGTGCGCCGGGACGCCGAGCAGCCGCGCCGGGGCGAGGAAGCCCGTCCCGTCCGGGGCCGCGCTCTCGGCGAGCACGTCGACGCCGGGCAGCATCGCCCGCTGGTCGGCGCCGGCGCGGTAGGCGTCACGGATGCGCTCGGCCAGCATCGCCGTCGGGTTGTAGTCGCGGGTTCCCGAGGCGAGGCCGTCGCGTATCCGCCGCCCGGAGGCACCCGCGGGCACGAACACCAGCCCGGGTTTGGTGCAGAACTGGCCGACGCCATTGGTGTAGGACGCCAGCAGCCCGGCGGCGATCTCGTCGGCGCGCTCGGCCGCAGCCGCCGCGGTCACCACGACGGGGTTGAGACTGCCGAGCTCGCCGTGGAACGGGATGGGGTCCGGCCTGGCACTCGCCAGGTCGAACAGTGCGCGGCCTCCGCCCGGCGAGCCGGTGAACCCCACGGCGCGGATCGCCGGATGGCGCACCAGATCGGCGCCGGCCTGGCTTCCGTGGACCAGGCCGAGCACATCTGTCGAGATGCCTGCTGCGGCGGCTCCGGCACGCAGCACCTGTGCGCAGCGCTGCGCCGTCGCCGGATGCGCCGGGTGCGCCTTGACGATCACCGGGCAACCCGCCGCCAGCGCGCTCGCCGTGTCGCCACCCGGCACGCTGAACGCCAACGGGAAGTTGCTCGCTCCGAATACCGCCACCGGCCCGAGCGGGGCGAGCATGCGGCGCAGGTCGGGGCAGGGCACCGGCGCAGCGTCGGGGTCGGCGTGGTCGATGATCACGCCGAGATAGCCGCCGTCGTCCAGCACGCCGGCGAACAGCCGCAGCTGGAAGCTCGACCGGGCAAGTTCGCCCCGGAGCCGGGAGCTGCCCAGCGCCGACTCGCGGTCGGCCAGCGCCACGATCGCGTCCGCGTCGGCTTCGAGCTCGTCGGCCATCGCGCGCAGCATGCGGGCGCGCCCCGCCGGACCCGCCGCGTCGAGGGCAGCGGCCGCCGCGGCGGCGGTGCGGCATCGGGCGTCGACTTCAGCCGGCGTGAACTCGTGGGCGACGGTCTCGACGACCTGCCCGGTTCGCGGGTCGGTGCTGGCCACTTCGGCGGTCATACCGCCATCCTGGCAGCACCTCGGCTTGACGGCCGCCCGTCGTACGGATCAGGTCTCGGGCTCGTAGCCGGCGAGCGCGCCGAGCACCTCGGCGACCTCGTCGAGGCGCGCGCGCTGCCTCGCGGTGAGCTGTGTCTTGATCGCATCGGTCAGCCACGAGGCGCGGGCCGCACGGTCTTTGCGCAAGGTAGCGGCGCCGCGCCGCGTCAGCCGCACCTGCACCATGCGCGCATCGTCGGGGTGGCTGCGTTTGGTCACCAAGTCTGCGGCCTCGAGCTGGGCGACGATCTTGGCCGCGGTCTGGTGGCGGACCCCGCGCTCGTCGGCCAGCCGGGCGATCGTCTGCGGACCCTCACGATCGAGGGCGCCCAACACGGCCGCCTCGCCGGGCGGCAGCGCCTGGGCGCGGCGCGCCGAACGGGACAGCCGATCGACGCTGCTGCGTAGCTGCTCAGCCAGTGCGTCTACTTCGTCCATTGCTCAACTGTACAGCCCCGCTGCCTTTTCGGGTCGGTAAATCTCGGCAGCCGGGCACGGCGGGTTTCGCGGCTGCAACGATGTAGTCGCCCAGTTCCGACGCCGCATCCAGAGGTGACCGCCGATGGCCACGAACCTGGTGCGCGAGCGCGTCCAGGCAACACCCTGGCGGAGGAGCATCTCCGCGCCGCTGCACATCTTCCAGCAGACGGAGGCGGGCAGTGCCGGGGTGCTGGTCGCCGCGATCGTCGCCGCGCTGATCTGGTCGAATGTCGACCCGGCCTCATACGAGTCGGTGTGGCACACCAGCCTCTCCATTCACCTCGGCCGCTTCGGCGTCAGCCGCGATTTGCGCACCTGGATCAACAGTGGGCTGATGACGCTGTTCTTCCTCGTCGTGGGCCTGGAGGCCCGCCGTGAGATGGACCTGGGCGACCTGCGCGACCGGCCGCGGCTCGTCCTGCCATTGGTGGCCGGCGCCGCCGGGTTGGTGGTTCCGATCGCGATCTATCTCGCCGTCAACGCCGGCGGTTCCGGCGGGCACGGCTGGGGGGCGGCGATGTCGACCGACACGGCGCTCGCACTTGGGTTGCTCGCGATCGTGGGACGTGGTGTTCCCGGCCAACTGCGTGCCTTCTTGGTGACGGTGTTCGTCGTGGACGACCTCGTGTCACTGCTGGTGATCGTCTTCGCGTACAGCGACCACATCGACGTGGGGAAGGTGCTGATCGCCGTTGCCGCGTTCCTGGTATGGATCGCCGGGCTCGCCCTGGGGATCGATGTGCCCCTCGCGTATGCGCTGCTGGGTTTGGTGATGTGGGGCGCCCTGCTTGCGAGCGGCATCGAGCCGGTGGTCACCGGTTTGGCGATCGGCCTGACCGCCTCGGCGTACACGCCCAGCCGCTCCGATCTGGAGGAGGCGACCGGGCTGTTCCGGTTGTTCCGTGAGCAGCCGACACCCGAACTGGCCCGCGCCGCCACTACGCGCGTGACATCCACGTTGTCGCCGAACGCCCGGCTCCAGCGCTTCTTCCATCCGTGGACGAGCTATGTGATCGTCCCGCTCTTCGGCCTCGCGAACGCCGGTATCCACGTCAGCGGCAGCTTCCTCGCCCACGCGTACACCACGCCGGTGACGCTCGGGATCCTGTTCGCGTATGTGGTCGGCAAGCCGGTCGGTGTGGTGGGCGCGACGTGGTTGGTCACCCGGATCAGCCGCGGACGCGTGCGCCCGCCCGTCGGCTGGGCGGCGGTGCTCGCGTCCGGCACCATCGCCGGGATCGGGTTCACCGTGTCACTACTGATCGCCACGCTGGCGTTCCATGGCGCGCAACTGGACGAGGCGAAGATCGGCATCCTCTCCGCCGCAGTTCTCGCATCGCTGCTCACCTGGGCGGTGCTTCGGACGACCTCACGACTGCCCCCGATCCGCAAGGCCCGCGCCCTGCTCGGTGATTCGGAACGCCTCGTCGACCTCGCCGAACCCGTCGATCCCGACCGCGACCACATCCGCGGGCCTGACGATGCGTCGGTCACGGTCGTCGAGTACGGCGACTTCCAATGCCCGTACTGCGGCATGGCGGAAACCGCGGTCCGCGAGGTGCGAAGCGACGCCGACGTCCGGTTCGTGTGGCGGCATCTGCCGCTCACCGACGTCCATCCGCAGGCACAGATCGCCGCGGAGGCAGCGGAGGCGGCCGCCGCACAGGGCGCCTTCTGGGAGATGCACGATCTGCTGCTGACCAGGCAGGACCGACTGCGGATCGCCGACCTGTTGCGTTATGCCGATGAGCTGGGTCTCGATCACGCGCGCTTCCAAGGCGATTTGAAACGGCACATGTACGCCGCACGCGTCGCCCAGGACGTCGAGTCCGCCGATGTCAGTGGCGTGTCCGGAACGCCGACATTCTTCATCAACGGCCAGCGACACTACGGTGCGTACGATGCCAAGACGCTCACAGCTGCCATCAAGGTTGCGCGCGCCCGAGCGGTCATCGGGCAGCCCGGCACGGGCCGATGAGCGGTGCGCAAGGATCGGGGCGTAGCCTGGCGCCCCGTCATGAATGCCCTGCGAATGGCCGCCGGCGCGGCATGCGTGCTCGCCCTCGCGGCTTGCTCAAGTAGCCATCACGCGACACAGACAACGACCCCGGCGGCACCGACGTCGGCGCCCTCGACGGCCCCACCCCCGTCGATCAACCCGTTGACCGGGGGAGCGCCGTCGACCAACTCGGTGGTGGCGGCGAAGATCGACGACACAGCCGCCGGCCGGCCCCAGCGCGGGATCGACAAGGCCGACATCGTCTACATCGAGCAGGTTGAGGGAGGGCTGACCCGCCTGCTCGCGGTGTTCAACACGACGCTCCCCGTCGTTGAGCCGGTCCGCAGTACCCGGGTGGGTGATCCGGAGATCGCCTTGCAGTTCGGACACATCGTCTACGTCGCGTCGGGTGGGTCCGACGGCGAGTTGAAGCCGCTGGATGCCTCGCCGTTGAAGACTGCAATCAACGACCGCGGTGCCGCGGGCTTCACGCGCGATCCCAACCGGCCCGCGCCGTTCAACCTCGCCGCCAACTTGGCGAGCATCGCGGCACGGCTGAAGGGCCCACAGGCGCAAGACTTCGGGATGGTCTGGTCGAGCAAGGTGACCAACACCGGCTCGGTCCCCGGTCTCACGGCCGATACCATGGTCGGGGGGACCCGTGTCACGTTCAGCTGGGACGCCGCGCGGCAGCGGTACGTCCGAATGATCGATGGGGCGATCCAGAAAGCCACGGACGGCAAGGTGATCGCCACGCCCAACGTCATCGTGCAGCAGTGCCAGATCACGACGTTCCTCGGCGACATCGACCAGTCCGGCAGCCCGGCCAAGGTCACGCACACGATCGGCGACGGGAAGGTGACGGTATTCCGGAACGGGCGGCGCATCGACGGGACCTGGCATCGCGCGGCGGTGACTAACGGCACGACGTTGACCGACGCGCATGGCAAACCGATCGCGCTGGCCCCGGGCGGCGCGTGGTTCGTGCTGGTTGCCACCGGCACGCCTGTGACGTAGCCGCACGATCTTCGGCTGTACGAGGCACCCCACGTCCGCAAGACTGAGCCACGCGACAGTTCCGGATGGCGTCATCTGAGCCGAGGAGTGGGGTGGGATGCCCGATCAAGTGTTGAGCGCCGAAGAACTGACATCGATCGACGCGTACTGGCGCGCCGCGAACTACCTGTCGGTAGGGCAGATCTATCTGCTCGACAATCCGTTGCTGCGCGAGCCGTTGCGTCCTGAGCACATCAAGCCACGCCTTCTGGGGCACTGGGGCACGACCCCGGGGCTGAACCTGCTGTACGTGCACATGAACCGGGCCATCCGAGCCCGGAACCTGAACGCGATTTACATAACGGGGCCCGGGCATGGCGGGCCTGGTCTGGTGGCGAACGCCTACCTCGAGGGCACGTACAGCGAGGTCTACTCGAACATCGCCGCGAACGAGGACGGCATGCGGGCGCTGTTCCGGCAGTTCTCGTTCCCGGGCGGCATCCCCAGCCACGTGGCACCGGAGACGCCTGGCTCGATCCATGAGGGCGGCGAGCTGGGTTATGCCCTCGTGCACGCCTATGGCGCGGTGTTCGACAACCCCGATCTGCTCGCACTGTGCGTCGTCGGCGACGGCGAGGCGGAGACCGGCCCGCTGGCGGCGAGCTGGCACTCGAACAAGTTCCTGAATCCCGCCCGGGACGGGGCGGTGTTGCCGGTGCTGCACCTGAACGGCTACAAGATCGCGAATCCGACGGTGCTGGCGCGCGTCCCGGATGACGAGCTGGAGTCGCTATTTCGTGGCTACGGCTATGCCCCGCGCTTCGTCGTGGGCGACGACCCGGCGGACGTGCACCAGTTGCTCGCCGCGACCCTCGATGAGGTGCTGTCCGACATCGCCGCGATCCAGACGGCGGTTCGAACTGGGGAGGCGCCCCAGCAGCGCCCGCAATGGCCGATGATCGTGCTGCGTACGCCGAAGGGCTGGACCGGCCCGCGTGAGGTGGACGGCGTCCAGATCGAGGGAACGTACCGCGCCCACCAGGTGCCCCTATCCGAGACGCGGACCAACGAACAGCACCGCAACCTGCTCGAGGAGTGGATGCGCAGCTATCGTCCGGAGGACCTCTTCGACGAGAACGGCACGCTGCGACCGGCACTGCGGGCGTTGGCGCCGGAGGGTGAGCGCCGGATGAGCGCCAACCCGCATGCGAACGGCGGGGTGCTGCTGCGCGAACTGGACCTGCCCGACTTCCGCGCCTACGCCGTGGACGTGCCGGTACCCGCGGTCGAGAGCAGCGAGGCAACCCGCGTGCTGGGCGTGTTCCTGCGCGATGTCATCGCCCGCAACCGTGACCGGTTCCGGCTGATGGGACCGGACGAGACCGCCTCGAACCGGCTGACGGCCGTCTTCGACGTCACCGACAAGGTCTGGGACGCGATCACCCTGCCCGGCGACGACCACCTGAGCCCGGATGGCCGGGTGATGGAGGTGCTGTCCGAGCACTTGTGCCAGGGCTGGCTGGAGGGCTACCTGCTCACCGGCCGGCACGGCCTGTTCAACTGCTACGAGGCGTTCATCCACATCATCGACTCGATGTTCAACCAGCACGCCAAGTGGCTGAAGACGACCCGCGACATCCCGTGGCGGCGTCCCATCGCGTCGCTGAACTACCTGCTCTCGTCACATGTCTGGCGCCAGGACCACAACGGATTCAGTCACCAGGACCCGGGCTTCATCGATCACGTCCTCAACAAGAAGGCGGAGATCGTCCGCGTGTACCTGCCCCCGGACACGAACACGCTGCTTTCGGTCGCCGACCACTGCCTGCGCAGCCGGCACTACGTGAACGTCATCGTGGCCGGCAAACAGCCGGCGCTGACCTACCTCACGATGGACGAGGCGATCGCGCACTGCACGCGCGGGCTGGGCATCTGGCCGTGGGCCAGCAACACCGACGGCGAACCTGATGTGGTCCTGGCCTGCGCGGGCGACATTCCTACCCTGGAGGCGCTCGCGGCCTCCGATCTGCTGCAACGGCACCTGCCCGAGCTGAAGGTACGCGTGATCAACGTTGTCGACATCATGCGGCTGCAGGCGGAATCCGAGCACCCCCATGGGATGTCCGACCGCGACTTCGACGCCCTGTTCACGCCCGACAAGCCGGTGATCTTCGCGTACCACGGCTACCCGGCGCTGATCCACCGCCTGACCTACCGCCGCACCAACCACCACAACATCCACGTGCGCGGCTACAAGGAGGAGGGCACCACCACCACGCCGTTCGACATGGTGATGCTCAACGACCTCGACCGCTTCCACCTCGTCATGGACGTCATCGATCGCGTTCCCTCGCTGGGCAGCCGCGCCGCCACGCTGCGCCAGCAGATGGCCGACGCGCGGCTGGCGGCACGGGCGTACACGCGCGAATACGGTGAGGACGACCCGGCGATCGCCAACTGGGCGTGGCCGAGGCGGGCGTGAACGTCCTTGTCGTCAACGCCGGGTCATCCAGCCTGAAGTTGCGCCTGCTTGACAGGGACGACACGGTCGTCGCGACCGCCGACCTGCCCGCAGACGGTGACGTGGCACGCGCCCTGCGGGAATGGCCCACGCCTGCCGCCGTTGGGCATCGCATCGTGCACGGTGGGACGGACTTCACCGCTGCGGTTCGCATCGACGAGCGCGTTCGCGCCCGGCTTGACGAGCTGACCAGCCTGGCCCCACTGCACCAACCCAAATCGCTTTCCGCGCTCGACGCGGTGACCCGCGTGCTGCCCGAGGTGCCTGCGGTGGCCTGTTTCGACACCGCGTTCCACACGACCATCCCGCCAGCGGCAGCGACGTACGCGGTGCCCCGCGAGTGGCAGCAGCGCTACGGCGTGCGCCGCTACGGGTTCCACGGCCTGTCCCATGCCTACTGTTCGCGCCGGGCGATCGAGCTGACCGGCGCACGTCGCCTGGTCACCTGTCACCTAGGTGCGGGCGGTTCGCTCGCGGCCGTCGTCGACGGACAGAGCGTCGACACCACAATGGGGTTCACGCCCCTCGAGGGCCTGGTGATGGCGACCCGCTCCGGCACCGTCGACCCGGGTCTGGTGCTGTGGCTGGAGGAGCACGAGCACCAGACTCCCCACGAGGTGGCGAGCGCCCTCGAACGGCGCTCCGGCCTGCTTGCGCTCGCCGGCACGGCCGACATGCGCGAGGTCCAAGATCGCGCCGCCGCGGGGGACCCGGAGGCGAGCCTGGCGTTCGACGTGTACATCCACCGCCTCGTCATCAGCATCGGCGCGATGGCCGCAGCTGCCGGTGGCATCGACTCGCTTGTGTTCACCGGAGGCATCGGGGAGAACTCCGCGGACGTGCGGCACCACGCCGCGACGCGGCTCGCGCATCTCGGCATTGCCCTCGACCCGGCACGCAACGACGGCGACGGCACCGACCGCGACGTCACCGCCGACGGCGCGCGCGCCCGCACCCTCGTCATCGCCGCGCGGGAGGACGTGCAGATAGCGCGGGAAACGCGAGCCGCTCTCTCGGCTCGCTAGCGTCTAGTGCCGCGCCGGCGGTTGACCCGCCGGTCCGGGGTCACCCTCGCCCATGCCCGCCTCGACCCTGATCACCTTGAGGTTCTTGTCGAACTTGACGGTGACCAGCGAGCCGTCGGCCTTGGTCATGTGCGCCTCGTAAGCGGCGTCGCCGGCGTCGGTCTCGACGCGGTACACGGTGCCGCCGGGCACCGCCTTGAGCGCGGCGGCCTTCAACGTCGCGGCAGTGCTTGCGCTCACCGACTTCTCGTCGCTGCGAACGGGGGCGGATCCGTGGCCACCGTTCGGCGGCTGATTGGGAGCGCCCGGCGAACTCGACACTGTGGTCGCCGCCTGCGATCCGGACCCCGATTCCGCGCTGGCTCCGATCGCTGTCGCACCGATCGCTCCGGCTGCGACGCCGGCGGCAAGTAGTCCGACCGTGAGCGCGGTGCGCTTGCGGTTTCGGGTGGGCGGTTGGCTGGGAACGTCATTCACGATGCAGGTCTCCTTCGGTCGGCCCATATGGCAACCCCTCGGCTGGGGGCTGTTGCCACGATGGGCCGCACGAGGTCATTGCCACGCCATGCCTGCATCAAGCGCGCGCCAAGTCCTGCTGGGAGACCGGTGAGCACCGCCGATGCAAGAGTTCGACCCGCCGGCCGCAGCCGGCGGGTCGAAGAAGGTGCTGCCGCGAGGTTGGTCAGGCCTTGATCATCTCCTGCGCGGGGGCACCGCGTGGGGTCGTCTGCTCGTCAACCTTGCGGGCGTGGATGAAGCCGAGCACGGAGAGCACCACCATCACGGCGGCACCGATGAAAGCCACCAGCGCTCCGATGAATGCGAGGTACCCCATCGTGGCCCACCCGTACGCGTTCAGCAGCAGGCCACGCAATGTCTCACCGCGGAACATCGTCTGCACAGTGCTGGCGAGCTTTGTGTCGCTGGGGTTGGCCTGCGCCTTCGACGAAAGCTGCGCGTACGTCTGGCCGCCGCCGATCTCCTTGAGGTGAACGTTGATGAAGTGGTCTGCGTAGGCCTTGGCCTGTGGGCCGGTCACCAGCTGTTGGCCGGCGTACTTGTTGAGGTAGGGACCGATCTCCGGGCTGGCCAGGGCGTCGCTTCCCTGCTTCGGGAAGTAGATCTGCTGGGCGGATAGCTGGCTGTGCACCTGGTTGTCCACGAACACGTGAGCCCAGGTAAGCAGCCCGCCCGCGGCGAGCAGGACGCCCGCGACGACTAGACCCCCGCCCGCGAGTAGGCGGTCGAGCTTTTGGCGCTTCATCTTTAGCTCCTCGGACTGGATGACGTTTCCGTTAATAGGCTCCGCCACCGGGGAGGGTGTTAAGCAGGGGCGAACGTCCCGGCTGGGGGGTGCACAAGTCACTGTGTCGGGGTGCCGTTCTCCCTTAGCGAGCCTGGTGCCGGCTACCGATCGAGCAAGAATTCCTCGTCCAGGCCGAGCGATTCTTGCGTGATCGGGGAAGCGAGCCAGTAGCGTCCTTCCGCCTGGCTGTGGGATGCGGGACACTGACGCGGTGTTCATCGATGCCGTGCCCGAGCAGAACGCCGCCGGCGCTGTGGCCGATTACTACGAGCAGCAGCGAGCCCAGTGGGGCTTCTTGCCCAATTACGCGGACGCCTTCAGCACGCGCCCGGACGTCGCCCAGGCCTGGAACACGCTCAACATCACGATTCGCGAAGGGATGGAGCGCAGACGCTTCGAGATCGCGACGATCGCAGCGGCGCGTGCACTGCGTTCCACGTACTGCACGGTCGCGCATGCGAAGTTCCTGCGCGACGTGTGTGATGACGAGGAGACAATGCGCTCGATCGCTGCGCAGCCGAGCGGCGCCGCACTAAGCCCGCAGGACCGGGCGGTGTACGAGTTCGCGGGTAAGGTCGCCGTCGACGCATCTCGTGTCGAGCAGGCCGACGTCGACCGGCTGCGGGCGGTCGGACTGTCCGACGCCGATATCGCCGACGTCGTGTTCGCCGTCGCTGCGCGCTCGTTCTTCACCCGCGTACTCGACGGACTCGGCGCCCAACTGGACACGGAAACCGCCCAGACCTTTCAGGTCGATGTGCTCGAGTCGATGATCGTCGGACGACCGGTCGCCCCAGCCTGAGCCCATCCGGGGGAGGAGCCACATGCAGCGTGCGATGCCGCAGCCGGTGCTCACGCCGCTCAGCGCGGCGGCGATCTTCCTTGTGGTGACGGTGAATCCCGGCGGCGAGGCGACGGTGCGGGATCTGCTCGAAGATGTCTCCGGGCTTTCGAGATCGGTCGGATTCCGCATCCCTGGGGCCGGCCTGGCGGCCGTGGTAGGAGTGGGATCGGACGCCTGGAGCCGGCTGTTCAGCGGGCCGCGCCCGGCCGAGCTGCACCCGTTTCGCGAGCTGTCCGGGGCGAAACACCGGGCGGTGTCTACGCCGGGAGATCTCCTGTTCCACGTCCGGGCCAGTCGCATGGATATGTGCTTCGAGTTCGTCGCCCAGGTCATGGCCCGGCTGGCCGACGTCGTCACGCCGCGCGATGAGGTTCACGGATTCCGATACTTCGATGAACGTGACCTGGTCGGCTTTGTCGACGGGACGGAAAACCCGACCGGCCCGGATGCCGAGGCTGCGGCGATCGTCGGTGACACCGACCCGGATTTTGCCGGCGGCAGCTACGTCATCGTGCAGAAATACGTACACGACGTGCGTGCCTGGAACGCGTTGCCGGTGGAAGAGCAGGAACGTGTGATCGGCCGAACGAAACTGTCCGACATCGAGTTGCCCGACGAGATCAAGCCAATCAATTCGCATGTTGCCCTCAACACCGTCCGCGACCCGGATGGCACCCAGCTGCAGATCCTGCGAGCCAACATGCCCTTCGGCACGGTCGGCAGCGGGGAATTCGGCACCTACTACATCGCATACGCGGCAACCCCCACCGTGACAGAGCTGATGCTGACGAATATGTTCATCGGCCGGCCGCCCGGCAACTACGACCGAATCCTCGACTTCTCGACCGCCATCACCGGAAACCTGTTCTTCGTTCCGTCGGCAGACTTCCTAGACGACCTGCCACCGTCTCCTGCACAGGCAGCGTCGTCGCCGGCTGACGAGTCGCTCGGCATCGGCGACCTGAAAGGCAGTACTCCGCCATGAACAACCTGCACCGGGAGCTCGCCCCGATATCGGATGTCGCCTGGACGAGCATCGAGGAGGAAGCGCGGCGCACGCTGGTCGGCTACGTCGCCGGCCGCAGAGTGGTCGACGTCCACGGGCCGGACGGCCCTACACTCGCCGCAGTCGGGACCGGCCACCTGAGTGATACCGATGCGCCGGCAGAGGGCATCACCGCCCGGCTGCGCCAGGCGCAGCCGCTCGTCGAACTGCGGGTCCCGTTCACGCTTCGCCGTCAGGCCATCGACGACGTCGAGCGCGGCGCGCAGGACCCTGACTGGCAGCCGGTGAAGGACGCGGCCCGCGTGATCGCTTTCGCCGAGGATCGAGCTGTCTTCGAGGGATACCGGGCAGCCGGGATCACCGGCATCCGGGCTGCCTCGTCCAATCCGGCACTAGCGCAGCCCGCCGACGTCCATGAGTATCCGGACGTGGTCAGCCAGGCGCTGGCAGCACTGCGACTGGCCGGAGTCGGCGGCCCGTACTCGCTCGTGCTCAGCGCAGACGCCTACGCCGCGGTGAGCGCGACATCCGACTACGGATACCCGATTCGCGAGCAGCTTGCCCGCCTGGTCGATGGTGAGCTCCTCTGGGCGCCGGCCATCGACGGCGCCTTTGTGCTGTCCGTGCGAGGCGGCGACTACGCCCTCCACCTCGGACAGGACACATCGCTCGGCTACCTGTCACACGACGCAAACGCCGTGGAGCTGTACTTCCAGGAATCCCTGACCTTCCTCGTGCATACCTCCGAAGCCGGAGTAGTTATGCAGGCCTGACCGGAACGGGACCACCGGGCAATCACCGGGCAACTGCCTGCCAATCCTCATTTCAGTGTTGACATGGTGCGAATCGCCCTACAACGCTGTGAATGAAGTAAGTGGCCGGCTCTCCCCCAGGAGGTGGCCCCATGATTGCCCGGCACAGCAAGATCACCCACAGAGCGGCGCTGCGACGATTCATCGGCATTGTCGCCGCGGTGCTGATGGTGTCCCCGGTAGCGGCCGGGGCGTCCCCACAGCCCTCGGTCGGCGAATACCACGGACTGACCGCCGCGCAGCGTTCAGCGCTGCGCGACATCGCGCGGGACACCTGGCGCTTCTACAGCCTGGACGTCGACCCCGGCACACATCTGCCGATGGACAACCTGACGTTCAGCGGTGCGAATCCGACGGCATACGGGCGGTACACATCCGCGTCCAACATCGGCGTGTACCTGTGGGCCGTCGTTGCGGCGTACGACCTCGGCCTCGTCGCACGACCGGAGGCCACGGCCCGGATCCAGGCGACGCTCGGCGAAGTCGCCACGCTCCGGCGCGACCACGGGTTCCTGTTCCAGTGGTATGACACGACGAACGGGCACGTGATCCGCAACCCCGGCGACATCGACTGCACCACCGAGACGACGCCGACGTTCGACAATTGCTACTTCGTCTCCAATGTGGACAACGGCTGGTATGCATCCGGGCTCATCATCGCCCGGCAGGCCCTGCCCGAGCTGCGCCAGTTGGTCAACGACCTCATGGCGCCGATGGACTTCGGGCTGTTCTACGACAGCGGCGCGGAGACGCACTGCAACGTCAACCCGGCGATCCCCGGCAACCAGCCGACCGGGCAGATGTTCGGCGGCTACTTCGCCGGACTGCCACCTGACCAAGGCGACAACTGGACGCACTATTACCACAACGGCGCTCTGTACAGCGACCCGCGGATCTCCGCGTATGTCGGCATGGGCCTGCACCAGATGCCGGGCAACGTGTGGTGGCGCAGTTGGCGCGAGCTGCCGCCGCCGGCCCCGTTCGCAGACTGCGCCGCGACCGACCCGGACTTCTCTTGGCAGGGCCAGTGGCCGATGGGCGGCTCCTGGCAGACGATCACAGATCCGCAGTCGGGCCAGGCGTTTCCTGTCTGGGAGGGCCACTACACCTACCCAGGTTCGAACCTGACGTTCGTGCCGACCTGGGCGGGCGGCATGTTCGAGGCGCTGATGGCCAACGAGGTGGTACCCGAGACGTCATGGGGGCCGCGGAGCTTCGGGCTGGACGACGTGCGCACCGTGCAGGTTCAGATCAAGTACGCGACCGAACAACTGCACTACCCGGTCTGGGGCATGTCCCCGTCCAGCACAGCTGACGATACCGGGGGGTACGGTGGCTTCGGCGTCGAGGGCCTGGCATTTCCTTATTACGGTGGCGGAGCGGACGCGTCGCACCCGAATCTGGGGCTGTCGCAGTGCCACGGCTGCGCCACCGAGGACGTGGTGACGCCGCACGCGACATTCCTCGCGTTGGACGTCGCGCCGCAGCAAGCCTTCGCAAACATCGTCGCGCTGCGGGATAGCTTCCCCGGCGCATACGGCCACACCGGCTTCTTCGACGCGATCAACCCGACTACCAGCGCGGTGGGTCACCGCCAGCTGGTACTCGACCAGTCGATGATCATGGCGGCGCTCGACAACGCGCTCACCGACCGTGCCCTGCAACGGCATTTCGCGGGCGACCAGGTGTCCTGGGCCGCCCGCACGTACCTAGGCGTGGAGGACATGGGGCTCAACAACTAGCACCGTCCTGCGCCGACGTCATCCCAAGGAGGATTCGTCATGAGGCATCTCGGGTTATTGCGGCGGAGGAAGGTCGCGGTGGCAGCCGTGTTCGTCCTCGGCGCCGGTCTGCTGGCCGGCGGCGGGGTCGTCGCGACCAACGCCCTCGGTCAGCCCTCGGTCGACGCGCGTGTCAACGCGCTGCTGGCGAAGATGACCACCGACGAGAAGCTGGAGCAGATGCAGCTACTCGCCGACTGGCAAGCAACGCCGGCCGAAGCGCAGAAGGGCATCGGCGGGGTCTTCAGTCAGACGGACCCGGCGACGATCAACGCACTCCAACACGAGGCCGTGGAGCATTCCCGGCTGCACATCCCGATCCTGTTCGCGTTCGACACGATCCACGGGTTCCGCACGGTGTTCCCGATCCCGCTCGGCGAGGCGAGCAGCTTCGACCCGAGCGTGGCGCAGACGGACGCCACGATCGGCGCCCGGGAGACGGCCGCGACCGGCATCAAGCAGGTGTACAGCCCGATGGTGGATCTCTCGCACGAACCGCGGTGGGGCCGCATAGCTGAGGGCTCCGGCGAGGACC
Organism: Jatrophihabitantaceae bacterium; assembly: GCA_035263725.1. Taxonomy (GTDB): domain Bacteria; phylum Actinomycetota; class Actinomycetes; order Mycobacteriales; family Jatrophihabitantaceae; genus DASXRA01. The sequence goes on along the minus strand of DATFRC010000138.1, from coordinate 21,699 downwards.
CGTACCTCGGCTCGGTCATGGCCGCGGCGCGAGTACACGGCGACCAGGGCAGCGACTACAGCGCGGCGGACAAGGTCGTCGCGAGCGTCAAGCACTTCGCGGCGTACGGCGCGCCCGAAGGTGGCCGTGAATACAACACGACAGACATGTCAACGGAGCGGCTCTTCAACATGTATCTGCCGCCGTACAAGGCGGCGATCGACGCGGGCGCCGCGACCGCGATGTGTTCGTTCAACGCGATCAACGGCGTTCCCGGATGCGCGAACCAGGAGACCGAGACGAACATCCTCAAGCAGGATTGGGGATTCGACGGATTCATCGAGAGCGACTACACCGCGGTGGCCGAGCTTCGCACCTGCCCGCCGGTGAACCCGGACAACGGGCCGTGTGGCCATGGCATCGCGGCGGACGGCCCGGACGCCGCCGCGGCAGCGATCAACGGCGGCACCGACATGGAGATGGTCAGCACCAACTACGTGGACTTCGGCAAGCAGCTCCTCGCCGAGCACAAGATCACCATGCCGCAGATCAACGACGCGGTGCGGCGCATCCTGCGCGTCAAGTTCCGCGCCGGCCTGTTCGAGCACCCCTACGTCGACCCGTCGCAGGCGGCTGCAGCGCAGCTGCTGCCCGACGCTGTCGCTGCCGAACGCAGCGCCGCCAGCAAGTCGATGGTGCTGTTGAAGAACGACAACTCCACGCTGCCCCTGGATCCGAACAAGTCGGTCGCGGTCATCGGCCCGCTCGGTGACGACCAGCACGACATGCTCGGTCCGTGGTGGGGGACCGGCCAGGACCAGGACGCGGTGAGCCTGTACAGCGGCATCAAGGCGCAGGACCCCAATACCACGTTCACGAAGGCCTGCGACCTGCCGAACACCGAGCCGCCCGACTACAACCCCGCTAATGACTGCCCGAACACGAGCTTCCCGGACGCGGTCGCCGCGGCTAAGTCGGCCGACCAGGTGGTGCTGGCCCTCGGTGAGACCCGGGAGATGAGCGGCGAGGCCACCTCGCGCAGCAACCTCGACCTGCCGGGCAACCAGCAGGAGCTGATCAACGAGATCGCGGCGACGGGCAAACCGTTCACGGTCGTGCTGTTCAACGGCCGCCCGCTGACCCTGACCAACGTGGCGGCCAAGTCGCCGGCCATCCTCGAAGCGTGGTTCCCCGGCGTACAGGCCGGTAACGCGACGGCCGACGTGCTGTTCGGCAAGGTCAACCCCGGCGGCAAGCTGCCGGTGTCGTTCCCGGTGAACGTGGGCCAGGTGCCGATCTTCTACAACCACGAGCCGACCGGACGGCCGTGCGACGTCGGGGTCAAGTGGGACTCGCGCTACCGCGATCTCACGACGTGCGATCCGTTCTACTCGTTCGGATATGGGCTGAGCTACACCACGTTCAACGTGTCGAACCTGCAGCTCAGCTCCGCGACGATGTCGCCGAACGGCAGCGTCACCGCGACAGCGGATGTCACGAACACGGGTTCTCGCACGGGTGACGAGGTGGTGCAGCTCTACATCCACGATCCCACCGCGAGCATCGAGCAACCCGTACGCCGGCTGCGCGCCTTCGAACGGGTGACGCTGACACCCGGCCAGACGAAGACGGTGTCATTCAAGCTGACCAGTAACGACGTCGGCTTCTACGACAACTTCGGGAAGTTCATCGTGGAGCCCGGGCAGATCGACGTGTACGTCGGTGACAGCTCGAAGGCCACCATGACGAAGTCGTTCACGGCCCAGTAAGCAGGAGAGGGGAGACAGCGGCGGGATCGCGCGTGGGCTGCGATCCCGCCGCTCGTCTGTCTGCGAGAGCGCCTGCGATCGAGCAGGAATCCCTCGCCTGAGACGAGGGATTCTTGCGCAATCGGGGAGATGGCGGTGGTCAGCCAGTGACGTTGACCGTGCCTTGCAGCGGGAACTCCCGCGAGGACGGCCCGACGTAGACGGTACGTGCTCCGGTACCGACCACCCACTGTTGTGCGCTGGTGGACCAGGACGAGAGCGAGTGCCGCGTGACGTGCAGCGACAGGTCCGCCGCCTGCCCGGAGCCCAGCGTGATGCGCTGGAACTGCACGAGCTTGCGCACCGCCTGCGAGATGTTCGCCGGCAGGTCGGGCGACGCGCCCACATAAACCTGAGGAGTGTCCGACCCGGTGTCGTTGCCGACGTTGCGGATCCGGAAGCTGACGTCGATGCCGCCGTCGGCCGACGCCGTCACACTCAGCTTCGAGTAGTCGAACTTCGTGTACGACAGCCCGTAGCCGAATGGGAACAGCGGTGTCACGTCGTGCTCGTCATACCACCGGTATCCCTCGTAGATCCCGTTCACCTGCATCCCGGTGAGGAACCGGAAGCTGGTCGTCGCGCCCGGCAGGAACGGGCTGGGGCCGACCACGCCGGGGTACAGCGGGCAGTTCCCGGTGCTCGAAGTGTCGGCGCAGTTGGGATCGTAGGTCGGGAAGTGCGTGGCGTCGGCCGGGAACGTGACCGGCAGCTTGCCGCCCGGGTCGACCGCGCCGAGCAGGACGTTGGAGGTGGCGGCTCCGCCCATCTGGCCGGGGTACCACATCTCGAGGATCGCGTTCACGCTCGACACCCATGGCATCAGCACCGGGTCGCCGGTGTTGAGCACCACGACCGTGTTGGGGTTGGCTGCCGCGACGGCCTGGATCAGCGCGTCCTGGTAGCCCGGTAGCTGCAGGCCGACACCCTGGTTGCTACCGCCGCGGTCGCTGCCCTCGGTGCCCTCGTCGTAGGCGAAGATGACCACCTTGTGGGCCGGGCGGGCGGCGGCGACGGCCGCGTTGATCTGCTGGGTCGAGTTGTCCGGAGGTACCCAGCGCAGCTGCACATTCGCCGGGTTGGCGCCGGCAATGACGCGCAGATCCAGGTGAATCTGCTGGCCAGGGTTGAGCGTGACGGAATAGGTGCCCTGCTGCAGCGCCTCGTTCGCGGGATCGTGCGAGCGAGCCGTCTCGGTGAGGCCGGCATATGACGAGGTCGGGGCCGCCGGGTACGCATTGATGTTGACCCGCCGGAACGCGTTCGTCAGCCCGTCGACGAACAGCTGCGAACTTGTCTGGTGCGCGACGAATACCTTCAGCTGCCAGCCCATGCCGCCCGGGTTGGCCGGAGCGGTGAACCGTCCGGACCAGCGCCATGCCGTGTTCGCCGGCAGCGTGTTCGTACCCGTGTAGTCGACGGTTGCATCGACCCGGTCGGGCGCCGCGTCGGAGCCGGCGTAGAGGACGGGCTGTGACCCGCTCGGCACCGGATCGGTCGTGATCTGCTGGCGCAGCAGGCCGGGCTGGTTGGCGAACGCGGCGTCGCCTGGGGTGAGAGTCCAGTTCGGGTAACCCTCAGCGGGGTCCGGAGCTGAGATCGCCGAGGACGGCACGACCTGCCCGTCCAGGTCGTAACCCGGAACGTAGCGCAGATTCGCCTTGTCGCCCGCTATCCCGGCAAGCGCGTCATACGGGCCCTGCACCGGATCGTACGGCGTGACGTGCGCACTGCCTCCGCCGCCGACGTACGGCGCGATCGCGGTCGGCCCCATGACCACAACACCGTTGCCGGCACCGTTACCGGACAGGTCACCGTGGCTGAGCGGCAGCGCGCCGTCGTTCTTCAGTAGCGTCGCACTCTGCTCGGCGATTGCCTGGGCGATGGCCGCTGCGATCGGCCGCAGGCTATCGAGGTCCGGACGGGCCGGAACGTAGGGGGCGTGTGTGTTGGGGTCGTAGTGCGTCCCGTACTGGGTGCCCTCCAGCAGCCCGGCGTTGTTCTCCTCGGTCAGGATGGCGAGGACGGACGTGTCGACGGTCGCCTGCCACTCCGCCGCGGTGTGCGCGGGCTCGGCGGGGAAGTCGGCGGTGGCCGCCACCGCCGATGTGCCGTTGGCGACCGCGTTCAGCAGTTGCGCGCCGAAGGTGCTGTTGCCGTTGGCGTTGCCCGGCTGCTCGATGTTGTCGCCGTGCAACTGGTCCGCAACGCGGTGCACCGCGCCCCAGTCGGAGGTGACGAAACCCTTGAAGCCGAGCTGGCCGCGCAGCACGCCGTTCAGCGTGGCGTCATTGCCGCAGGAGTAGACGGTGTTGATGCGGTTGTAGGAGCACATCACAGCACCGGCGCCGGCGTCGATCGCCGCCGAGAATGCCTGCAGCTCGGTCTCGTGCAGCGTCTGGTCGTCGATAGCGACGTTCGTCGACGTCCTGCCGTTTTCGAAGTCGTTCTCTGCGTAGTGCTTGATCTCGGCGATCATGCCCTTGCCCTGGACGCCCTGCACCTCGGTGCTCACCAGCTGGCTGGCCAGGTAGGGGTCCTCGCCGAGCGTCTCGAAGTTGCGCCCACCGGTGACGAAGTTGACCGCGTTGATCATCGGAGCGAGCCACACGTCCTCGCCGGTCGCCCGGCCGGCGTCGCCGACCGTGCTGCCGTACTCGCCTGCGGTGGACGGATCCCACGTCGCCGCCAGCCCGACCGGGGCCGGCATTGCCGTTTCGACGTGGCTGAGCCGAATTCCGGCCGGCCCGTCGGTGAACCGGAGCGGCGGGATGCCCAGGCGGGGCACGCCGGCGATGCCACCTGCCTCGCCGTTGACGCTGGGCACCGGTGAGGTGGCCGACGGCGGGTCGCCGTAGCCGTGCAGCATCCCGACCTCTTCGGCCGGGGTCATCTGCGAGACGAGGCTCGCCAGATCGGCCGGGGTCAGCGTTCCCGATCCCCAGGCGCCGTACGTCGGCTGAGCTTGCCCGATTGCGGACGGACCGGCCAGCCCCGCGGCGACAAGCGCCAGGAGTGCACCTATTGCGAACAGGCCACGACGCAACGTTCTGCGCCGTCGATGTGGCACCGGATGGATTTTGGGCAGCACAAGACTGCTCATGGCGACCTTCTTTCGTGCGAGTCGATGACCGATGAGCGAGGGAGCACAGCTTCGTCACTCGGCCAACGTCCCTCCGACGCCAGGGATCGACTCGCTGACCATGGGTGACTGGCTCGAAACCTAAGGCGCATTGTTAGTACAGTCAATATGCTTAATGTGCAGCCAGTGATCGATGTTTTCGGATTTGCCTGGATTATTTGGAAGGCGCCATGACGTCAGATCTTCCGTCGGCAGCAGCCGGGCGTAACCCGCTCGCGATGTCACCCCGGCAGTACAACCAGGAGCGGCTACTGGGCGCGCTGCGCGTCCGGGGTACCGCTACGCGTGCCGATCTCGCCGGAGCGACCGGGCTGTCTCGCGCCACGGTGGCCGCGACCGTGACGAAGCTCCTCGCCGCCGGACTGATGCGAGAGCTTCCACCACCGCAGAGACGGACCGGGCCGGGTCGCCCCGCCGGCAGCTTGTGTCTGGCCGCGGCGCCCGGCGTCGTCGCCGGCTTGGACTTCGGGCACAGCCACCTGCGCGCCGCAGTTGCCGACCTCTCGGGCCAGGTCCTGGCCGAGGAGCATCGCGATCTCCAGGTCGACAACTCCCCGGACGACGCGCTCGCTGCCGCAGCCTATGAATTCCGCCGACTACTTGACAGAATCAGCACAAGCGTCTCCGACGTCACGGGCGTCGTGATGGGGCTACCTTCGCCTGTCGATCGCGGCACCGGGCGGGTCGTGAGCAACAACATCCTCCCGGGCTGGATCAACCGCGCGCCGGCGCAGGAGTTGCAGGAGCGTATCCGGCTGCCCGTGGTGCTCGACAACGACGCCAACCTCGCCGCGCTCGGCGAGATCACCTACGGTTCCGCCGACGGCGTGCGCAACCTGATCTACGTCAAGGCTTCGACCGGCATCGGCACCGGGCTGGTCTTCGACGGGCGTCTCTACCGTGGCGAGACCGGTACCGCTGGGGAGCTGGGGCACGTCCAGATCCAGCCCGACGGCGCGATCTGCCGATGCGGCAATCGTGGCTGCTTGGAGACGCTGGTCTCGGTTCCCCATGTCCTAGCCAGCCTGCAGGCCGTGCACCGCGAACCACTCACAATCGCAGACGTCGTCCGCCTCGCCACAACGGGCGACGTGAGCGCGCGGCGGGTGGTCACCGATGCCGGACGCGCCATCGGGCGCACCCTCGCCGATCTGTGCAACGTCCTCAATCCCGGTGCGCTTGTCATCGGCGGCGAACTCGCGGCCGCCGGCGCGCCGTTCACCGCCGGCATCCGCGAAGCCATCGATCACCACACTCAGCCCGTCATCGCCGATGCCGTCGCCATTCGCACGAGCGCCCTCGGCGAGCGCGCCGAAGTCCTCGGCGCAATCGCCCTTGCCGTGCAGATCAGTTCTCAGCGCGCGACGTAACGCGCGGCGAGCGCCTCACTGCTCGGCGTTGCGGGTGCGCTCGTAGTGCCGGCGCGCCTTCATCCGGTTTCCGCAGGCGGCCATCGAGCACCAGCGGGCGTTGTTGGGCTTGCTCCGATCGATCAGGAACTTGGCGCACTCCGGGTTCTCGCAGGGGCGTAACCGGCCGGGACGGCTGCGGCGCAGCTCGTCCCAGGCGAGCACCGCGCGCACCGCAGCGGTCCGGCCCGTTGGGGAGTCCAGGCGCCACTGCACGCCTTCGTCGGAGACCGACGGACGGTAGCTGACCTGGTCGAGCTGGCGAGCCAGCCACCTGGCGGACTGGTGCCCGCGCACGACTGCCTGCAATGCCGAGCGCGCGGCCCGAGTCGCCTGCCACTCGGCGCTCGAGCCGCTGTGACCATGCGCACGTAGCCATGCGCGGTCGAGCTCGTCCTGCTGCACGCCGTCGATGATCGGCGTGCTGTTCAGCAGGTCGAGCAGGAACGTCTCGTCTGTCTGCTCCATCTCTAACCTCCAACTATCTCTTGACAGGTTACACCGTCCATGCTTGAGTTGCACCAACCGGCAAAGATATCTAAAGGAGTTAGAGAGATGACTCAGGTTCACTCAGACGCTCCGTGGACGCGCCGCCGCCAGCTCACCGTTGGGCGGCACGTCGCCAGCGCCGACGCTGCGTCCGCTGCGTCCGTTGCCACCGTCGTCATACCAGCCCTCGGCCCGGTGCCGCCGCTGCTCGTCCGGACGAAGATTGAGTCCGACCCCGGGCAGTGACCGGATCAGGGGAGAGGAGCAGCGCGATGGCCACGCTGTTGTCGGTGAATGTCGGCGTGCCCAAGGACGTGGCCTGGCAGGGACACATGGTGTACACGGGGATCTGGAAGCGCTCCGTCCCAGGGCCGCGCATGGCACGCCGTCTCAACATCGACGGTGACGGCCAGGGCGATCTCAACGGACACGGCGGCGAGCAGCGCGCTGTGCTCGTCTATCAGATCGAGTCCTACCGGCACTGGCAGGACCACTTCGGCCGTGATGACTTCGAGTTCGGCCAGTTCGGGGAGAACTTCACGGTGGACGGGCTGCCCGACGACGAGGTACACGTCGGCGACCGCTACCGCATCGGTGCAGCCGAGTTCGAGGTCACCCAGCCCCGCGTCACCTGCTTCCGTGTGGGCATGCGATTGGGCGAGCCGCAGCTGCCCTCGTTGCTCGTAGCCCACCACCGGCCCGGCTTCTACCTGCGCGTGATCACCGAAGGGCATGTCCAGGCCGGCGACGAGATCGTGCGGACGCGGGTCGGCCGGCATGCGCTGAGCGTGGCCGATATCGACGCGCTGCTGTACTTGCCCGATCGGGACATCGAGCGGCTCCGCGCTGCCGTCGACATCCCCGCTCTCAGCCCCGGGTGGCAGCAGTCCTTCCGTGAACTGCTCGACGCCGCGGAGAAAGGAACTCCGGCCGGCGCGCCGGCGCTCGGCGTCGAGCCGGGTTGGGTGGGCTTCCGCCGGCTGCGCGTCGCCAAAGTGGTGGCGGAGAACCCGACCGTGACATCGGTGTACCTAGCAGCTGAGGACGGCGGCAACTTGCCGCGACCTACAGCCGGGCAGTACATCACGCTGCGGATGACGGGCGCGGGCAATCCGGCACCAGTGCGCAGCTATTCGCTATCGTCGCCCCCCGACGGAGATATTTATCGGATCAGCGTCAAATGCGAACCCGATGGCCTCGTGAGCGGCTATGTACATTCCTCGTTGCGAGCCGGGTCGGTGCTCGACGTCGCCGCGCCGCGCGGCGAATTCGTGCTTACCGACGATGCAGCGCCGATACTGCTCATTTCAGCCGGCATCGGTGTCACCCCGGTACTCGCCATGCTGCACCAACTCGCAACCGCCGGCACCAACCGGAACGTGTGGTGGATCCACGTCGCTCGTGACGCGACGCAGCACGCCTTCGCCGATGAGGCAGACCAGCTACTGCAGTCGCTACCCCACGCCCGCGAACGCGTCTTCTACACCTCGCCCGGGGCCGATCCGCCGTCTACCGGCACGGTGATCCGGGGACGCCCGACCCGCGCCGCGCTTGCCGACCTGGCCCTGCCCAACGACGCCGTGGCGTATGTCTGCGGCCCGATACCGTTCATGAACGACATGCACGACGCCCTGATCGGTCTGGGTATCGCGCCGGAGCGGCTGCACACCGAACTGTTCGGCGCCCTGCCCGCTATCAACCCCGGCATCACTGACACGCAACGGCCGCACCCACACCAACCACCGGGACCGGAAGGGCCCGGGCCCGAGATCACGTTCGCGCGCAGCGGCCTCACGGTGCCGTGGGCCGACCGGCACCGGTCCCTGCTCGAGCTTGCGGACGCGTGCGACGTTCCCACTCGCTTCTCCTGCAGAACCGGGGTGTGCCACACCTGCGTAACTCCGGTTCTGTCCGGTGACGTCAGCTACGCTCCAAACCCGCTGGAGATGCCGGAGCGGGGCGAGGCGCTGATCTGCTGCTCCCGACCGGAGAGCGACCTCGTGCTCGACCTCTGAGTCGGCCGGCTAGGCGGCGCGGTACACGTGAGCGACAGCACCCCCGGTGAATGCGGTCGTCGTGATCGGCTCGATGTTCATCGGCTCGACGAATATCCGCTGACCGTCACCGAGCACGACCGGATGGACGAGGAGCTGGAATTCGTCGATCAGCCCTGTCTGGCACAGAGATCGCGCGAACCGAGCGCCGCCGTGCGCGAGCAGGTCACCGCCCGAATCCTGCTTCAGCTGCTTGATCTCATCGACGAGATCGCCGGACGCAATCGTGGTGTCTGCCCAGTCGGCGGCGGTCATCGACTTGGAGAAGACCACCTTCGGGATGTTGTTCATCGGCGTGGCGAAGATGCTTGTGGACTGAGGCCAGAACCCGGCCATGTCGCGATACGTCTGCGCGCCCATGAGGTGCGCCTTGACGTTCTGCAACGCTTGAAGGGTCCAGGCCTCCGCATCCTCGCTGAAGCTCGGGAATATCCAGTCGTTGCCCCCGTCTCGCAATGCGACGTAGCCGTCGAGAGACATCGACATCTTCAGGATTAGCTTGCTCATTTGGAGATTCCTGTCTGCAGCCACGCTGCTAGATCGGCCAGGCGCTGGTACGAGTCGGTCAGCCCGTCCTCCATGCCGGACGCTACGTGTGCATCGCGGGCCGGGATCGACGAGTGAACCGTGCGACACGCGATCAAGGTGCCCGCCGCGACAGGCTCGAAGGTGAACGTCTCGACAGCCTCGTTGTCCGGTGTGCCCGCGTACACGAACGTCTGCACCAGCCGGTGCGGCGGTTCGATGGCTCGATATTCGCCGAAGAAACCGAACTCCTGACCGTCCGGCGCGCGGTGAACGAAGCGGTATCTTCCTCCGACGCGAAGGTCGATCTCGCAGACCACGAGATCGAGGTGTCGCGGACCCCACCAGCGGCGCAGGTGTTCCGGCTCGGTGTACATCCGGAACACCAGTTCCGGCGCGGCCCTGATCACCCGGTGGAAGATGACCACGGGCTCGTCGGGGGGGATCTCGATTTCGAGTTTGCTCATGACGGTGACCGCCCGGTCGAAAGCGTCTCGACATACTCGTCGAGGCGGGCGAAGCTGGCCTCCCAGAACTCGCGGTACGTGCCGAGCCAATCCACCACGTCCTTGAGCCGACCGGCCTCCAGCCGGCACAGGTTCTGCTTTGCCTGCCGGCGGCGTGACACCAGGCCCGCCGCCTCCAACACCTTCAGATGCTTGGAGATCGCCGGCTGGCTCATCGGGAACGGTTCGGCGATGTCCAGCACCCCGGCCTCACCAGACGTCAGCCGGGCAAGGATGGCCCGCCTGGTCGGATCGGCCAGCGCGGCGAACGCCCTGTCGAGCTCCTCGTCGGGGAGCACACGCATAACTGGCAGGTTATATGTCTGCGCAGTGCCGGGTCAAGTGGCTTCCGCCATACTGCTCGCGTCCCTCTCAAGCGCCGTCTCGGTAGCGGGTTCATGGAAGAGCGCCACGACACCATCGTGATCGGCGGTGGCCAGGCCGGACTGGCGATGAGCGCCGTCCTGCGCGATCGCGGTCGCGACCATGTGGTCCTCGAACGTCAACGAGTCGGCGAGCGATGGCGCTCAGAGCGCTGGGACTCTTTGCGATTCCAATTCCCGAATTGGTCGATCGAGCTGCCGCACTGGTCCTACGTGCCAGAGGATCCGGATGGTTTCGCCACGGCAGTCGACATCCTGCGGTTGATCGAGGAGTACGCGAGGGACGCGCCCGTGCGTGAGCATACGAATGTCCTCGCGATCGGGCGCGACGGCTATCACTTCGCCATCACGACTGACGCCGGCGTGCTGCGTGCGCAGCACGTGGTGATCGCGACCGGCCCGTTCCAACGCCACCGGGTCCCGTCTGTCTCGTCAGATCTGCCTACAGGCATCCTGCAGACCGATGCCAGCCGGTACCGGGCACCTGACGGTCTTCCCGATGGCGCCGTGCTTGTCGTTGGCAGCGGCGCGTCGGGCACCCAGATCGCCGACGAACTGCTGCGGGCGGGCAGACGCGTGTTCCTGGCGGTAAGCCGGCATCGGCGTGTGCCGCGCAGGTTTCGCGGCCGCGACGTGTACTGGTGGCTGGATCGGCTGGGTCGCTTCGCCCAAACCATCGACAGCTTCCCGGACCGCGCCTGGCCACCGTCCACGGTCGTGACCGGCGTCAACGGTGGTTACGACGTCGACGTCCGGAGGCTCGCTACCGCCGGAATCCAGGTCGTCGGCAGGGTGCTCGGCGCCGCCGACGGAAGGGTGCTGATCGCGCCCGACGCGAATCCGGTCCTCGACGAGGCTGACGCCGCCTACCGCGCGTTCGTGCAAGCGGCGCGCGCGCACGCAGCGACGGCGCCCGACGAACTGACCGACGATGACGCGGTGGAACCCCTTGCCTCGCCGGTGCCGGAGCGCAGCGAGATCGACCTGACCCGCGAAGGAATCGCCGCAGTCGTATGGGCGACCGGATACCGGTATGACTACGGCTGGCTGCACTTGCCCGTGCTCGACGAGCAGGGCCGGCCAATTCAGCAGCGAGGGGTGACGTCGGTACCGGGACTGTACTTTCTGGGACTGCACTGGATGCACACGTTCAAGTCAGGGCTGCTGTCGGGCGTCGGGGCTGACGCGGATTACTTGGCCGACCGCCTCGCTGTCACTCGGCTCTAGAGCTGTCGCCGCGTGTCCCGCTGACCGAAGGCCGGGAAGATCTCCGCCTTCTCCAGTGCATCCCATAGCCGGACGAGGGTGCTCTGCTCATCGACGTAGAACTCCGACTCACGGATCCGATGGAATTGCCACCCGCAACGTTCCAGATCTCGTTCGCGCGCCAAATCCCGCTCGTATTGCGACGCGCCGCGCCAGGTATCACCGTGGCACGCGACGCCCAGGCGTCTCTTCGCGCCCTCGACGACGATGTCGATTCGGTACCCGTTCGCCTCGACCTGCGCGGCCGCCGTGTAGCCCCGATCAATGATCCGGTTGAAGACCCGCTGCTCGAAGACCGAATCGAACGGGCTGACGATAACGTCCTCGGCCACCATTGCGGGTCGCGCTTTCCCGGGCCTGCCGACGACTCCGTAGCAGTAGTCCAACAGCACGCGGCGCAGGTCCTGCGGATTCGGCACGTCCGACGCGGAAAGCGAGTGGACGAGCCAGAGCTGATCCTTGGCCCGCGACACGGCGACGTTGTATCGCTGTAGGTGCTGTTCCTGCGTGAGGGCGCCGAGTCGCCGTCCCGGCTCGGCGCTGGCTACCATCGACAGGAACATCACGTCACGCTCGGAGCCCTGGAAGTCGGCCGCATCGCCGCAGCGCAGGTCGCGCGCGGTCCATTCCTCCGGAGAAACGCGGTACAGGAGCTTCTTCTCGATCGCCTTGGCTTGAGCCGGGCCGAGAAGCGAGATCACTCCGAACGTCTTGCCGTCGTAGCGCGGGTCGCTCAGGCACTTCTCGATCTGGTCGACGACCGCATCTACCTCGACGGGGTTGACCTTCTCGGTCAAACCGTGCTCGTAACCGTGTGCGGTGTAGATGGTCTTGATGGGATCCAGCCGGTCGCTGCCGTACTGACGTACCGGCACGAGACGGATGCCGTCAGGTTCGTACGCGATTCGATTCGAGAATCCGATGATCTCCGGCACGCACCGGCGATGCTCGGTGAGCGTGATCCGCCGCCCGTAGCGCATGACCGCCTCATCGAACAGACTGCGCTTCGGATCCTCCCAGCTCGCCTGATACCGATCCCCGCCGACATATTGGTTCGCCAGGTCGCGAAGCTGTTGCTGATCGACGCCGACTGCGGCCGGCGACACCTGCTTGTCGTCGCCGATCACCACGATCTTCGGCGCAAGGTATTGCAGGAACGTCGCCTCCAGGCCGGCTTGCGACGCCTCGTCGACGACGACAAGGTCGAACATGTTCGGGGCGACCCGCAGCTGCTCCGCGATCCTGTAGATGGGCATGATCCATACCGGAACTGCCGTGCGGCAACGGTCCATCGCCTCGCGAATATCTGCGCGTCGCCGGTCGGCGTACTTCCCGGTACCTCTACCGAGGCGACGTACGAGTTGTGCGTACTGGTGAAGGTCCGCCTGGGCTCGCCCGGTCAGCCGCCCCGGCGACACCGCATGTGCCCAGGCCCGGACAGCTGCCAGCCGCTCGACCTGGCCGCGCAACTCCTCTTCGATCACCGCGGTCTTTGCCTGCAAGGCGTTGACGTCCGTGACGTCTTGGTTCAGAAGCCAATCACCGGTGGCCGCCCAATCCCACGATGCCATGAGCTTGCCGAATCGGGTGGACCAGTCGCTCTCCGCAGGGGAACGCAGGACGGCGTCATACAAAGCCGGTGCGCCGTCGCGCAGGCGCCGCCCGAGGGTGTCGCGTCGGGCCGCGAGCCCGCGCACGTCGTGCAGTCGTTGCAGCCGCCGGTATGCGGCACCGTACTGATCATGATTGCGCGCCAGGACCGCCTGGTGCAGTCGGTGGACACAGGGTGCGGCGTCAGACCAGCGGGCTGCGGCCTCGACGTGCTCGCCGAGTGTGCGTAGCGGCTGCGCCGCGAGCGCGTGTTCCTCCTCGACTGCCGCCGCGTCGACCAGCGTGGCGTGGCCGAGAACCGAGTCGAGATCGCCCCAGTCCGGCTTGGCGACGCCGACCGCGCGCAGGTACTGCTCCTCGGCGGCGAGTCGATCGCTGAACGCGAGCACCCGTCGCAGTTGTTGCGCCTCCGTCACATGCCAGGCCAGTCGTGCTCCGAGAGTGTCCTCCGCGGCGACGTGCACCGCGGTGGGCCAGGCGCGGTCGAGGGCATCGAGTGCTCGCAGCGCGGCGATGTGTGTCAGCACCGCGCGGATCTGCTCGGCGGTCGTAGGTGGCCGACCGTTGACGCGCACCGCGTCGAATACCGGTGCACACTGCTTGACGGTCTTCGCGGTCAGCGCACCGATCTTCGGACGGCCGTCGGCCGACGTCTTGATCTGCCCGCCTGCGTCGAGGTAGCCCAGCAAGCTTTGGGAGAGCGCCTCGATGCTGCCGATATCAGGACTGCCGATGTCAACATCGGTCAGTGGACCCAGGGCTTTCACCATTGGCGACACATGGCGGATGAGGCCGTCGATCTGCTCTGCGCGGGACTGCCAGAACTCGCGTCGCCCCGAGCGCACATCGGTCAGCGCCTCGTTCAGCCAAGACTCGCGACGCTGTTCGAGGTCGCGAGCTTCGCGAGCCAGGTCGTGCATACGCGTCCGGAAGTGCTCGCGATCCTGAGTCGGAAGCGCGCGGATGCGCGCGAACGCCTCGTGCCGGCTGGCCTGATCGTGCAGCTGCCGGGCGGCGTCCGTCGCGTGCTCCCGTTCGCACAGGTCGGCGAACTGCTGCGGCGAAGGCACGTCCGCGAGCCCGAGCAACCGGTGGTGCGCTTCCGGCTCGTCTGCCGTCAGCTCCTCGTCACGGACAAGCGCAAGCCATGCGAGCGCCTCATCATTTGTCAGCGGCGGCTCGGATACAGCGATGCTGCCGAATCTCGCCAGCCACCCGTATTGGTCCATCTCGGCGGCATACTGCTGTGCGATCGCGGCCAGTGTCCCCCGGTAGTGCCGGTGGCGGTGCTGAGTGACCTCTTGTTCTCGGGACTCGATCAGCTGCCGGTGCACCATTGCGCGCTCGCGTCCGAGCTCGTCGATGCGGGTCAGTGCGTCGTCGATGTCGCGCTCGGATCGCTGCGCGTCGTAACTCGCTGCCTCGACGGCGATGCGTTCGACGGCAACCTCGAGGTTCGACAGGTCCTCGCGCGAGCCACCGACGACAGCGACGCTCAGCGGCTGTATCTGCGCCGGCAGCTTGTCGCGCACCTCCTTGAGCGCGCGGTCGGTGTGTGCAGCGACCAACACTCGCTTGCCTTGTGCGAGCAACTGGGAGATCAAGACCGCGGCGGTGTGCGTCTTTCCGGTTCCGGGTGGACCCTGGACCACCGTCTGAGCCTTGCTATCGACACTGTGGATGATGTCCAGCTGCTTGTCGTTGACCGCTAGTGGCAGGAACGGCTCGTCATCGACCAGCACCAATGCGCCCGCGGTCGGATCTGGCTCCGATACCGGCCGATGATCCGGGTCGACGAGGGGCAGGATCCCATCAGGAACCTCGCCGGCCGCCCGCAGCTGCTGCGCGATGACTCGATAGACCTCGACGAGCCCCTGCTGCGACCGTCTGCGCAGAATGATCGCCGGAGCGAACGCGGCAACCGGCGTCGCCGCATACTGCGGCGGATCGTCGGAGTCGTCGTAGCGTCCGGCAGGGTGCAGGGTGTGTACTAGGCGGCGGGCTAGGGCGCCCGCTTCCTCCCGGTTCAGCGGATGCGCCGCGGACTCTCGCGCCTCGGCCTTTACGGCATTGATGCGCTGCGGGTCGGTGATTAGCTGCGGATCGAGCATGTCCAGCTCGACGGCAATGACGTCGGGTGCGGGGACCAGGACGACGGCCAGGTCGCCGGTGTCTTCGTCGAACTGGATCGAAGCGGGGCTGGTCAGCACGTGACGACGCGCCGGCTCCGCGTCGCGAGGCCGCCACGCCAGGCAGCCTGTTCCGACGATCAGCTCGAACTCTTCAGGGTGGGCGGTGAGATTGACATGGGTCGCGAACAGCCTTCCGTAAAGGGTGCGGACCGGCTCCTCGATGCGCTCGCGTTCGGCCCACGGCCGCCACTGTTGTAGCCAGTCGTCGAAGCACGCTTGTACGCCCGGGCTCATCTGCGGCGAGACGACCTCGTCGCTCTCGATCGGCCCCGTGCTCGTCGTCGCGTCCCCCACCGGCTGGTCGATGAGCTCGGGTTCGCGGTGGGGATCGCCGGGATCGCCGGCAAGCCAACCCCGTAGCTCCGCGGGCGGGGCCGGTGGCTCGCGCCGCGGAACCCGCCCGATGGTGAGGACCTTCGCGCCGGACTCGGGCGCGCCACCTCGCACCGGACATTCGACGGCCGGATGTGCGGGCACCTCTGTCAGCCAGATGACACTGCCCTCTCGCTCATACGCCTCAACCGTCCGTACCGGTTTGGTGCGCAGCGCCTGCGCCTCGGCGAGGAACGTGAAGAGGTTGATCGCCCTAACCAGCCGCGGTTCCTCTTGACTGGCTGCGTCCTCATGCAGGGCCTGGCTCCTCATGTGCTTGCGCTCCTTGCGGTCGACACCCACCTAGACGATCGCGCGGAAGCCACGGTTCCGGCAAACCGATCACGACGTCGCGGGTTGGCAGGCACCCAGCGTGCACACGGCGTGCGTCGACCGGGGTGTGGCGCGTTCGCAATAGGCTGCGCGCCGTGGACTGGAACCTGCGTTCGTGCGCGCGCAAGGGCCACGTCACGTACGCGGTGACCGAACCCGAGTACCGCGTGAAGCTCGAAGCGTCGACGCCGCTGGGTGACGCCTGGCGCTGCCTGCGCTGCGGCAACTACGTGCTCGGCCCACCCCACGGCGAAGGACCGGCCATGAACGCCCCGGTGTTGCTGCGGGGCAAGGAACTGCGCTCGGCGTTCATCCTGCGACTGCTAGCGGTCGAGCGCTGGGTTCGCGGACTCGTCATTGTGCTGCTCGGGGTCGCCGTGCTGCGCCTGGAGTCGACGCAGGTCAGTCTCCGGGCGTTGTTCGACCAGGACCTCAAGTCGCTCAAGCCGTTCTTCGACCAGATCCACTTCAACGTCTCGGACTCGGCGACGATCCGTTCGATCGAAAAGGTGCTCAACGCCAGGCGCTCGACATTGAACCTCATCGCCGCCGGGCTCTTCCTCTACGGTGCGCTGCAGATCTTCGAGGGCATCGGCCTGTGGTCTCTCAAGCGGTGGGGCGAGTACGTCGCAGTCGTCGGCACGACGCTGTTCATTCCGCTGGAGATCTACGAGATCATCGAGAATGTCACCTGGCTGAAAGTCGCGGTGCTCGCGGTGAATGTGGCAGCCGTGCTGTACCTGCTGCTCTCGAAGCGGTTGTTCGGCATCCGCGGCGGGTACCCCGCGTATCAGGCGGCTCGGCGTGAAGAGTCCTTGCTCGAGGTCGAAGCCGCGGCGCGGTGAGCCGGCTTAGCGGCTGCTCCGGCGGGTAACCCGCAGCGCCGCGGAATCGCGAGCGGTCGGCTGCTGCGCGAATCCGTAGCCGGTCGCGTCGAAGTGGCACAGCCACCGGCGCACCTGATGCAGTTGGACAGCCCGGCTGGAGTAGATGTCGGCGGACTGCCCGGCCCGCAGCCGCAGCAGTCGCTCGACGCACATCTTCACGGCTCGCTCAGGAGGCAGCGCGTCGAGCCGGATCAGCACCGGCGTGTCGTCCGGGGAAAGCCAGACGCGGGCGCCCGAGCGCACGTCGGCGGTCGCCGGTGCTGCCGCGCCGGTGTCGGCAAGTTTCGCAAGGGCGGCTTGTTCGGCGACCAGGTGATGCTCGAACAGCTGCACCAGCCGCGTGATCAGCCGACCCAACTCCACAAGGGAGCAGGCGGCGGCGTCGGCCAGCGCGAGGTGGTCGGTGAGTGCGTGCAGGCGCGCATGCTCGGCGCTCAACTCGGCGAAAGGTGGCGCCGCACCGTTGGGATACAGCAGGACTTCCTCGTCGGTGGTTTGGCGAAGCACGTCGGTGCGCACGAATCTGATCAACGTGCGGAGCTCGGCGTGCGGCCACACCTGGGCTGCTATGAGGGCCAGCACCGGGTCGACGCGCCGGCGCAGGTCGCGCAATAGCAGCGCATGTTCTCCGGCGAGGGCGTGGCGGTCGGGCTCGGATGCGGTGGCCGGCGACCATGTCCGGGGGCTCGTCACCGTGGTCATCGCGCCTCCAATCTCTGAAAGTACAAGTTTACCTGAGTCTATTCAGTAAAAAGAAGGAGTCGGTGCGGTGAGCGCCGGCACATGGTGGCCACTGGGCGGTTGCGAGCGGCGTCTGGCGCGATTCAGCCATGTAAGGCCGGATTGACCCGGTCGCAAGCGGGACCATAGTCTGTGGTCGGATCGCCAGCCGCCCGGGAAGCTCGGGACCATGACGACTGAGGCACGACAGCCGGCGGCACCCATCGACGAGGCTGTGGGTAGCCGCCCATTACTGATGCTGGCCCTAGCGACCGTCGGATTTGCAGTGAACTTCTGGGCGTGGGCGCTGCTCTCGCCGTTGGGACCGAGGTTCAAGGATTCGCTGCACCTGTCGGCGTTCCCAGAGGCGTTGGTCGTCGCAGTGCCGGTCATCGTCGGTTCGGTCGGCCGCATCCCGGTAGGTGCGCTGACCGACCGGTTCGGCGGGCGGCTGATGTTCCCGGTCATATCGTTCGTGTCTATCGCCCCGGTGCTCTACCTCGGCCTGGCCGGTCACTCCAGCCTGGCTGGGTTGCTCGTGGGCGGTTTCTTCCTCGGCATTGCCGGCACCGCGTTCGCGGTCGGGGTTCCGTTCGTGAACGCCTGGTTCGCGCCCGGGCGACGGGGGTCGGCAATCGGGATCTTCGGCGCCGGTATGGGTGGCACGGCGATCAGCGCGCTGACCACGGTCAAGTTGGCAGATGCGCACGGCATCGCTTTCCCGTTCGTGCTCACGGCGATCGTGCTGGCTTGTTACGGCGTGCTCGCCGCCCTGTTCCTGCACGACGCTCCCGGACGCGTGGTGCCCACGCAGCCGCTGGGGGTCAGGCTCACCGCCGCGGTACGAGTGCCGGTCACCTGGCAGGCGTCCGTGCTGTATGCGGTGGCCTTCGGTGGGTACGTCGCGTTCAGCGTGTACCTGCCGACGTATCTCAAGAACGCTTACGGGCTAAGTCAGTCCGACGCGTCGAACAAGATGGCCGGCTTCGTCCTGCTGGCGGTGGTGATGCGCCCGGTCGGCGGCTGGCTGTCGGATCGCTTCTCGCCCAACCCGGTGCTGTTGGGCTCGTTCGCTGTCATCACGGTGGCAGCACTGGTTCAGGCGTCCACGCCGTCGCTCACTCCGACCGGCACCATCGCGTTCCTGACCATGGCCGCCGCTCTCGGCGCCGCGGCCGGAGCGGTGTTTGCGCTGGTCGCGAAGCGCGCCCCGGCGAATCAAGTCGGCGCGGTCACCGGCGTGGTCGGCGCCGCCGGTGGGCTCGGCGGGTTCGTGCCGCCGCTCGTCATGGGCGGCGTGTACGGAGGACTGGGCAGCTACGCGGTGGGCCTCGTGGCGCTGAGCGCGGTGGCCGCCGGCATGCTGCTGCTCACGGCAACCGTGATACGCAAGCCCGCGACGTCGTGACATGAGGCATCGAGCTCACCGTACCGGCTAGTACGGCACACTGATCCGGCGCCATTTGCGCCCGCCTGTCCCAGGCTCGGGCGGCGGGACGGCGCGACGGCTGCGGTACACGATGTAGGGCCGCCACAGGTACCACAGCGGGTAGCTCCAGGCGTGGACGAGCCGGCTGAACGGCCAGACGCCCCAGATCAGCCACGCGGCGGTGGCGTGGACCTGGTAGATGACCGGGGCGTGCGCGATGGCCTGCACGTCGGGGGAGCCGGAGAACAGGCCGCGGAACCAGGGCGCGACGGTGGTGCGGTAGTCGTAGCCGTGCCCGAACAGGTTGACGAAGATGGTCGGCGCGATCCC
This sequence comes from Jatrophihabitantaceae bacterium, assembly GCA_035263725.1. GTDB lineage: Bacteria > Actinomycetota > Actinomycetes > Mycobacteriales > Jatrophihabitantaceae > DASXRA01. Next base: position 2,264 of record DATFRC010000138.1, on the reverse strand, counting down.
GGTCAGGATGACGATCAGCAGCAGGATCAGCGCTACGTAGTCGACCGCCGTGGTCGTGGCCCGTACCCGTGGGACCAGCAGGCGGCGGCCGGCCAGGATCACGACGCCGATGATGATCAGGACCGCGGCGAGGGTCCCGGCGGCGGCCGAGAACCAGCGGTAGGCGTTCTCCGGGATCCCGATCGCGTGCGTCCAGGACTGGGGAATCAGGATGCCGAGGACGTGGCCGGCGATGGCGGCGAAGGTGCCGTAGTGGAAGATCGGGGAGCCCCACTTCAGCAGCCGCCGCTCCTGGAGCTGGGTCGAGAAGCTCGTCCAGCCGAACTGGTCGTACCGCCACCGCCAGACGGTCCCGACGGCGAAGATGCCGAGCGCCAGGTACGGCAGTACGACCCACCAGAAGATCTGTAGCGCGCTCATGACCGGCCCTCCGGGTCCCCGGGAAACTCCAGATCGGCCCGGTGCCCGGTCCCGGTGGGCCGGGCGAGGTAATCCGGCGGGGCGAACGGCTCCAGGCCGACCTCCTCGGCCGGCGGCCCGGTCTCCCAGGCCCGGCGGACCAGGTCCAGCTCCCGCCGGCCCAGCCGGGGCAGGTGCGCGCCGACCCCGGCCACCACGCTGGCGTAGGGCGAACCCGCCTGGTCCAGGGCCCGGCGCAGCAGCTCCAGGTCGCCGCGGTGAGCCCGGAGCAGGGCCATGCCACGCGGAGACAGGGCCGCGAACTCCAGCACCATCGGCAGGTAGTCGGGCAGCTCGCCGGCGGTCGGCTCGAATCCGGCGGCCCGGTAGGCCGACTTGAAGCTCAGCATGGCCATGCCACGCTTGCGGGTGTCGCCGTACCGGTAATAGGTCAGGTACAGCGCGCACCGGCGGCGCAGGTCGAAGGTGGCCACATAGTGCTGCGCCACCTCGGCCGGCGGCGTCGAGCCGAGCCAGCGCAGGAAGGCGGCGAGTTCGCCCCTGCTGGCCCGGGGTGAGGTGGCCGCCGCCGCCTCCTCAAGCGCCCCGATCCCGTCGAACAGCGCCGACGTCGGATACTGCAGCAGCACCGAGGCGAGCTTGCACGGGCTGCCGGGCGGGGCGCTCACCGGCGCGGCCGGCGCGGTCACGCGGGCTCACCCCGCTCCGGGAACAGCCCCGGCGCGCTGGACCGGCCGTCCCAGCCGAGCAGGTTGAAGTGGGTGCGGCCGTCGGCCGCGCGGAAAGTGCCATCGCCCGGGGGCCCGGCCTGGTGCGCGGGCCGGTAGCTCTGGATGCCGTGCGGGCCGGTGCCGGGCGGGCCGGCGCCGCCCATGCCCGGGCCCCCGTCGGTGTCCAGGGAGCAGAACAGCTGCTCATGCTGGCCGGCCAGCCGGCCGGCGTCCTCGGCATGAGCCGGCGGGATCACGTAGCGCTCCTCGTACTTGGCGATCGCCAGCAGCCGGTACAGGTCGTCGAGGTCGGCGGCGGTGGCGCCGACCGAGCCGGGGAGGCCGGGATCGGGGTCCAGGCCGAGCTGCCCGGCCCGCTGGACCGCCCGGACCGCGGCCAGCTTGCGCAGCACGCCGCGCACGATGTCGGCGTCCCCCGCGGTGAACAGGTTGGCCAGGTACTCGACCGGTATCCGCAGCGAGTCGATGGTGGCGAACACCCGGTCGGGGTCGGCGTCGTCGTAGCCGGCCGCGTGCACGATGTCGGCGACCGGGGACAGCGGCGGGATGTACCAGACCATGGGCAGGGTCCGGTACTCCGGGTGCAGCGGCAGCGCCACCTTGTGCCTGACCGCCAGCTCATACACCGGCGAGCGCCGGGCGGCCTCGACCCAGTCCGCCGGGATACCCGCCCGGGCCGCCTCGGCCTGCACCGCGGGGTCGGCCGGGTCGCAGAACACCGACAGCTGGGCCTGGTAGAGGTCCTGCGGCTCCGGGGTCGCCGCCGCGCCGAGCACCTTGTCCGCGTCGTAGAGGAACAGTCCCAGGTAGCGCAGTCGCCCGACGCACGTCTCGGAGCAGATCGTGGGCTGCCCGTCCTCGATCCGCGGGAAGCACAGCGTGCACTTCTCGGCCTTGCCGGTGCGGTGGTTGAAGTACACCTTCTTGTACGGGCAGCCGGACACGCAGAACCGCCAGCCCCGGCAGCGGTCCTGGTCGACGAGCACGATCCCGTCCTCCTCCCGCTTGTACATCGCGCCGGACGGGCAGGAGGCGACGCAGGACGGGTTGAGGCAGTGCTCGCAGATCCGCGGCAGGTAGAACATGAAGACCCGCTCGAACTCCAGCCTCACC
>DATFRC010000137.1:0-33000 GCA_035263725.1 Jatrophihabitantaceae bacterium | reverse complement strand
AGTTCCTTATGCACATCGCCAAGACAACCCCCGGAGCTGAATAGGCAGCGCGAGTCGCGTGCACCGATCGCGATACGCGATGACACAAACGCACGCACTGCGCGATGAGCGCTCGCGCGAAGAGCCCGCCGCCGCGACGCCCAGGCGGGTTAGGTTCGATGGGGCTCTCCATAGGCTTGTATCTGGCGGGCGATATCGCCGAGTTGCGCTCGGACCCGAGACTTCCCTGTGGGGCGTGACGGCATGACCAGCGACTGCGGCACGTCCAGGTAACGCCCGTCGCGGCTGACGATGCGCAAGGTGAGCGTGTCGAAGCCGCGCTCGACCACGGATACCCGGGAGATGTCGTCCCAGTCCAACGACCGTTCCCGCCACAGCCGGCGCACGCCGATGCCTTCGTCGTCGACCACCAAGTACATCCGGGCCGCGGCAATGCCCGTCGCGAGCGCAGCCACGCCGACGACGATCGTGACAATCCGGACTACCACCGACACGTGCACGTACGCATTGGCGGCGGCGCAGCCGGCCGCAATGAGGAACAGCAGCGCCGGTTGCCAAGGCGGAATCCGCCAAGTCAGCGGGGCACGCGACACACCCGTCACCCGGGCAGCCTACGGCGACTGATGGGCGAAGGCCGCATTATGCGAGGCACCGGCCAGTTCGTCCCGAATTGCGTTCCGTAACGGTTGGATATCGCGCCTAGTGTGGGGTTTCCCTTAGGAGCCCGGAAATGCCATCGTGCAAGGCTATGTAAGCGGTATCAGCCGCTCCGTTGGAGAAAGGCATCCGGATGCATTACCGCAGAGTCCTGGTGGTCGCAGTCGCCGCGGTTACGACCGTGGGGCTGGCCGCCGGTTGTAGTTCCAGCAAGAAGAGTGGCGGCGGTGGCCGCGGTCCCATCACGTTCGTCACGGGCAAGGACACCAGCGGTGTCTGGCCCGCGATAGCCAATCAGTGGAACGCGGCGCACCCGAACGAGAAGGTCACGGTCAAGCAGCAGAGCGACCAGGCCGACCAGCAGCACGACGACATCGTCCAACACATGCAGGCCAAGGACCCCGGCTACGACATCGTGACGGTGGACGTGATCTGGACTGCGGAGTTCGCGGCGAAGGGCTGGCTTGTGCCGCTCAAGGGTCAGTACGCGATCGACACCAGCCCCATGCTCGGCGGGCCGGTCAAGGCGGCCACGTACAACGGCACGATGTACGCGGCGCCGTTCGCCTCGGACGGCGGGCTGCTGTACTACCGCAAGGACCTGGTACCGACCGCGCCCACGACCTGGTCAGAGTTGATCTCTGACTGTGCAAAGAAGACGTCGGGGATGGGCTGTTACGGCGGTCAGTTCTCGCAGTATGAGGGGCTGACGTGTAACGCAGTGGAGTCGATATATGGCGCTGGGGGCACGGTGGTGAAGTCCGACGGGAAGACCCCGGACGTGAACACGCCGCAGGCGGCGGACGGTCTCAACTTCCTGGTGAACGGCTTCAAGCAGGGCTATATCCCGAAGGAGGCGATCACCTGGACAGAGGAGCCGAGCCGGGAGGCGTTCCAGAGCGGAAAGTTGCTGTTCTTGCGGAACTGGCCGTATGTGTATGCGCACCTGACCGGTGATGCGAACTCGCAGGTGAAGGACAAGTTCGGTGTCGCGCCGCTGCCTGGTTCGAGCGGTCTGGGTACCTCCACGCTCGGCGGGCACAGTGCGGCGATCAGCGTGTACTCCAAGCACCAGGGGACGGCGTTCGACTTCTTGAAGTTCATCGAGACGCCGGACATCCAGCTGAACCAGTTCCTGAAGGTCGGCACGCTTGCACCTGTGCTCAAGGCGCCGTACACCGATCCGACCGCGATCGCGAAGTTCCCGTACCTGCCGACGCTGCAGAAGAGCATCGACACCGCGATCCCGCGTCCGGTGTCGCCCTTCTACCCGGCGATCACCCAGTCGATCCAGACCAACGTGTATCAGGCCCTGCAGGGCAGCCTCCCGGTGCAGAGTGCATTGCAGAACATTCAGGCCGGTATCACCAAGGCAGCCGGCGGCTGACGCCGTTGCGCGTGTGGGTGAGCGGAGCTAGCCACTTCGCTCACCCACAGCAACAATAGCTGTGCGATCCGTCTCTACTGGGAGGCCGCGATGACCGCAGCAACCGGCGAGAAGGCCGGGCAGGAAGGGCAAGTAGGAGCCGGGCGGGAACGCGAGCGCCGCAGACGGCGTGCGCGGGCCAGTCAGGGCGATTCTCGACTGGCGTGGCGGCTGATCGCACCGACGATCATTCTGCTGATCGTGGTGATCGGCTACCCGGTCGTCTACGCGGTGGTGAAGTCGCTCCAACTGGACAAGGCCGACGCCGGGATAAATCCGTCTACCGGGTTCTTCCAGCAGGGCGGGAAGTTCGTCGGCCTCAAGTACTACCGGTACTGGTTCAACTGCAACTGCCCGAACGGCACGAACGGGCACGAGTTCTGGCCGGCCGTGCAGACCACGGTCATCTTCACGGTCATCACGGTGATCTTCGAGGTCGTGCTGGGCACGATGATGGCGCTGGTCATGCACCGGGCGTTCAAGGGCCGGGCCATCGTGCGCGCAGCGATCCTGGTGCCGTGGGCGATCCCGACCGCAGTGACCGCGCGGCTGTGGGAGTACATGTTCCAGCCGCACGGCGTGGTGAACTCGGTCTTCGGCACCAACATCATCTGGACGGGCAGCGTCTGGCCCGCAAGATGGGCGGTCATGATCGGGGACATCTGGAAAACCACGCCGTTCATCGCATTGCTCGTGCTGGCCGGGCTCCAGGTGATCCCGGACGAGCTGTACGAGTCGGCGCGAGTCGACGGCGCGAACGCGTGGCAACGCTTCGTCCGCATCACGCTGCCGCTGGTCAAGCCTGCGCTTCTCGTCGCGGTACTGTTCCGCGTCCTGGATGTGCTCCGCATCTTCGACCTGCCGTACATCCTGACGCACGGCGCGAACCAGACCACGACGCTGTCCATCCTGGCCGTGAATGAGCTGCGCAGCAGCCAGAATGCGGCCGCCGCGCTGTCCACGATCACGTTCTTGTTCATCTTCCTGGTGGCGTTCGTCCTGGTGAAGATCTTCAGCGTGAACGTCGTGCAGACCCAGGCGAGGACGGTGAAGGCATGACCGCCGCGACGCAAGCTGCCACGACCAGCGCAGTCGAACTACCGAAGGTGCGCCGCCGCCGGCGCTGGCGCTTCAACATGCGCGCCGTGGGGCGCACCCTCGGCATGGTGATCATCGTTGTGTGGTGCCTCGCACCGTTCTACTGGATGGTCGTGACCTCGTTTCGCCAGGTCGACTACACCTACGACAACGCTCTGCTCCCCAAGCACGTCACCTTCGACAACTACAAGGCGATCTTCCAGGGCAACAACCACTTCGGCCGTGCCCTGATCAACTCGGTGATCATCGGAACTGTCGTCACCGTGTTCGCGATGATCGTCGGGGTCACTTGTGCGTACGCTATCGCGCGGCTGCACTTCCGGGGGAAGTTCGCGGTGCTCGGCCTCATTCTCGCGGCGAGCATGTTCCCCGGAGTCGCGTTGGTCACTCCGCTTTTCCAGTTCTTCACCAACATCCACTGGCTCGGCACGTATCAGGCGCTGATCATCCCGGATCTCTCGTTCGCGCTGCCGCTGTGTGTGTACGTGCTGGCGAGCTTCTTCACCCAGATGCCGTGGGACCTGGAGCAGGCCGCCAAGGTCGACGGGGCGTCGCCGGGGCAGGCGTTCCGCCTGGTCATCCTGCCGCTCGCCGCCCCAGGTCTGTTTACTGCCGCGATCCTGGTCTTCCTCTCCGCCTGGAACGAATTCCTGCTGGCCAGTCAGCTCTCCAACGGCAACCCCAACGTCGCGCCCGTCACCTACGCCATCGCATTCTTCAGCGGATCCGACCCAAGGATCGTGCCGTACACGTCGATCATGGCTGCTGGCGTCATCATCACGATCCCGCTTGTGATCGTCGTGTTGCTTTTCCAGCGCCGCATCATCTCCGGCCTTACGGCAGGCGGCGTCAAGGGCTGACGCCGCTGGCGATCCCGGCGGGGGCTCCGGTGAGCTCGAGGGAACACCGGAGCCCGTCCTGGCGTTACATGGTCGTTTTGGTCTGCTGGGCCGCAACCTGGCAGACTTGACGACACTCCCGGTTCCGGTTCACCCCGCCCTGGCGGCGAGGACCCGGCGCCATCATCGAAGGGACCATGACGTGAAGGCTGGAATCCACCCCGACTACGTGGTAACGCAGGTGACCTGTTCCTGCGGCAACACGTTCACCACGCGCAGCACGGCCAAGTCCGGGCAGCTGCACGCTGACGTGTGCTCGGCGTGCCACCCGTTCTACACCGGCAAGCAGAAGATCCTCGACGTCGGCGGTCGTGTCGACCGGTTCGAGAAGCGCTACGGCAAGCGCGTCCGCAACTCCTAGCTACCCCCACGGCACCCGTCCCCGCATGGTGGACGGGTGCCGTCTTTTGTTCGTCTTTGTTGAGGTGACCCCGAACGGGATGAGTGCAAGATGACTCAGCTGCCGGACCTGCTCGCCGAGTACGCCGAGGTCGAGCAAGCGCTCGCCGATCCGGCGGTACACGCGGACCAGGCCCGGGCGCGGACCCTAGGACGCCGCTTCGCCGAGCTGGCCCCGATCAAGGCCGCGGCGAGCGAGCTCGACACCACGCGCACGGACCTTGCCGCGGCCCGTGAGCTGGCTGTCGACGACGCAGCGTTCGCGGAGGAAGCCGACCAGCTCGCCGCCCGCATCGGGGAACTGGAGCAACGCTTGCGCGAGATGTTGCTGCCGAAGGACCCCAACGACAGCAAGGACGTGATCCTCGAGATCAAAGCGGGCGAGGGCGGCGAGGAGTCGGCGCTGTTCGCCGGGGACCTGCTACGCATGTACGAGCGCTACGCCGAGCGGCGTGGTTGGGCCACCGACACCCTCGACGTGGAGCCGACCGATCTCGGCGGCATCAAGTCGGCGACCATCGCGGTCCGGTCGCGCAAGCCGGATGACACCGTGTGGAGCCGGCTCAAGTACGAGGGCGGCGTCCACCGCGTGCAGCGGGTTCCCGTCACCGAGTCGCAGGGGCGCATCCACACCTCCGCGGCGGGCGTGCTCGTGCTGCCCGAGGCCGAGGACGTCGACGTCGAGATCGACCCGAATGACCTGCGCATCGACGTGTTCCGCTCGTCCGGCCCCGGCGGGCAGAGCGTCAACACCACGGACTCCGCAGTGCGCATCACCCACATACCCACCGGTACGGTCGTGTCGATGCAGAACGAGAAGAGCCAGCTCCAGAACCGCGAAGCGGGTTTGCGGGTGCTGCGGGCCCGGCTGCTCGCCGCCGCGCAGCAGGAGGCCGCGGCCGCGGCGGCCGATGCCCGCCGCTCGCAGGTCCGTACCGTCGATCGCTCGGAGCGGGTGCGCACGTACAACTTCCCGGAGAACCGGATTAGCGATCACCGCGTCGGCTTCAAGGCGTACAACCTCGACCAGGTACTCGACGGCGCACTCGATGATGTGATCGATGCGCTGGCCCGGGCCGACACCGAGGCGCTTCTGGCCGGGCCGTGAGGCAGGCGCTTGCCGACGCGACCCGGCGACTGGCCGCCGCAGGTGTTGCATCGCCGCGCGTCGACGCCGAGCTGCTGCTGGCCTATTGCCTCGGCATCGAGAGATCCCAATTGTCCACTGTGGACGGACCGGTGCCATCGGGCTTCGCGCAGGCGGTGCAGCGGCGCGTCGCACGTGAGCCAGTGCAGTACATCGTCGGGCGTGCCGCTTTCCGATACGTCGACATCGCGGTGGGACCGGGCGTGTTCGTGCCGCGCCCCGAAACAGAGCTGCTGGTCGACGCTGTGCTGCCCGCGCTGGCATCGACCGCGACCGTCGTTGACCTCTGCGCCGGCAGCGGCGCACTCGCCGTGGCGATCGCCCACGAGGTGCCCGGTGCGCGCGTGTACGCCGTCGAACGCTCGCCTGCCGCGCTGCCGTGGCTGCACCGCAACGCCGCTGCGCCCGGCGTGATCGTCGTCGAGGGCGACGTCACGGACCCCGCACTGCTGGCGGAGCTTTCCGGTCGCGTCGACGCGGTGGTGAGCAATCCTCCGTACGTCCCGGCCGGCACGTACGTCGAGGCCGAGGTGCGCGCCGACCCCGCCGATGCGATATTCGCCGGCGCGGACGGCCTTGCCGTGATCCCGGCGGTGATCGCTCGGGCCGCGGCACTGCTGCGGCCCGGTGGAGTGCTCGCGATCGAGCACGACGAGTCGCATGGCGGCACAGTGCCGGTGCTGCTAGCTGATGGCTGGCGTGAGGTTGCCGATCATCCAGACCTGACCGGTCGTCCCCGATACACGACCGCCGTCCGCGCTGCGGCACGATGACTGCCATGCCCTTGCGCTACGACTGCGCCGACCGCGCAGTGCGCGCCGACGCGCTCGACGCCGCATCGCGTGCCGTGCAGTCCGGCCAGCTGGTGGTGCTGCCCACCGATACCGTCTACGGGATCGGTGCCGACGCGTTCGACGCCGCCGCCGTCGCCGATCTGTTGGCCGCCAAGGGCCGCGGTCGCGACATGCCGGTGCCGGTGCTGGTCGGGTCCTGGGACACGATCGAAGGTTTGGTCAACCACGTGCCGGCGCAGATGCGTGCGCTCATCGAAGCGTTCTGGCCCGGTGGACTGACCCTGGTCGTCGAGCACGCGCCGTCCCTCTCGTGGGATCTCGGTGACTCTCGAGGCACCGTCGCCGTGCGCATGCCGCTACACCCCGTAGCCCTCGAATTGCTCGAACGCACCGGTCCGATGGCGGTGTCCAGTGCCAACCGCTCCGGGCAGCCGGCGCCGGTCACGGTGGACGAAGCCGAGAAGCAGCTCGGCGACAGTATTCAGGTCTATCTGGACGGCGGCCCGGCCACGGTCGGCGTCGCTTCGACCATCGTGGACGTGACCACGGAGACGCCCCGGGTGCTGCGCCAAGGCGCGGTGACCCTCGACGAGCTGCGCCGAGTGGTGGACTCCACCGTCGGCTGACCCATGAGGGCCTTCTCGTCAGCAGTCGGTCGCGCACGGCCGCTCCCGTCGCTATCAGGGAAGCTCACACGGAGGCGGTAATCTCAGCCCTGCGGGCTCCCGAACACGTGAGGATCTGTGCATCCAAGTCTCGAGTACGCGCTGATCGGCTGCATCGCCGCCGCCGGCAGCTACCTGCTCACCCCGGCGGCGCGTCGCATCGCGATCTGGTGGGGCGCCGTGGCCAGGCCGCGGGACCGGGATGTGCATGCAGTAGCCACACCCCGACTGGGCGGTTTGGCACTGTTCGGCGGGTTCGCAATGGCCATCTTCGTGGCGCACCGGCTGCCGACGTTGCATGCAACATTCGCCAACTGGGACATCGACTGGGTGCTCGTTTCCGGCGCGATGATCTGCTTCATAGGCGTCCTGGACGACCGCTACGAACTCGATTCGATCACGAAGCTGGCCGGCCAGGTTGCCGCCACCGGCGTGATGGTGACCAAGGGCGGCGTTCAGATGGCCGCGATCTACCTGCCGTTCGGGCACGCCGGCACGGTTTCGCTCGGGCGCGACGTGGCCATCCCGATCACCATCCTGCTGACGATCCTGACGATCAACGCGCTCAACTTCATCGACGGGCTGGACGGCCTCGCGGCAGGGGTCACCGCGATCAGCGCGCTCGCGTTCTTCGTGTTCGCCTACCACCTGGTGTCGCACAACTACATCGACGTCGCTAATACCCCGACGCTGCTCACCGCGGCGCTGGCCGGCACCTGCATCGGCTTCCTGCCGCACAACTTCTCCCCGGCGCGGATCTTCATGGGCGACTCCGGGTCGATGCTGCTGGGCCTGGTACTGTCTGCGGCCGCGACGACGGCCACCACCAGCGCCGACCCGCAGTCGTTCGGGCACCTGCTCGGCTCGCTGCCACTGCTGCTGCCACTTCTGCCGATCGCGGTGCTGGCCATCCCGTTCGTCGACCTGCTGCTCGCCATCGTGCGCCGGGTGCGCCGCGGGCAGTCGCCGTTCGCCCCCGACAAGGAGCACCTGCACCACCGGCTGCTGGAGATCGGTCACACGCACCGCCGCGCCGTATTGCTGCTCTACTTCTGGTCGGCGCTGCTCGCGTTCGGCGGCGTCGCCCTCTCGCTCATGCGCGGGCCGTGGCTGGTGATATCGGTGCTGTGCGTGCTGGCCGCGATCGGACTGGTGATGTCGGCGGTTCCACGGCTACGCTCGAACCGGGGCAGGCATGCCGCGGGACGTCACTCCGCGGGGCGGCCAACCCGGCCGCCACCCGAGCCAGTACCCGAGCCGGCGCGCGGTCCAGCCGGCGTCGGTCGGCCCTGACCTGCCGGAAACCCGGCAGTAACGCTGTGATAAGTTGCCTGCGGCGCCGTGGACGGCCCGGGACCGACAGGTGCCGCCGTCAATCCCTCGGTGCCTGATGCCAGAGTTGACCTCGACCCCTGGGAGCTGCCTGTGAGTGTGACAGACGCGCGGGAACCACAGGCCAGCTGAGGGCCGGGCGGGCGAGGTGCCTCGCGACGCCCCGGGGTGGCCGGCGCTGCTGGGCATGGGCCTCGTCATTGCCCTGCTGTTCGTGGCCGGACTTGCCCTCGGCTGGTTCCTCGACCGGGTCCTCCACACGTCGCCAATCTTGGCCATCGTAGGACTCGTTCTCGGCCTCGCCGCGGGCGTCTATTACAGCATCGTCCAGTTCCGCACCTTCATGAAAGAGTGATTTGGAGAAATCGCCCGTGCAGCCTGTTGCGAACCCCCCGATCGTGGACGCAGCGGCGAACCTGCGCCGATCCGTCGTCGTCGCCGCTTGTCTGGGCACGGCGAGCCTCGTGGTTCTGGCGCTGTTCGGGCATCCCTTCATGGGCATGTTCGTGTGCATCGGGCTGAGCTTGGGTGCGCTCAACAACAAGATGCTGCAGCAATCCATGCTGAACTATGCGGTCACGCCGACCATGACCAAGGGGCGTTTCGCGCGGCGGGCGTTGGTGCGGCTTTCGATCGTCACCGCTATCGCGCTCGTGTTCGGACTGATCTTCCGCCCGGACGGCCTGGGTCTGTTCGCCGGGCTCGCCGTGTTCCAAGTGCTGATGCTCGTCGGCGCGTCCGTGCCCGTCTTCCGCAGTCTCCGGCACCCGTAGGCGGATGCACATGGACTCGCACCCCGTCGCTCTGAACATCGAAGTCGGACACCACATCACCTGGCACGTCTTCGGCCTCACCTGGAACGTCGACACGATCCTCAGCACGTTGGTCGCCGGCGCCATCGTCATCGGGCTCGGATTTGCCACGCGCCGCCGCATCAGCGCGACCAATCCGACGGGACTGCAGCTTTTCTGGGAGACCGTCACCGGCTGGGTAGAGCGGCAGGTCGAGGAGACGATGGGCATCCGCACGGCGCCCTTCGTGGTGCCGCTGGCGACGACACTGTTTGTGTTCCTCCTGGTGGCCAACTGGCTGTCGCTCATTCCGACCGGGCACCATCCGGAATACCTGCCGCCCCCCGCGGCCGACGTCAATCTCACGTACGCCCTCGCGCTGCTGGTAATCGTCTGGATGTACGTGACCGGTATCCGCAAACGCGGGTTCCGGAACTACTTCCACCACCTCACCCAGCCGTACCCGGCGATGCTCCCGATCAACCTGATCGAGGAGATCGCCAGACCGCTTACGCTCGCGCTGCGGCTCTTCGGCAACATATTCTCCGGCGTGATCATGGTGTCGCTGATCGCGCTGTTCCCGGCTTACATCCTGTGGGCGCCGGAGATTATCTGGAAGCTGTTCGAGATGTTCATCGGGCTGATCCAGGCGTTCATCTTCGCCCTACTTACGATCTTGTACTTCAGTACGGTCAAGCCTGCCGACGAGGAAGGCGCGCACTGATCCGGGTATAGCCACCCCATACAACAGAGGAGAGAAATGGCCGTCGAGGTAACGACCAAGTCCATTACGTTGGCTGGTGCCTTCATAGGCGGGGGCATGGCGCTGGGCGGCGGTGCCATCGGCGCTGCGATCGGTGACGGTCTCGCCGGTAGCTCGCTGATCCAGGGCGTGGCTCGCCAGCCCGAAGCGCAGGGCCGCCTGCAGACACTGTTCTTCTTGACCGTGGGTCTGGTCGAGGCGATGTACTTCATCAACCTCGCGTTCGCGGTGCTGTTCGTCTTCGTTCTCGCCAAGTAGGAGTTTGACGGCCATGGCGCAGGCGGACGGCAACTTCCTGGTCCCGAACGCGACCTTCTTCGCAGAGCTGTTCGCGTTCGTGCTCATCCTTCTGATCCTGTGGCGATACGTGGTACCGCCGATCCAAAAGGCGATGCGCGAGCGTCAGGACATGATCCACAAGGAGGTCGAGGACAGCGAGAAAGCCAAGGAGAGGCTCGCCGAAGCGCAGGCCGAATACCAGCGCGCGTTGAACGAGGCGCGTGTCGAGGCGGCGCAGATCCGAGAAAGCGCGCGCGCCGAGGCGCAGCAGGTCGTCGAGGAGCTGCGCACGCAGGCCCAGGACGAGCAGGCGCGCATCGTCGCCCGCGGGGAGGAGCAGCTGCAACAGCAGCGCACCCAGGTCGTGCGCGACCTGCGCGGGGAGATCGGGTCGCTGGCCGTGGAGTTGTCGGAGAAGATCGTCGGAGAGCGCCTGTCCGACGACGCGCAGGTCCGTGCGACGGTCGATTCGTTCCTCGCCGACCTCGAACAGCGCGACACTGCGGGGCGCGAAACGTGATCCGCGCCGCCAGCCGAAACGCGATCGCGGAGCTGCGCGCCCGCCTGGACGCCGAGACGGCCAACCTGTCGAGCTCCGAGCTCACCCAGGTTGCCGAGCAGCTCTACGCGGTTGCCGACCTGCTCGTCGGCCAGTCGCGGCTGCGTCGCATCTTGGGCGATCCGTCGACGGCCGAACAGTCGCGCACCCAACTCGTCGCCCAGTTGCTTGCGGGCAAGGTATTGCCCGCGACGCTTTCCGTGGTCAGCTCCGCGGTTGCGCTGCGCTGGTCATCGCCGTGGGATCTCACCGACGGCCTCGCGCAGGCCGGCGACGATGTGCTGCTGCGCACCGCCGAAGTGGGCGGAGCACTCGAAGAGGTCGAAGATCAGCTGTTCCGGTTCGAACGCATTCTCGACAGCCAGGCGGAGCTCGTCACCCTGCTTGACGAGGTGTCGGTGTCGGCCGAGCGGCGTACCGCGCTGCTGCGCGACGTGGTGTTCGGCCGGGTCCACCCGATCACCCAGAGGCTGCTCGAACACGTGGTCGCCAGCCCGCGCAAGCGTAGTGTCGAGAATGCCATCGACGACTTGCTGAAGGCGGCGGCGGCTCGGCGCGAGCGTTCCATTGCGCGGGTCCTCGCGGCAGTGCCGGTGACCGCTAGCCAGGAGGAGCGGTTGGCACAGGCGCTGAGCGAGATTTACGGTCGCCCGATCGAGGTGCGCACGGCCGTCGACCCTGCCGTCAGGGGCGGTCTGCTGATCCGCATCGGCGACGAGCTCATCGACGGCAGCGTTGCCGGGCGGTTTACCGCGATACGGGCGGCTCTGGTCGGCCACTGACGATACGAGATGGGGAACAGATAGATGGCTGAGCTGACGATCTCCGCGGACGAGATCCGCAGCGCGATCGAGAGCTACGTGACCTCCTACACCCCGGAGGCGTCCCGCGAGGAGATCGGCGTCGTCGCCGAGACGGGCGACGGCATCGCCACCGTCGAGGGCCTGCCGAGCGCGATGGCGAACGAGCTGCTCGAGTTCGAGGGCGGCACCCTCGGCGTCGCGCTCAACCTCGACGTGCGCGACATCGGTGTGGTGATCCTGGGCGACGCGTCCAAGATCGAGGAGGGCCAGACGGTCAAGCGCACCGGCGAGGTGCTCTCCGTGCCGGTCGGCGACGGCTACCTGGGTCGGGTGGTCGACGCGCTGGGCAACCCGATCGACGGGCTGGGCGAGATCGAGACCGAGGGGCGGCGCGCCCTCGAGTTGCAGGCGCCGACTGTGGTGCAGCGGCAGGACGTCAAGGAGGCCCTGCTCACCGGCATCAAAGCCATCGACTCGATGACGGCCATCGGCCGCGGGCAGCGGCAGCTGATCATCGGCGACCGGCAGACCGGCAAGACCACGGTGTGTGTAGACGCGATCATCAACCAGCGCGACAACTGGAAGAGCGGCGATCCCGCCAAGCAGGTTCGCTGCATCTACGTCGGCATCGGGCAGAAGGGCTCCACGATCGCCGCGGTCAAGCAGACCCTGGACGAGGCCGGCGCGCTGGAGTACACGGCGATCGTCGCCGCGCCGGCGGCCGACTCGGCCGGCTTCAAGTACATCGCGCCGTACACCGGGTCCGCGATCGGCCAGCACTGGATGTACGCCAACAAGCACGTGCTGATCGTGTTCGACGACCTGAGCAAGCAGGCCGAGGCGTACCGCGCGGTGTCACTGCTGCTGCGCCGCCCGCCGGGCCGCGAGGCCTATCCGGGCGACGTGTTCTATCTGCACTCGCGGCTGCTCGAGCGGTGCGCGAAGCTCTCCGACGAGCTGGGCGGTGGGTCGATGACGGGGCTGCCGATCATCGAGACCAAGGGCAACGACATCTCGGCGTACATCCCGACCAACGTCATCTCGATCACCGATGGGCAATGCTTCCTCGAGACCGACCTGTTCAACGCCGGCGTCCGCCCCGCGATCAACGTCGGCATTTCCGTTTCCCGGGTCGGCGGCGCGGCGCAGTCCAAGGCGATGCGCTCGGTTGCCGGGCGACTGCGCGTCGACCTCGCCCAGTACCGCGAGCTCGAAGCGTTCGCGGCGTTCGGCTCGGACCTCGACAAGGCGAGCCAGGACCAGCTGCGCCGCGGCGCGCGGCTGGTCGAGCTGCTCAAGCAGCCGGCGTCCTCGCCGTTCCCGGTAGAGCGGGAGGTCGTCTCGATCTGGGCGGGTACGACGGGCAAGCTCGACGACCTGGAGGTCGGTGACGTCCGGGCATTCGAGGACGACTTCCACAGCTACATCGCGCGCAACCGGCCGGAGATCTTCAAGTCGATCGTCGAGACCGGCGTCTTGAGCGACGACACGGTAGCGGCCCTCGAAGAGGTCGTCGTCGAGGTGAAGAAGCAGTTCACCACGACCGGCCCGAGTGCCGCGGCGGCCGCCGAAGAGCCGGCAGCGCCCGTGGATCAGGAGGCGCCGGCCGCAGCTGGCGCGGGCGAGTAAGACCTCATGGGAGCTCAGCTGCGGGTGTATCGGCGGCGCGTCCGCACGGTGCAGTCGACGAAAAAGATCACCAAGGCGATGGAGCTCATCGCCGCGTCGCGCATCGCCAAGGCACAGGCGCGCATTACCGCCGCCCGTCCCTACGTCGTCGAGCTGACGCGTGCACTCGCGGCCCTGGCGCGCGACACCACGCAGCCGAACCCGATGCTCACCGGCACGGAGTCGCCGCAGCGTTCCGGCATTGTCATGATCACCAGCGACCGTGGCCTGGCCGGCGGCTACAGCGCCAACGTGATCAAGCGTGCGAACCAGCTCGCCGACCGGCTCAGCACCGACGGCGTCCAGCCGGTGCGTTACGTCATCGGCCGTAAGGGCATGGCGTATTACCGGTTCCGGCACATCGAGCTCGAGGGAACGTGGACGGGCTTCTCCGAGCAGCCGACGTTCCTCGCGGCTCGGGACGCCACCGAGGCGATCGTCGGTGCACTGCAGGCGACGAGCGCCGGCGAGTCGCGTGGAAAGCCCGGCATCGACGAGCTCTACGTGGTGTACACCCGGTTCGAATCGATGGTGACGCAGGTACCGACCGTCGCCCAGGTCTCACCGGTGCGGGCCGCGGTCGAGCCGGAAGAGGAGTCCGACGAGTCGCAGGCGCTGTACGAGTTCGAGCCCGAAGCCGAGCAGCTCATCGAGGCCCTGTTGCCGCGTTACATCAGCGCCCGGCTGTTCGCGGCGCTGCTCGAGGCGGCGGCATCGGAGTCGGCAGCACGCCGACGCGCGATGAAGTCGGCCAGCGACAATGCCGACGACCTGATCCGCACATACACTCGGCTGGCGAACCAGGCTCGCCAGGCTGAGATCACCCAGGAAATCAGCGAGATCGTCGGTGGCGCCGACGCCCTGGCAGCAGCAGCACGTGAGAGCGAGTGAGACAGGCAATGACCACTCTTCAGGAAGTCCCCGAGACCGGCGCCCGCCAGGCGACGGGGCGGGTCGTACGCGTGATCGGCCCTGTCGTCGACGTGGAATTCGCGCGCGACACCATCCCGGAGCTCTACAACGCGCTGACCGTCGACATCGAACTCGGCGAGCTGTCCAAGACGCTGACCCTCGAGGTGGCGCAGCACATCGGCGACGACATGGTGCGTGCCATCGCGCTGCAGCCGACCGACGGGTTGGTGCGCGGCGCGGAGGTCTTCGACACCGGCGGCCCGCTGATGATGCCCGTCGGTGATGTGACGAAGGGCCACGTGTGGAACCTGCTCGGCGAGTCCCTGGACGTGCCCAAGGACAAGCTGGAGATCAAGGAGCGGTGGCCGATTCACCGTGACCCGCCGCCGTTCGACCAGCTCGAGAGCAAGACCGAGATGTTCGAGACCGGCATCAAGGTCATCGACCTGCTCACCCCGTACGTGCGCGGCGGCAAGATCGGCTTGTTCGGTGGCGCCGGTGTGGGCAAGACCGTCCTCATCCAGGAGATGATCTACCGCGTCGCCAAGAACTTCGGCGGCGTTTCGGTGTTCGCCGGCGTGGGCGAGCGCACCCGTGAGGGCACCGGGCTAATCGTCGAGATGACCGAGACGGACGTGCTCAAGGACACCGCGCTGATCTTCGGGCAGATGGATGAGCCACCCGGCACGCGGCTGCGCGTGGGCCTGGCCGCACTGTCGGTCGCCGAGTACTTCCGCGATGTGCAAAAGCAGGACGTGTTGCTGTTCATCGACAACATCTTCCGGTTCACCCAGGCGGGTTCGGAGGTGTCGACGCTGCTCGGCCGGATGCCATCGGCCGTGGGCTACCAGCCGACGCTCGCCGACGAGATGGGCCAGCTGCAGGAGCGGATCACGTCCACCCGTGGCCACTCGATCACCTCGATGCAGGCGATCTACGTCCCCGCTGACGACATCACCGACCCTGCACCGCACACCACGTTCGCGCACCTGGATGCGACCACCGTGCTCTCCCGGCCCATCTCGGAGAAGGGTATCTACCCGGCCGTGGACCCGCTCGACTCCACGTCGACGATCCTCGCCGCCGAGTACGTCGGCCAAGACCACTACGACGTGGCGCAGCGCACCAAGCAGATCTTGCAGCGGTACAAGGAGTTGCAGGACATCATCGCGATCCTGGGCATCGACGAGCTCTCCGAGGAAGACAAGATCATCGTCGGCCGGGCGCGGCGAATCGAGCGGTTCCTGTCACAGAACACCTACGTGGCCAAGACCTTCACCGGTCTGGACGGATCCTTCGTGCCGGTCAATGAGACCATCGACGCCTTCAAGCGACTGGCCAATGGTGACTTCGATGAATATCCGGAGCAGGCGTTCTTCATGTGCGGCGGCATCGACGATCTCGAGCGCAAGGCCCGTGAGCTCCGAGGCGAATAAGCGATGAGCGCTCGCGCGAAGAGCCCAGGCGGGATAAGAAAATGAGCAGCATGCATGTTGAGCTCGTTTCCGTAGAGCGGGCGCTGTGGTCCGGCGAGGCCGAGGCCGTCTTCGCCCGTACCACCGAGGGCGAGCTCGGCATCCTCCCTGGGCATTCGCTGCTGCTCGGGGAGCTTGCTCCCGGATGGATCGTCCGCATCGTCCGGGTGGATGGGCCGGAGCTGCGGGTTGCCGTTCACGGCGGGTTCCTGTCGGTGCGCGCCGACGGCGTGTCGATCCTCGCTGAGCTGGCCGAGCTGGCCGACGAGATCGACGTAACCCGCGCCCGGGCAGCGCTGGCGCGGGCCGAGTCCCAGCAGGGCTCCGACGCGGAGGCGGCGCGCGAGCGCGCACTTGCCCGGCTGCGCGCAACGTCCGAGTCCGGGCGCGACGTCCCGTCCGAAGCACGTACGGCCTGACGCGGAGCGGAGGAGGTCAGCATGCGAATCGTCGACGCAGTCGCGATCGTGGTGCTGATCGCCATCATCGTTGTCCTGGCGCTGATCATCGCCAGGCAGCGGCACATGCTGCGCAGCGCGGGCGCCATCCCGCTGGCCGTGCGCCGTGGCAACCGATGGCTGTACGGCGTGGCCCGCTATGACGGGGAAGAGTTCCGGTGGTACCGAGCAATCGATCTGGGCCCGCGCCCCACTCGGGTGCTGCGTCGCGGCCAGCTCGAGGTGATCAGCCGGCGCGAGCCGACCGAGGCCGAGCTGCGCTCACTCCCGACGAGCGCGGTCATCGTGGAATGCCGCGACCCACACGGCGACATCACCCTGGCGCTTGCCGACGGCGCGTTCACCGGGTTCGTGTCCTGGCTCGAGTCGTCCGCGCCGCGCGCTTAGCTCAACCGCCGGGTTCGGCGGCCGACGAGCGTCCTTCCTCTGGACGGCCGGCTGTCCTTTCCGGGCTTTCCCGTTCGTCGTCTGGGTGATCGATATCCAGCTACGAAGGAGAACGCCATGTACGGCGAGAGCGACATCTACCCCGAGCTCGTTTACAGCGTCGCTGCCCAGCAGATCCGCGAGCAGCAGTGGGAAGAACAGCAGCGGCGGGCACGACGCGACGGGCGGGCGAGGCGCGTGGCGCGGCTCCGCGCGGTGTTGCGGCTCGGCGGGCCTGACCTCTAGAAGTGCCGGCCGCGGAGGCTCCCGCGGTCAGCCCCCCGGACGCCAGAGCACGTCGCCGCGAGGATTCGCCGTGCGGGCAAGGATGAACAGCAGGTCGGAGAGCCGGTTCAGGTACCGCACCGCGACCGGGTTGGTGCCGTCGGGGTCGGCTTCGCGCAGTGCCCAAGCCCGGCGTTCTGCACGTCGCGCGATCGTGCGCGCCTGGTGCAACAGCGCCGCAGCCGGCGTGCCGCCGGGCAGCACGAAGCTCGCCAACTCCGGCAGGTCGGCGTTGAACTGGTCACACCACGCCTCGAGGCGTTCGACGTAGGCGTTGGTGACGCGAAGCGGCGCGTGCTTGGGCTCTGCGACTACCGGGGTGGACAAGTCCGCCCCGAGGTCGAACAGGTCGTTCTGCACCTCACGCAGCACATCCGCAATCGGCCCGGAGACCTCGCCCAGAGAGAGCGCGACCCCGATGGCGGCGTTCGTCTCGTCGCAGTCGGCGTAAGCCTCGACTCGAGGATCAGTCTTGCGAACGCGGGACATGTCGCCCAGCGCGGTCGTCCCATCGTCCCCGACACGTGTGTAGATACGGGTCAGATGGACTGCCATGCCTGGACGATACGCTCTGCCGGTGCACGAGCGTGGCGGGGCCGGGGAACGCAGTGCACCGAATCGATGAGCACAAGCGCTGCGAGCAGGAGAGATTGTGCAGGTCCTGAGAGTTACCGGCGGAGCCCGCCTGTCCGGAGACGTCGCCGTAGTTGGCGCCAAGAACAGCGTTCTCAAGCTGATGGCCGCCGCGTTGATGGCGCCCGGCGAGACCACGATCAGCAACCTTCCCGCGATCAGTGACGTGAAGACGATGCACGAGCTGCTCGGCCGACTGGGCTGCGAGGTCGCCGAGGCTTCCGACGGCCGCGTCGACAGCGTGCGGATCACGGTGCCGGACGAACCGGCCTGGGAGGCGCCGTACGAGCTGGTCCGCAAGATCCGTGGCTCGATCGCGGTCCTGGGCCCGCTCCTCGCCCGCACCGGGCGCGCCCGGGTCGCGATGCCCGGCGGCGACGCGATCGGCACGCGTCCGCTCGACATGCACTTCGACGGGCTGAGCCGGATGGGCGCGGACATCCGCACCGAGCACGGCTACATCGTCGCCGAGGCGGCGCAGCTGCGCGGGGCCACGATCTGGCTCGACCTGCCCAGCGTCGGTGCCACAGAGAACATCGTGACCGCCGCGGTGCTGGCGAAGGGGACCACCGTCCTCGACAACGCGGCTCGCGAGCCCGAGATCGTCGACCTATGCCGCATGCTGCAGGAGATGGGCGGGCAGATCGACGGGATCGGTACGTCGACGCTGGAGATCACGGGCGTGGACGCGTTGAAGCCGACCGCGCACGTCGCAGTGGCGGACCGGATCGTCGCCGGCACCTGGGCGTTCGCCGCGGCGGCCACCCGCGGAGACGTGGTGGTGCGCGGCGCCAACGCAGCACACCTGGAGATCTCGCTGGACAAGCTGTCCCGTGCGGGCGCCGACATCGAGGTCCTCCCGGACGGGTTCCGGGTGCGCATGCACGACCGGCCGAAGAGCTTCGATGTGGTGACGCTGCCCTATCCCGGGTTGCCCACGGACCTGCAGCCGCAGGCGATCGCGATGTTGTCGGTGGCTGACGGCACGGCGATGGTGACCGAGAACCTCTTCGAGGGCCGGTTCATGTTCTGCGACGAGATCGCGCGGATGGGTGCCGATGTGCGCACCGACGGCCACCACGCAGTGGTGCGCGGACGGGACCGGCTCTCGGGCGCTCCCGTTCGGGCTACCGACATCCGCGCCGGAGTCGGGCTGGTAATCGCCGGCCTGGTGGCTGAAGGCGTGACAGAGGTAGCGGAGATCCGGCACATCGATCGGGGTTACGTGCGCATCGAGGAGCAGCTTCGGGCGCTCGGAGCTGACGTGGTGCGTACCGAGTCGGATACGTTCGACTAATCCGCGCACCCCGTTCCATCGCTTGATCTTGGACCTGCGGCTGGATACCGACCATAAGTCCAAGATCATCGGGAGCAAGGGCTCGTCGCGCGAGCGCTCATCGCGATTAATGGCTCAGCAGGGCGCGGGCAGCCTCGGTGTCGTCCTTGAAGACCAGCACGTCCATGTCGCCGTTGCGGCGGCGGGACATGGACGTGCGGATGCCGGCCTCGCCGAGCTTCGCCCGCAGCCGCATGGCTTCCGCGCGCGGGACGTCGGCGACGATCACGTCGAGCATGCCGAGGTCGGCAGAGTCGGCGGCGTCAACCGGCCGGCCCCGACGCGGGCGGGACGGCCGGAACGTCCAGCGCATGACGACGAGGAGCAGGCCAACCACGACGATCAAGATGAGCACCGTCGGCAAATCCGCACCCACGAGGTCATCCTGGCACTACGTCAGCCGCGCTCCAAGTAGCGGCGCAGGCCACGTTCGCCGTCGCGCATCATCAGGTCGTGGTTGAACCGCAGCACCGGGCGGGCCAGTACCCCTGCGACGCGCACGAGCGCCTTGCAGACCACGACATCCTCGTCGAAGACGACGGTGCCGTCGCCGTGAACCGTCCAGCGGCTCGTCCCGTCGAGGTCACCGGTCTGCCGGGCCGACAGCACCCGCGCGTCGGGATCCTCGATCTCCCGGCTGACCACGAACGCCAGCTCATACGGCAGCAGGCTACGGCAGCGCAGCTCACCCGAGGTCTCGCTCAGCCGCCGGACGCTGCGGACCTGCGGCCACCAGTGTGGGTAGCTTGCCACGTCCCGCAGCACCGCGTAGATCCTGTCGGGCGCGCCGGCCAGCGGCCATTCACTGTGAAAGACGTAGCGCTGCTCATGCAACGGGGGCCTCGGCCGACCAGGGGAAGTCGATCCAGAGATCCGTGCGGCGCCACACGTACTCACATTTGACGATCGAGCGCGGCTTTTCGTAGATCACCGCGCAGCGCACCTCGGCCACATGCTGCGCGCAGAAGTCCTTGACGAGGCGCAGCGTCGCGCCGGTGTCGGCGACGTCGTCGGCGATGAGCACGCGCGCCCCGGACAGGTCGACCAGCTGCGGCACCGGCGGCAGCACCACCGGCATCGGCAGCCGCTCGTCCACCCCGGTGTAGAACTCGACATTGATGACGTGCAGGTTCTTGACGTCCAGCGCATAGCCCAGCCCCCCGGCTGGGAACAGGCCGCCGCGGGCGATGGCCAAGATCAGATCCGGCCGATAACCGCCGGTATGGATGCGCCGCGCCAGGTCGCGACACGAGCGGCCGAAGTCCACCCAGGTGAGCGTTTCAAGGGGCACTCCGGCAGCCTGCCAGGGCGCTGCGAAGTCGGCCACAGTTGTTAGCACGGAATGGGCGTGCGTTCATAGAGTCTGGCGATGAGCGCTCGCGTGTAGGAGGCCGCCATGCCGTACCCGGACGACGATCAGCGCGACAAGCTGTGGCTGATGCGTACGTACGCCGGCCATTCCTCGCCGGCGGCGTCGAACGCGTTGTATCGCCGGAACCTGGCCAAGGGGCAGACCGGCCTCTCGGTGGCATTCGACCTGCCGACGCAAACCGGCTACGACCCGGACGCCGAACTCGCCAAGGGCGAGGTCGGCAAGGTCGGCGTGCCCATCGCGCACCTCGGCGACCTGCGCGCATTGTTCGACGGCATCCCGCTCGAGCAGATGAATACGTCGATGACGATCAACGCGCCGGCCATGTGGCTGCTGGCGTTGTACCTGGCGGTCGCCGAGGAGCAAGGCGCCGACTTCGCCAAACTGACCGGCACCACACAGAACGACATCATCAAGGAGTACTTGTCGCGGGGCACGTACGTGTTCCCGCCCGGGCCGTCCCTGCGGCTGATCACGGACCTGATCGCGTACACGGTGGTGCACGTCCCGAAGTGGAACCCGATCAACGTCTGCAGCTACCACCTGCAGGAGGCAGGCGCCACACCGGTGCAGGAGGTGGCATTCGCGCTGTGTACCGCGATCTCGGTGCTGGACTCGGTGCGAGATTCCGGCCAGGTAAGTGCGGCCCGGTTCCCCGACGTCGTCGCGCGCATCTCGTTCTTCGTCAACGCCGGAGTGCGCTTCGTCGAGGAAATGTGCAAGCTGCGCGCGTTCGGCGAGCTATGGGACGAGATCACCCTTTCCCGATACGGGATCCAAGACCCGAGGCAGCGGCGGTTCCGCTACGGGGTCCAGGTCAACTCGCTCGGCCTGACGGAGGCACAGCCGGAGAACAACGTCCACCGGATCCTGCTGGAGATGCTGGCCGTCACGATGTCCCGGGACGCCCGCGCCCGCGCGGTGCAGTTGCCGGCGTGGAACGAGGCACTGGGTCTGCCGCGCCCGTGGGACCAGCAGTGGTCGCTTCGCATGCAGCAGGTGCTGGCGTACGAATCCGACCTGCTGGAGTACGCCGACCTGTTCGAGGGCTCCCGGGTCGTCGCCGCCAAGGTCGCGGAGATCAAGGATGCGGCGCGCGCCGAGATCGAGCGGGTGCTCGCAATGGGGGGTGCCGTGGCTGCCGTCGAGTCGGGGTACCTGAAGGCGGCGATGGTGTCGTCGCTGGCGTCGCGGCGCAGGCGCATCGAGTCCGGCGAGGACGTGGTGGTAGGGGTCAACCGGTTCACCGAGTCCGAGCCGAGCCCGTTGCTATCCGGGCTCGACGGCGCGATCCAGGCCGTCGACGCCGGCGTCGAAGCGGCGGCGGTCGTCGGCCTGCGTGCCTGGCGTGCAGGGCGCGACGAGGCGGTGGTAGTGGCTGCCCTCACGTCGCTGCGAGACGCGGCGAAGACGCAGGCCAACTTGATGGAGCCGTCGCTCGGCTGCGCCCGGGCCGGCGTGACGACAGGGGAGTGGGCGGGTGTGCTCCGCGAAGTGTTCGGCGAATACCGCCCGCCGACGGGCGTAGGTGCTGCGAGCGGCGGTGGGCGGGCCGGGCTGACTGCAGTGCGGGAGCGGGTGCGGGCGCTGGGGCCATTGAAGTTCGTGGTCGGGAAGCCCGGCCTCGACGGCCACTCGAACGGTGCCGAGCAGATCGCGCTGCGCGCCCGAGACGCCGGCTTCGAAGTCGTCTACTCCGGAATCCGGCTGACGCCGGCGCAGATCGTGGCCGCGGCCCTCGAGGAAGACGCCGACGTCGTCGGGTTGTCGGTGCTATCCGGTTCGCATCTGTCCGTGGTGCCGGAGGTGGTCGATGGGCTGCGGGCGGCCGGGCTCACTGACGTGCCGGTCGTGGTGGGCGGCATCATCCCGGAGGCCGATGCGGCGGCACTGCAGGCGGCCGGCGTGGCCCGGGTGTTCACTCCGAAGGACTTCGAGATTGCCGAGGTGCTGAGCCAGGTTGTGGACGCGATCGAGGAGGCACGTGGCTAGGACCCGTCCGGATGCGGGCCGGTGCGCCCGTCCCGGTCGAGTTCGTTGATCGCGGCCATGTCGTCGGCAGCCAGCTCGAAGCCGAACACGTCGAAGTTTTCGGCGATCCGGTCAGCGTGCACCGACTTGGGGATCACCACGTTGCCCACCTGGATATGCCAGCGGATCACAACCTGCGCGGGCGTGCGGCCGTACTTGGCGGCGAGCGCCGTGATCACCGGGTCGCGCAGCAGCGCGCCGCCTTTCGCGAGCGGCGACCATGCCTCGGTGGCGATGCCGTGCTCGGCGTGGTAGGCCCGCAGCTCGGACTGCGCCAGGTACGGGTGCAGCTCGATCTGGTTCAGCGCGGGCACTACGTCGGTCTCATCGAGCAGCCGCTGTAAGTGGGGAATCTGGAAGTTCGAGACGCCGATCGCCCGCACCCGCGCGTCCGCGTAGAGCTTCTCGAGTGCCCGCCACGTGTCGACGTAGCGGTTCTGGCGCGGTAGCGGCCAGTGGATCAGGTAGAGGTCGACATAGTCGAAACCGAGCCGGGACAGGCTGGCATCGAACGCGCGCAACGCCTGGTCATAGCCGTGGTCGGGGTTGTTCACCTTGGTGGTTACGAACACCTGATCGCGGGGCACGCCCGACGCGGCCACCGCGCGACCGACGCCCGGCTCGTTGCCGTACATGGCGGCGGTGTCGACGCTGCGGTAGCCGATCCGCAGCGCCTCGGCGACCGCGTAGGCCGCCTCGCGATCGCTGGCCCGCCACACGCCGATGCCGAGCTGCGGCATGGGCACGCCGTTGTTCAAGACGATGTCAGAGACCATCGTTCGACGCTATCCGGTCTTCGACGGGCGCGCCGAGCTGCACGGTCCGGGAGACGATGCACAGCCGGTCGTGGGACTGGGCGACGGCTCGAGGGAGCGCTTCGCGGGCCGCGTCCGCATCCGTCGGAAACGTGATCCGAAATGTGACCGCGAGGTTCGTCAGTCGGTTGCCGCCGTCGTCGCGGATCTTGTCGCCGGTCACGGTGACCCGGAACGACTCGGGCTCGGCGCGCTTGCTGGTGATGTAGTCGACGTCGGCCGCCCCGCAGCCGCCGAGCGCGGCGAGGAACAGCTCGACCGCGGTGAACTCGGTGTCGTCGCCGCCGATGGTGACGGTGCCGCCGCGGACGTTGGTAGCGCGGTAGCGACCCAGGCCGAGGCGTTCGATCTCGACTTTGCGCAGGCTGTCACTCATGGGCCTATCTTCCGCCGGATCACTCGGCAAGTGGCGGAGCCATGTAGAGGTGACGGAGCTCAGCGGGCGGTGGCGTGTCGGGGCGGTATTCCATCGGCGCGTCTCCGTCCGCCGCCGCGGCTGCGGCGTCGGCCAGCTGGAACCGCGACCGCAGCCGTTCGAAGAAGTCGGACGGGCGCAGCCGCACCAGCCGGGCGCGCCGCCGCCCGGCATACACCGCGACCCAGTCGCCGGGATCGATCACGCCGCGCAGTTGCCCGTCCACGCTCACCGCCACCTGCCCGGAATGCGTCAGCACCCGCACGCCCACCGCCTCGTCCGCTGCGAGCACCAGGCTCCGGTCGAAGATCATGTGGGGCGCGACGGGGGTGAAGACGATGGCTTCCAGTCGCGGTGAGAGCACCGGACCACCGGCAGAGAAGCTGTATGCCGTGGACCCGGTCGGGCTGGAGACGATGAGTGCGTCGGCCGAGTACGACGCGAATAGGCGCCCTGTCACGTATACAGCCAGGCTGGCTTGTCGGTCACGCGCCAGCTTCTCGAACACGACGTCGTTGAGTGCCATGACGTCCATGCCGACGCCCCAGCCCACGTCAGCCGGAGTACTCGCATGCACCGGCGGTGGCGGCAATTTGGGGCCACGGCCGAATCGCAGCAGGCCGTCGATGCCGGCAGGGATATCCAGGCCGCGCGACGCACGCAGGCTCAGCGTGAGCCGCTCCTCGATGATCGCGGTCTCGTTGCGGACCGCATCCAGCGCGCGGGTGAGGTCGTCCACGCCGACCTCCGTCAGGAAGCCGAGCCGGCCGACATCGACACCGAGGACGCCGGCGTCGGTCGCGGCGGCGATCCGCGCGCCGCGCAGGAACGTGCCGTCGCCGCCGATCGTGACGATCAGGTCGGGGTAGCCCGCCTCCGCGGCTTCGTCGCGGGCGTTGCGCCGCTCGACGCCGTCGTGCCAAACGTCGACGTTGACGGCCGAGACCCCGTGTTCGGCCGCCCAGTCGTGGACCGTTCGCGCCGCGGTGCGCGCTGCCGCCTTGCCCTCGTGGACCACGATGCCGATGCGCTGCAGGGTCATGGCCCAGACGGTAGCCTCCGGGCCATGCGGTTGGTCGTGGCTCGATGTTCGGTCGACTATGTCGGTCGGCTCACCGCGCACCTGCCGCTCGCCGTCAGGCTCCTGATGGTCAAGGCCGACGGATCGGTGCTGGTGCACTCGGACGGCGGCTCGTACAAGCCGCTGAACTGGATGACCCCGCCGTGCACGCTGAGTATCGTCGGCGACACCTGGACGGTGACCAACAAGAGCGGTGAGCAGCTGATCATCTCCGTCGCAGAGGTGCTCTCCGATTCGACGCACGACCTCGGCGTCGACCCCGGATTGGTCAAGGACGGCGTCGAGGCTGAGTTGCAACGGCTGCTGGCCGAGCACATCCAGACGCTGGGCGAGGGATACCGGCTGGTGCGGCGTGAGTACCCGACCGCGATCGGACCGGTCGACATCCTGGCGCGCGATCCGGCGGGGGCCGCAGTCGCCGTCGAGATCAAGCGGCGTGGCGAGATCGACGGCGTTGAGCAGCTGACGCGCTACCTCGAACTGCTCAACCGCGATCCGCTGCTCGCGCCGGTCCGCGGCGTCTTCGCCGCCCAGGAGATCAAGCCGCAGGCGCGGGTGTTGGCCACTGACCGGGGCATCGACTGCGTCGTGCTCGACTACGAGGCGTTGCGGGGGATCATCCGCGAGGACACGCTCTTCTAGGCGAGATGTTTCGCGAAGAACGCCGCGATGCGCTCCCATCCGTCGTTGGCCGCCTCGACCCGGTAGGACGGGCGGTCCACCGCGAAGAACGCGTGGCCGGCGCAGTCATAGCTGTAGAACTCGTGCGGCTTGCCGTAGTCGGTCAGGATGCTGTCGAGGGTGGCGACCTCCTCCGGGCCGGGATGCGCGTCGTCTTTGCCGAACAGGCCGAGCAACGGGCAGCGTAGTTCCGGTAGCCGGTCGACCAGGCTGGTCATCCGAACCGAGCCTCCCTGCGGGGAATCGCTGACCACGTACGCGCCGTAACAGTCAACCGCGGCGTTCAGGTCCATGCTGCAGGCCGCGAGGACGCTCTGCCGCCCGCCCGAGCAGTAACCGATCACGCCGACCTTTCGGTTGGACGACGGCAGCAGCCGCAGGTGCGCGGCCGCGCCGCCGACGTCGCCTACGAGCCGCTCATCGGGCACCCCGCCGCGCGCCCGCGCGGCCGCCGCCGCGTCGTCGGGCTCCGCGCCCGGCGCTTGCGATAATGCAGGTTCGGGCTGATCGCGTCGTGTCCCATCTCGGCGAAGCGGCGCACGATTTCCTTCGTCGCCGGGTCGTATCCGGGCAAGTGGTGGATAACCACGACACCGCCCCGCGGTCCCTGGTCCTCCGGGCGGGCAAGGTATGCCTCGATCCGATCACTGCCATGGCCGACGATCGTGATGGTGCTCGCTGTCAACGCGTCGCTCATCTGGTCCGTCCCGGTCTCGAAAGTCGCTCCCGCCGCGCTGCTATCTTACGTTTACGTAAGGAACAGAATGTACGGAAGCTGGGTGCGGATGCGACTGGGCAGGCTGGACTACAAGTGGGTCGCGTTGTCCAACACGACCATGGGCATGTTGATGGCGACGATCAACGCCTCGATCCTGTTGATCGCGCTGCCCAACATCTTCCGCGGAATCCACATCGACCCGCTGGCTCCTGGCAACACCGGCTATCTGCTGTGGCTGATCCTCGGATTCATCGTTGTGACGGCTGTCCTGGTCGTCAGCCTGGGCCGGCTCGGCGACATCTACGGCCGGGTGCGAATGTTCAATCTCGGCTTCGCTGTGTTCACGACGTTCTCGATCCTGCTGAGCATCACCTGGATGCACGGGGCGGCGGCCGCGTGGTGGCTGATCGTGATGCGTATCGGGCAGGGCGTCGGTGGCGCGCTGCTGTTCGCCAACTCCAGCGCGATCCTGACCGACGCGTTCCCGCGCGACCAGCGCGGCCTGGCGCTGGGCGTGAACTCGATCGCGGCGATCGCCGGCTCGTTCATCGGGTTGGTGCTCGGCGGCGTGCTCGCGCCGGTGTCGTGGCGGCTGATCTTCTTGGTCTCCGTGCCGATCGGGCTGGCCGCGACGGTGTGGTCCTATCGCAGCCTGCGGGAGCTTGGTGTGCGCAAGGCGGCGCGCGTCGACTGGTGGGGCAACATCACGTTTGCGGTCGGCCTGGTGGGCCTGATGATCGGCATCACGTACGGCATCCAGCCCTACGGCGGCGACACCATGGGATGGACGTCGCCGCTCGTGCTGACGACGCTCATCGGCGGCGTCGCGATGCTCGGCGCGTTCTGCTTCATCGAATTGCACGTGGCCGAGCCGATGTTCCACCTCGAACTGTTCAAGATCCGCGCGTTCGCCGGTGGCAACATCGCCGCGCTGCTCGCCGCGATGGGCCGGGGCGGGCTGCAGTTCATCCTGATCATCTGGCTACAGGGCGTGTGGCTGCCGCTGCACGGCTACGACTTCGCGCGCACACCGCTATGGGCGGGCGTCTACATGCTGCCGTTGATCGGCGGCTTCCTCGTGGCCGGGCCGGTGTCGGGCTACCTGTCGGACCACTTCGGCGCGCGGCCGTTCGCGACCGGCGGGCTCATCGTCGCCGCGATCAGCTTCGTGCTGCTGATGGTGTTGCCGGTGGACTTCTCTTATGTGTGGTTCGCCCTGGTGCTGGCGCTCAACGGGATCGGCATGGGCCTGTTCGCGTCACCGAACTCCGCGGGCGTCATGAACAGCCTGCCGCCCAGCCAGCGCGGCGCCGGAGCAGGCATGCTCGCGACGTTCATGAACTCGGCGAGCGTGCTGTCCATCGGGGTGTTCTTCACGTTGATGATCGTCGGGCTGGCCTCCGATCTGCCCCATGCGCTGCAGAACGGCCTGGTGCAGCACGGTGTGCCGCGGAGCGACGCGCATCGGGTGTCGACGCTGCCGCCGGTGGCAACCCTTTTCGCGTCGTTTCTCGGCTACAACCCCATGGCCACTCTGCTCGGCCCGCACGTCCTGAGCGCGCTTCCTCCGGGCCAGGCGGACCAGATAACCGGCCGCGGCTTCTTCCCGCACCTGATCTCCGGCCCGTTCCACAGTGCGCTCGTCTACGCGTTCGTATTCGCTATCGTCGCCTGTCTGGTCGCCGCCGTGGCGTCGCTGCTGCGCGGCGGCAAGTACCACCATGTCGATGAGGACACGACGGTGCCCGCCGGTGCGCAGCCGGACGCGGCGCCGAGCCCTGCGACGGCCTGACCTGCGAGGCATGCGATGACACAGACCACCACCGGCCAGCGGCTGTACAAGATCGGCGAGGTCGCGGAGGACGTCGGCATCACGCAGCGCACCATCCGGTATTACGAGGAGCTCGGCCTGCTCGGTGCGGACCGCGCTCGTCTCAAGGGCAGCCACCGCCTGTTCACCGATGCCGACATCGCCCGCCTGCGGGAGCTGGTGCGGCTGCGCAACCTGCTCGGCCTCTCACTCGACGAGTTGACCCAGCTCGCCGAGGCAGCGCACGTGAGCCAGTACCTGCGTGTCCGCTGGGAAAGCAGCACCGAAGACGCCGAACGCACCGAGATCATCGAGGCCGCGATCCCGAACGTCGAGCGGCAGCTCGAACTCGTCCACGCCCGGCAGCGCAGCCTGGCAGAGTTCGAAGCCGAGCTCACCGACAAGCTGGCCCGGATGCGCGAGCGGCTGTCCGCCCTCGAGCAGCAGTAGCCGTCGCTGTTACTCGCTCGTACGGTTGCCGTATGACCGAGAAGTTCGAATCGCTGGACCCCGCCACGGGCGACGTCGTCGGTACCTTTCCGGTCCACACCGCCGAGGATGTGAATGCCGCCGTCGCACGCGCGCGCGGCGCGGCCACGTGGTGGGGCGACATTGGCTATGACGAACGCGGCAAGCGGCTGCGAGATTGGCGGCGGCTGCTCGTGCGGCGAAGTGACGAGCTCGCGGACCTGATGCATCGGGAGAACGGCAAGTCGGTGGACGACGCCGTCAGCGAGGTGATACTCGCGATCGATCACCTGAGCTGGGCGAGCGCCCACGCGCGCCGGGTGCTGGGGCGGCACCGTGTCGTGCCGGGCGTGCTGGCGATGAACCACACCGCGTCGATCACGTATGTGCCGTATGGCGTGGTCGGCGTCATCGGGCCGTGGAACTACCCGGTGCACACCCCGCTCGGTTCCATCAGCTATGCGCTCGCGGCGGGCAATGCCGTGGTTTTCAAGCCGAGTGAGTACACGCCTGCCGTTGGGGCGTGGCTGGTCGACACGTTCGCTTCGGTCGTGCCGGAACGGCCCGTCTTCCAGCTGGTGCCGGGGTTCGGCGAGACCGGTGCGGCGCTGTGCCGCGCCGGCGTCGACAAGCTGGCGTTCACCGGATCAACCGCGACGGGCAAGAAGATAATGGCCGCGTGCGCCGAGACGCTTACCCCGGTGCTGATCGAATGCGGTGGCAAGGACGCACTGATCGTCGCCGACGACGCCGACCTCGACGCGGCTGTCGACGCGACGATCTGGGGCGCCATGTACAACGCCGGGCAGACGTGCGCCGGCGTGGAGCGGGTCTACGCCGTGGCATCGGTGTACGACGACTTCGTGGCGCGAGTGACTCGCGCAGCGGCGCTCGTGCAGGCCGGCACCGAGTACGGCCCGATCACGATGCCGGCGCAGCTCGACGTGGTGCGCCGGCACATCTCCGATGCGCTGGCCCACGGGGGACGCGCCGTAGTGGGCGGCCAGGACTCGGTGCAGCCGCCCTACGTGCAGCCGGTGGTGCTCGTCGACGTGCCCGAGGATTCCGCGGCCGTCCAGGAGGAGACGTTCGGCCCCACCGTGACGATCGCCCGGGTCCAGGATGTCGACGAAGCGGTAACACGGGCCAACGCGAACCCGTACGGGCTCGGGGGTGCCGTCTTCAGCGCCGCCCACGGCGAGGAGATCGCCGATCGACTCTCCTGCGGCATGGTGAGCATCAACTCGGTGCTCGCGTACGCCACCGTGCCGGGATTGCCATTCGGAGGCGTTCGGAACTCGGGGTTCGGGCGCATCCACGGCGCGGACGGATTGCGGGAGTTCGCCTGGCCGCGCGCCGTCACGCACCTGCGCTACCCGCCGCCGATCAAGGCGCTGACGTTCCGGCGCACACCCGGCGACGTGGCGCGACTCAAGCGGCTGGTCAAGGCGCGGTGGGGCCACTAGCGCGGGATTGATGATCTCTGCCGAACCCGCGAAGATTGGCGGTTCTGGCGGAAATGATCAAGAGCCGGGCGATGGGCGGACGAGTGAGACCGGCCTCAGCCCGGGCAGCCATGCCGCGGCGGCGCACTAAGGTTCAGTGGCATGGCTCGGGAGTTCCAGCAGGTCGGCGTCGTCGGACTCGGCACCATGGGTGCCGGCATCGCTGAGGTATTCGCCAGGACGGGGTTGCGGGTGGTCGCCGTCGAGGTCGACGAAGGCGCCCTCGCCCGCGGGCGTGGCCATCTCGAGCACTCCACCGGGCGCGCCGTCGTCCGGGGCAAGCTCAGCGAGGCCGAGCAGCGAGCGCTGCTGGAGCGCATCGACTTCGGCACCGATGTCGGCCGGCTCGCCGAGGTCGACCTTGTCGTCGAGGCGGTGCCTGAGCATCTCGACCTGAAGCGGCACATCTTCACCGAGCTCGACCAGACCTGCAAACCCGACGCGATCCTGGCCACGAACACGTCCTCGTTGTCGGTCACAGAGATCGCCGTCGCGACGGGCCGGCCGAGCAAGGTCGTCGGCCTGCACTTCTTCAACCCTGCGCCGGTGATGAAGCTGGTCGAGATCGTACGCACGGTGGTCACCGAGCCCGAGGTCGTCGACGAAGTCGAGGCGTTCGCGCAGAAGCTCGGCAAGGTCGACGTCACGATCGGCGACCGTGCCGGGTTCATCGCGAATGCGCTGCTGTTCGGCTACCTCAATCACGCAGCCTCGCTGTACGAATCGCGGTTCGCAAGTCGCGAGGACATCGACGTGGCTATGAAGCTCGGCTGCGGACTCCCGATGGGTCCGCTGGCCTTGCTGGATCTCATCGGGCTCGACACGGCCTACGAGATCCTCGACACGATGTACAAGCAGACCCGCGACCGCCTGCATGCGCCGACGCCGGTCTTCAAGCAGATGATCACAGCCGGATTCTTGGGGCGGAAGTCCGGCCGCGGCTTCTACACCTACGACGTGCCCGACTCGCCGAACGTGGTGGCCGACGCACAAACGCCGGGGGAGGACGCGGTCACGGGCGCGCGGCCGGTCGAGCGGGTCGGCGTCGTCGGCTCCGGGACAATGGCCACCGGCATCGTCGAGGTGTTCGCCAAGGCCGGCTACGACGTGCTGTTCGTCGCGCGCAGTACCGAGAAGCTCAGCAAGGTGGCCAGGGCCGTCCAGCTGTCGATGGAGAAGGCGGTGCAGCGCGGGAAACTGGACGCCGCCGACCGTGATGCTGCCCTCGCGCGCATCCGTGGCACGACATCGCTCGACGACCTCGGCGACGTCCAGCTCGTGGTCGAGGCCGTGATCGAGGACCTCGCAGTCAAGCAGGCCCTGTTTGCCAACCTGGGCGACATCTGCGCGCCCGGCACGGTGCTGGCCACGACGACCTCCAGCCTGCCGGTGATCGAGTGTGCGGCGGCCAGTTCGCGGCCGGGCGACGTCGTGGGTATGCACTTCTTCAACCCAGCCACGGTGATGAAGCTCGTCGAAGTCGTGCACACCGTATCGACGGCGGCCGACGCCGAGGCGACGGTGCTTGACGTCGCCCGCAAGCTCGGCAAGCACCCGGTGCGCTGTGGCGATCGCGCCGGCTTTCTCGTCAACGCCTTGTTGTTCCCGTACCTGAACGACTCGGTCAAGATGCTCGAGGCGCACTACGCCAGCGCGGACGACATCGACTCCGCGATGAAGGTCGGATGCGGCTACCCCATGGGGCCCTTCGAGCTGCTCGACGTCGTAGGGCTCGACGTCGCGCTCGCGATCCAGCGCACCCTGTACCTGGAGTTCCGCGAGCCCGGCTTCGCGCCCGCACCGCTCCTCGAACACCTCGTGACGGCCGGACGGCTGGGCCGCAAGACCGGCAAGGGCTTCCGCGACTACTCACCGTGAGTGATGCCCCGGCATAACCGGCGCCGGGTCGAGGCACCACTCGCGCGC
The DNA here is from genome assembly GCA_035263725.1 of Jatrophihabitantaceae bacterium. Taxonomy (GTDB): domain Bacteria; phylum Actinomycetota; class Actinomycetes; order Mycobacteriales; family Jatrophihabitantaceae; genus DASXRA01. The sequence continues at coordinate 1,373 of DATFRC010000137.1, read as the reverse complement.
CCGATCGGCGGAGCCGAACGCCGCGATGAGTGGCGCGGTGACGAGTACGTGGTGCGCATGTTGGCCGGCTCGGCGAAGGCGTACCGCTGCCCGGGCTGCGAACAGGTCATCCGGCCCGGGATGCCGCATGTTGTGGTGTGGCCGTCCGACCACACCGAAGCCGCCGGGCGGCGGCATTGGCATACCGCGTGCTGGGCGGCGCGAGACCGGCGGGGCCCCATGCCGTGACCGACCGGATTGTCTTGCTCGCTCAGGCGCGCTGGTTGGGTCGTGGGCGTGGTTTTGCCGGCTGCGTGGTGGCCGGCCGCTCGTCGGCGGGCTGCTCCGGTCCGGACGGCTCGGCGGCCGGGGACGCGGCCGGTGCCACGAGTGGACCCGTCTCCGCGAGGACAGTCGCGATCTTGGCGTGCAGCGCGCGCAGCTCGATGTGCGTCTGTTCCCGACGGGTGCGCAGTCGGGCTACCTTCTCGTCAGCCTCGTGGATCATCTCGTCGGCCTCGGCGCGCGCCGTCTCGCGTGTCTGCTTCGCGTCGGCGTCGGCCGCTGCCGCCAACTCACGAGTCTTTGCCGCCTCTTCGCTGCGACGCAATCGCAGCGCTATCTCGAAGTCCTCCTCGGCGGTCTGGATGCGGTGTTGCAGCTCGGCCTCGTGCCGCGCCTGGCGCTGCGCGAACTCGTCCTCCTGGCGGGCGCGCTCGGCGGCCGCTTCGGCATCGAGCCGCTCCCGGACGGCCTGCGCCTCGAGGGTCAGCTGATCCTCCTCAACGCGGGCACGAGCGATGTCTTGCTCCAGCTGGGTGGTCACCTCCGCGCGGTGCCGCTCGACGTCGGCGATGCGCTGCCGGAACGTCTCGTCCGCTTCGATGTGCCGCTCGGTCGCCTGGGCCATGATCTGCTCGGACTCGAGGCGTGCGTGCGCGCGGACCCGTTCGGCCGACTCGTCGGCGGCGCGGCGGGTCGCGAGGACATAGGCGTCGGCGTCCGTTCGCATCTTGGCGGCCTCCGCGGCAGCGGAGTCGAGCATCTCGCGGACTCGCATGTCCACGTTTTGCGTGGTCGGCCGCTCGCTCGCTCTGCGCAGCTGTCGCCGCAGCGACTCGATCTGCGCCTGCGTGCTGGCAAGCTGCGCGGCGAGGTCGGCACAGCGGGCGAGCGCGGAGTCACGGTCGGCAGCGGCGGCGCGCACCTCGTCATCGAGATTGGCGACGTACTCGTCCACCTGGCGCCGGTCGTAGCCTCGCATGGCGGTGTCGAAACCGCGATCGCTCAGGATCGGCAGGGCGTCCGCGTAGTTCTCCGAAGACATACTCCGATCGTCTCACCCTGGCGCATCAGCCCCAAGTCGCCACCTGAAGATCACGCGATGAGAACGA
>DATFRC010000136.1:0-2323 GCA_035263725.1 Jatrophihabitantaceae bacterium | reverse complement strand
CGCGCGTTCGGCATCGAGTTCACGTCGGCCGAGGGCAGCCGCGAGCTGGCCTGGACGACGTCGTGGGGGTCGTCGACGCGAATGGTGGGCGGGCTGATCATGGTGCACGGCGACGACGCGGGACTCCGGGTGCCGCCGGCGCTGGCGCCGACCCAGGTCGTCGTGATGGCGGTCAAGGCCGAGGTGGTCGACGCGGTGCACAAGATCGCGGCGGACCTGACCGACGCCGGGGCTCGCGTCGTGGTGGACGATCGCGCCGACATCCCGTTCGGGCGGCGCGTCGTCGACTGGGAGCTCAAGGGTGTGCCGCTGCGCATCGAACTCGGTCCGCGCGACCTCGACAGCAACGTGGCGATCCTGGCCCGGCGGCTGTCCGGGGGCAAGACGCCGGTGCCGCTCGGCGAGCTTGCCGCCGAGGTCACCCGGCTGCTTGCCGACGAGCAGCGCGCCATGCTGGAGGCGGCCCGCGAGGAACGCGACGCGCGCATCGCCGAGGTGTCCACTGTGGACGATGCGGCGACAGCCGGCGCCGAGGCATGGGCAAAGCTGCCGTGGGCGGTACTGGGCGAGGACGGCGAGGCGAAGCTGGCCGAGTCCGGAGTGACGGTTCGCTGCCTGCAGCGTCCGGACGGGACAGTGCCCGACAACGAGACGGAGGACGATCTCGTTGCCTACGTCGCGCGGTCGTACTGACCGGGAGATTCGGATCGGCATCTCGGGCTGGCGGTACCCGCTCTGGCGCGGACCGTTCTACCCGAAGGGCCTGCCGCAGCGGGAGGAGCTGCGCTACGCCGCGCAGCGATTGAACAGCGTCGAGATCAACGGCTCGTTCTATTCGCTGCAACGCCCGGAGCTGTATCGCGGCTGGTACGAGCAGACACCGGACGGATTCGTCTTCGCGGTGAAGGGCAGCCGGTACATCACACACATGCGGCGGTTGCGCGATCCTGCCGCACTGGCCAACTTCTTCGCCTCCGGGGTGCTGGCGCTTCGCGAGAAGCTGGGTCCGGTGCTCTGGCAGCTCCCGCCGACGCTTCAGTTCGACGCGGGCACAGTACAGGCGTTCCTCAGCGGCCTGCCGCAAACATCCGTCGAGGCCGCGTACCTGGCCCGGCAGCACGACGAGCGGCTTGCCGGACGAGCGCTCACCGAGGCTGATACGGAGCGGCCACTCCGGTACGCCGTGGAGGTTCGGCATCCCAGCTACGAGACACCCGCGTTCCTGGATCTGCTCCGCGAACACGATGTTGCCGTGGTGCTCGCCGACAGTGCCGGGCGGTGGCCGGTGATCCGCGCCGCCACCGCGTCGTTCCGGTACGTGCGGCTGCACGGTGCCGAGGAGCTGTACACCAGCGGGTACGACGACGATTCGCTCGAGGCATGGGCGAAGGCGATTCGCAAGTGGGCGCCCGCCGACGTTTACGCATACTTCGACAACGACGTCAAGGCATACGCACCCCGGGATGCGATGGCGCTCACGGCGAAGCTACGCGCCTGAAGCTCTTCGATTGCGCAACAATTCCTTGTCCCAGGCGAGGAATTGTTGCGCAATCGGGTGGGTCTATCGCGGGGGCAGTCCGTTGCCGGCAATCACGTCGCGGTACCACAGCGCGGAGTCCTTGAGGGTGCGTGCCTCTGTCGCGTAGTCCACGTGTATCACGCCGAACCGCTTCGCCAGGCCCCACGCCCACTCGAAATTGTCGAGCAGCGTCCAGACGAAGTATCCGCGCACGTCCACGCCGGAGTCGATGGCCGCGTTGACCGAGCGCAGGTGGGCGTCGATGTAGGCGATGCGTTCGACGTCGTGTACCGCCCCGGACCGGTCGACCACGTCATCGAAGGCGGCGCCGTTCTCGGTGATGACGAGCGGTACGCCGGGGTAGTCGTGGTGCACTCGCAGCAGCAGTTGCTGCAGGCTGTCCGGATCGATGCGCCAGTGCATCGCCGTGTACGGGCCTTCCTGGGGAACTTCGTACGCCAGGTTGCTGCCCGGCCATGCTGCGGGTCCGTCGGGCTCGTGAGCGTCGTGGGCCCGCCGTGTCGCGGACACCGCGAGGTCGTCGGTCGCGCCCGTGACCAGTGACGGCGAGTAGAAGTTGACGCCCAACATGTCGATAGGTGCGGCGATCGTCTGCAGGTCCCCGTCACGCACGAACGACCAGTCGGTGATCGCTGCAGTGTCGTCGAGCAGATCCGCCGGGTACGCACCGCGCAAGATCGGGTCGAGGAAGATCCGGTTGGCCATGCCGTCGACATGCCGCACTGCGTCGCCGTCCGAGGCGGACGCACCACGCACTACGAACAGGTTCAGCGTCAGCGACAC
>DATFRC010000135.1:0-15324 GCA_035263725.1 Jatrophihabitantaceae bacterium | reverse complement strand
CGTCGAGTGGGGCCGGTACGGAGTCACGGTCAACGCCGTTGCGCCAACCTTCATCGAGACGGACGGCACGCACGCTGCGCTCTCCGAGCCAGAGTTTCGCCGCGATGTCGTCGACCGCATTGCCGCATTGCACCGCATCGGCAAACCCCACGAGGTCGCGGGTGCCGTTGTCTTCCTGAGCTCCGGCGCGGCCGCGCTGATCACCGGTCAGGTTCTGGCCGTCGACGGCGGTTGGACAGCCCGCTGACAGCCACCACCATACGCCGCAATCCGGGCACTTCGGATCGCCACTCGTCTGTGGTCGGCCATACCGCCGAATCTCGCCTCCACCACGACCCGCTGCCAGCCGCTCGACCGTTCGTGCACAACCCGAAACGCAGGATTGACTCGGATGTGCCGCAGGCCCGAGGATGTCCGTACCTGTCTGCTCAGCTCGCAGGTTTGGCGCCGAGGCAGCGGGGGCTGTTGACGAACGTGCACCGGGGGGAGCAGGTCCCCGCTGCCCCGTGCCTAAGGGCGACTGGACGCGTTGGGCCCGGTCCGCACCGGGCACTTCCGCTCGCCTGACGCCTCGCTAAGTCCCGGACACTTCCGTGGCAAGCGTCATCACGGCCCACCGCAGCGTGCCGGTGGCCGCGTCCCCTACGGCAGCCAGCCGGACCGGAGTCCTCGCGTTGAATGAGCGTTGCAGCATCGCGTCGCCGGCCACGTGCCCGGTGTACCGACGCGCCCTGCTGATCAACGACCGCACCATCGGCCGGGTCGGCAGCGTGAAGTGAATAGGCAGCGGCCTGCGCGACCAGCTGACGAGCGGCCAGGTCAACAGCTCGCGGGCAGCGGGGTTTGCCGCGACGATGAGCCCCTGCGGGTTGGTGCGTAGGCAGGCTACGGCGGTTTCCGAGAATGCCCGGTCGTACTCGGCGCCCGTGACGACGGCGGCCGCTTGAGCTGCCTCGAGCTCCTGCTGTTGCATGCGCAGCTCCTCGCGCGCAGCGAGCAGTTGGTCGCTCGCCGCACGAACCTCCTCGCGAACCTCGCCGGACTCCTGCCTGGCGAGAGATTCCAGGCGCACCCGGTGCGAGTCGAGCTCTGTGAGGAACCTTGCAAGCTCCGGGCGGACGGACATGACGCTCCTTCGAGGTCGAAATCCTGCGCCCACCGGTGACCAGCGGCGATTCTGATCCGCAAGCTTCACCGTACCCTCTGGCGGACCAGAGCGAACCGTGATCGGATCTCACGCAAGCGGAACCGGCTCGGACACGCTAGAAAAGAAGCCTCATGCGGCGGGACATTGTCGTACTCGGCGCCTCGGCAGGAGGGGTCGAGGCGCTTCGGACGACGTTTGCCAATCTTCCCGGCGATCTGCCTGCGGCGGTCTTAGTCGTCCTGCATGTCCCGGCTTACGGTGGCAGCGTGCTGCCGGCCATTCTCGACCGCGCGGGCCCACTACCCGCGCGGCACGCGGCACCCGGGGACCCGCTCGTCGCGGGCCAGGCGCTGGTTGCGCCGCCCGATCAGCACCTGGTGATCGAGGACGGTCTGGTCAGCCTCAGTCGAGGTCCCCGTGAGAACGGCCACCGTCCGGCTGTCGACGTCCTGTTTCGTACGGCCGCCCAAGCCGAGGGTGCTCGGGTGATCGGCGTCGTGCTGTCCGGCGTCTTGGACGACGGCACAGCCGGGGCGGTCGCGATCCGGAGCCGCGGCGGCGCCGTGATTGTGCAGGACCCGAGAGACGCCCTGTACCCCGCGATGCCGTTGAGCGCAATCGAACACGTCAGCCCCGATCAGGTCGCCTCGGCGGCCGAGATGGGTGGCCTCATCGACGCCATGTGCCGCGTCGACATCGCCGGAACCGAGCCCGAGGCGTCATCGTTGATGAGGATCGAAGCCGACCTAGCGAAGATGGACGGCGACGCGATGAACGATCCGGTCCGCCCTGGCGTGCCGTCGGGCTTTTCGTGCCCGGACTGCGCGGGCACACTGTTCGAGATCCGAGACAGCGGGCTCGTCCGCTATCGCTGCCGCGTCGGGCATGCCTGGTCGCCCGAGAGCCTGCTGGGCGAGCAGGCGTTGCAGCTGGACGGTGCGCTGTGGATGGCGCTGCGCAGCCTCGAAGAGAAGGCTGCCCTTGCCCGCGAACTCGGGCACCGCGCGACGGAGCGGGGGAACCCGCTCACCGCGCATCGGTTCCATGAGCAGGCCGAGGAAGCGACCCGGGCAGCGACTCTGATTCGATCGCTGCTGCAGTCACACCTAGCGCCGACGCGCCAACGGGTCGAGGGGACGTGACGCATGGCAACGGAGAAGGGTGCCGACTCGCGGTCGGCGGAGCTACGGGCAGGGGCCGGCCGGCGGCCGCCAGAGGCCGTTGATCCGACATTCGAACGGCTGCTGAACTATCTGAAGGAGAGCCGGGCGTTCGATTTCACGGGCTACAAGCGGGCGAGCTTGATGCGCCGGGTGCAGCATCAGATGCGTCAGACCGGCGTGGATACCTTCGAGGAGTACCACGACTACCTGCAGGTGCACCCCGACGAGTTCACGGCGCTGTTCAACACCATCCTGATCAACGTGACCGGGTTCTTCCGCGACGACGAAGCCTGGGAGTATTTGCGGGCATCGATCGTGCCGGGTCTGCTGGATGAGATCGGCTTGGCACCGATCCGGGTGTGGAGCGCCGGCTGCGCTTCCGGGCAGGAGGCCTACAGCCTGGCGATGGAACTGGCTGAGCGGGTCGGTCCTGACGCCTTTCGGGGGCAGGTCAAGATCTACGCCACCGATGTGGACGAGGACGCACTGGCGGTGGCCCGGCAAGCGACCTATACCGAACGTGACCTGGCCGGTTTGCCAGAGGGCTACCAGGACCGGTATTTCGAATCGCTCGGGGGCAGCCGCTACGTATTTCGCAAAGAGCTGCGGCGCAGCGTGATCTTCGGACGCAACGATCTCGTGCAGGATGCCCCGATCTCGCGAATCGACCTGCTGGCGTGCCGCAACACGTTGATGTACTTCAATGCTGAAACCCAGTCCCGAATCGTGTCCCGGCTGGGATTCGCACTTCGTCCGAACGGCGTGCTCTTTCTCGGAAAGGCCGAGATGCTCCTCAACCACGCGACGATGTTCGAGCCGTTGGATCTGAAGCGTCGGTTCTTCCGCAAGGCTGCTCATCCCAACGGCGATCAGATCACCGAAGGCATGGCCGTTCGCCAAATCAAGACCGCGCACACCGACACGAACAATCTCGAACCGCTGCGCACGGAGGCCTTCCTCAACAGCCCGGTGCCACAGCTCGTCGTGGACGAGGGGGGCCGCCTGGCACTGCTCAACCACCGGGCGACCACATTGTTCGCGCTGAGCGAACGTGACGTCGGGCGTCCATTTCAGGATCTCGAGGTCTCTTTCCGACCAGCCGAGCTGCGGTCACATATCGGGGCGGTACACGACAACCGGCTGCCGGTATGGCTGCGCGATGTCGAATGGCAGCGGTCGTCCACCGAGTTGCTGTTCTTCGACATACAACTGGTGCCGCTGGTCGACGCCCGCTCGCGACTGCTGGGGATCGCGATCATCTTCAACGACGTCTCACGCTATAGGCAGCTGCAGACCGAGCTCGAAGCGGCCAACCGTCAGCTCGAAACGGCTTACGAAGAGCTGCAGTCCACGAATGAAGAGCTCGAGACCACCAACGAAGAATTGCAGTCGACCGTCGAGGAACTGGAGACGACCAACGAAGAGCTCCAGTCGACGAACGAAGAGCTCGAGACAATGAACGAGGAACTGCAGTCCATGAACGACGAGCTGCAGGCGACAAATGACGAGCTGCGCGACCGCACCGCGGAGATCTCGGCGCTGAACCACTTCATGGAGTCCGTTCTGGGCAGTCTCGGCGCCGGTGTCGTCGTCGTGAGCCGGGAGATGATCGTGCAGGTGTGGAACAGGCAAGCGGAGGATCTCTGGGGTCTGCGCGAGGACGAAACCGTCGGGCAGCACTTCCTGAATCTAGACAGCGGATTGCCGACCGAGCACCTCAAGCCACTTGTGCGCGAGGTAATCTTCGACGGCAGCCTCGGAAACGAAATGGTCATGCGCGCCGTCAACCGACGCGGTCGTACGATCGAACTGCGGGTTGCTGTGACCCCACTGCTGTCCGGCGACGACGAACCAAGTGGTGCGCTGCTGCTCATGGAGCCGCATGATGATGGGGACCGGTCGCGCACGGCGGACTGACGATAGGGGCTGACCGATGAGTTCGTTGCCCGAGCTGAACGAGTTCCTAGCGCGACTCAGTAAGCGGCGGGAGCGTCTGACTGTCCTGGCGGAGCGCGGCCGGGTCCGCGACGCCGAAGAGCTGATCGATGAGGTTGACGAACTCGGTGAGCAGCTGATGCAAGCCGACGAGGAACTGCGCACCCAACAAGCGGAACTCGACGAAGCCCGCCGCTTCCTCGAGATAGTGGCTGCCCGGAATGAGGAGCTCTTCGAGGCTTCGTCGAGTGCGTATGTGCTGACCGATCGCGCCGGCATTCTGTTGAGCGCCAACCGACGCGCGGCGGCTTTGATCGCCGACACGCCCGCGCGCCGCGTGATACGGCCGTTCGCCACCAGGTTTGCGGTGGCTGACCGGCCGGCGATACGTTCCTTGATCATCCATGCCGGCGCCAGCGCTGCTGCGTCGAGAGCCGTGTTCACGGGCCAAGGCGCACTGCTGCGGCCGGACGGGACGACGTTGCCCGTCGACATCTCGGTGCGGGCCGACCACAATCTCGGCTCGGGCTCGTCGACGTTGCTGTGGGAGCTGACGCCCCGGCCCCGTCTGGAAGTGATGCAAGCAACCGATGCCCTGTTGCCCGGGCTTCAGGCCGAACACGCCCCGCGGGCAGACGCAACCCCTGCGGAACTGCTCGACCACGCAGTGGAGATGGCTGTCGCCACCGTGCCGGGAGCTGAGCACGCCGGCATCTTGTTGTTGCGCGCCGGGCAGCGGATCGAGACTCCGGCAGCGACCAGTGACCTCGCGACGGAATGCGCCCGTGTGCAGTACGAGGTCGGCGACGGGCCCGGTTGGCAGGCGATCATCGGCGATCGTGGCGTCGTTGTCATCGACGAGATGCGCACCGAGCGACGATGGCGGCGATTCGCCGAGCGTGCCGCACAGTTGGGCGTGCGTAGCTTGCTGGCGTGCCAGTTGCCGACGCCAAGGGGGACGCTGGGCTCGTTGAACCTGTACGCGGCCGAGCCCTACGCCTTCGGCACCGACTCGGTCCTGATATGCCGGGCCATCGCGATCCACGCCTCCATCCCCCTGGCCCGGGCCGATCGGGAGCGGGAGCTCCAGCGGGCGATCGACAGCGGCGGGCTGATCGGCCAGGCAATCAGCATTCTGATGGCCCGCCACCACATCACGGCCGGCTCGGCTTTCGAGACGCTCGTCGCGGACTCACTAAACGACCAGACCACCGTCAGCGAGCTGGCTCGGCGGGTCGTGGACGCCGGGGCGAACGGTGACGCCGGACCAGCGACGCTCCCGGTCGACCACTGAGCGAAATCCGTGGGCCGCATGCGGCCCGATGTCCGCTGTGCCAGGCTCGTGGACGTGATCGTTCATCTCGTCGACGGGACCTATGAGATCTTCCGGCAGTACTACGCGCCGCGCCCGGGACATCTCGATAACGACGGAATCGAGATCGGCGCGACCCGCGGCGTCGTCCAGTCCGTCTTCGCGATGCTTTCGGACGGCGCCACCCATGTCGGCGTCGCGACCGACCACATCATCGAATCGTTCCGCAACGACATGTGGCCGACGTACAAGTCCAGTGCCGGGATGGACCCACTGCTGCTGGCGCAGTTCGACGGGCTGGAGGATGCGCTGCGGGCACTCGGCGTCACCGTCTGGCCGATGGTCGACCTAGAGGCCGACGACGGGCTGGCCAGCGCGGCTGCGGTAGCCGCTGCCGATCCGCGTGTCGAACAGGTGATCATCTGTACGCCCGATAAGGATCTCGGGCAATGCGTCGGTGGCAAGGTCATTCAATGGGACCGCCGTCAGGACAAGCTGATCGATGCCGGCGGCGTGATCGCGAAGTTCGGTGTCCCCGCCGGGTCGATCCCCGACTGGCTGGCCCTCGTCGGCGACAGCGCGGACGGTTTCCCGGGGCTGCCTGGGTTCGGCGCGAAATCCGCTGCGACGCTGCTCGCCCGTTACGGGCACCTGGAAGACATTCCGCCCGACCCCAAGGACTGGCAGGTCACGGTGCGAGGCGCGACCACGCTGGCGGCGACGCTCGAATCACAGCGCGCAGCTGCCGAGACGTTCAAGCGGCTGGCCACGCTGCGCACGGACGCCGCCGTCGGCACCGTTGACGACTGGCGGTGGACCGGTCCCACTGCAGACTTTGCAGCCTGGTGCGAGCGATTCGGCTCGCCGCGTCTCGCCGACGACGCCGCCGCGCTGGCCGGCGCCCGCCAACCGTGACGTGTGGCAGGCCTTGAAGCGCCGGGCTGGCCACATGGCCTGCCGCGCATACTGGCGCGGTGGGCTTCTACGCCGACCAGGTGCTGCCGCGCGCAATGGATGTGGTCATGCGCTCCGGCGAGTACACGGTGATCCGCGCCCGTGTCGCTGCTGGCCTGTCCGGTGACGTGCTCGAAGTCGGATTCGGCTCCGGGCTCAATGTCGCCCACTATCCGGCAACGGTCACCCGGGTATTGGCCGTCGACCCGGCCACGGTCGGGCGCAAACTCGCGGCACCGCGTGTCGCCGCCCGCGCCTTGCCGGTCGAGTACCTCGGCCTGGACGGGCAGTCGCTGCCACTGCCGGCTGAGAGCGTGGATCATGCGCTGACCACCTGGACGCTGTGCACCATCCCCGATGTGGAACTAGCGCTTCGCGAGATCAACCGGGTACTGCGCACCGGCGGCACGCTGCATTTCATGGAGCACGGCCGATCCCCCGATGCGAACGTCGCCCGCTGGCAGGACCGCCTGACCCCGATGCAACGCCGTATAGCCGGCGGGTGTCATGTCAACCGCCCCATCGACAAGCTCATCGCCGGAAGCGGCCTGGACGTGACGCGGATGGACACGTACTACCTGCCTGGGCCCAAGGCGCTCGGCTACAGCTACGAAGGCGTCGCCACCAAGAAACCGCCCACCCGATCGTAGCCAGCGCCTGCCGCGCCCGACCGCTCGGCACGTCGCCGACCGCATCAATCCTCCGTCGACACCTCGTCAATCGCGGCTTGCTCTCGTGGTCAATGAGCCGGAACGGCGTCGGGTAACCGCCGTCGTCCCGTGCCTCTAATCGATCACGGAAGGGTTTGCAAATGGAGATACGCAATGCGTGCATAGGCGCGGCCTTGGCGATGGCCAGCGCGGCGTTCATCTGGACGTCAACCGGGCCGGCCGACGCGGCATCGAGCCATCGGCCGAGCGACGGCCGCTCCTACGTCGCGACGCCAATTGTCTCTGATCAGCCTGGAGAAGCGCCGGTCACCGACCCGCACTTGGTGAACCCATGGGGGCTCTCCTTCGGCCCGGCGACTCCGCTATGGGTCGCGAACAGCGCAACATCGACCAGCACGCTCTACACGACCAACCACGGCCCGGCACAGACGCCGCTGGTCGTCACGACGCAATCGGCTCCCACCGGGACCGTCTACAACGACACCTCCGAGTTCGCCCTGCCTGACGGCGGTTCCAGCAAGTTCTTGTTCGACAGCCTGTCCGGGCAACTGTCTGCGTGGGGAGGTGGAACGCAAACTACGACGACCGCCAGCGTGTCCGGAGCGGTGTTCACGGGGCTCGCGCTCGCGCACACTGACGACGGTCCACGTCTTTACGCGGCCGATGCCGCCAGCACGAATGTGCTCGTCTTCAACGGCAAATGGCAGCTGGACAGCATCCTGACGGATCGTCACCTTCCCGCCGGTCTCACCACGTACAACGTCGCCGTAATCGGCGAGAAGGTATACGTGAGTTACGCAGCACCGCCCGGCGTAGCCGCCAGCGTCAAGGGCCTCATCGATGTGTTCGACTTCCGCGGCCGGCTCGAGCGCCGGCTGGTGACCGGCGGCGTGCTGGACGGTCCGTGGGGCATGGTCGTCGCTCCGCACACCTGGGGCAAGTTCGCCGGCGCACTTCTGGTCGGCAACGAAGACGGCGGTCAGATCAACGCATTCGACCAGCGCTCAGGTCGATTCCTCGGCACCGTGCGGGACGCAAATGGACAGCAGATCGGCGCAGATGGCCTCTGGGGAATGGCGTTCGGCAACGGCGTGATCGGAACCCCGAACGACCTGGTCATCTCGATCGGCAGCGACGAGTACCAGCACGGTCTCGTTGAACTCGTTCACCCGACCGCGAGCAGCTGACGTCCGGCGAGGCCGGCTCCCTTCACCGGGGAGACCGGCCTCGGCGGCCCGCGCCGCGGGATCACGTGCTGCCCGCTTCGTGAGGAAGATCGGCCAGGCGCCACTCGAGCATGCCGTCGATCAGGCGGGTGGCGTGGTAACCATGGGCGACGAGCAGGCGGGCGGCGTCGTGCGCGAGCACGCAGTTGGTGCCACGGCAATAGGCGACGATCTCGGTGCCTTCCGGCAACTCATCCAGGCGGTTCATGAGGTCGTCCAGCGGGACGGACAACGCTCCAGGTATGTGGCCGGCGGCCCACTCCTCGGCGGGACGCACGTCTATGACGACGGCGCTGCCACTCTTGATGCGGGCCAGCAGTTCGTCGCGGGTCAGCTGCTCGGTGTCTTCGGGTCCGAGGTAAGCGGTGCGGGCCGCGTCGACATCGGCGAGGTGACGGCGGCCCACCTGTTGTAGCTGCGCGTACAACCCGGCCACATCAGCGCCCGCGAGGCGGTAGTAGACGCGCACGCCGTCGCGGCGCGGCATCGATGTGCCGCTGGCGGGCCGGCAGACAGTGCGGGCCGGGCATGACCTGGGCCAGGTCGCGACGGCGACGCTGCGCCCGCGTCCGGACCTTGTGTACTGGGCCGGATCAGCGCGCCTCCAGCCGCGGACAACCGGCAGAAGTCGCAAGTGCCGCGATACCTGCACGACAGATGTCTGACCGGCGCGCCAATGGCCGGGCGCCCCCGTCACCCGGCCGACGCGACTCGGTCATCTGTCACAGTCCTGCGCCGCGAACCGTCATATAGGGGACGCCGCAAATCCGGTGGATGTGACGAGGAGACGAAAGCGATGGCCTTCAAGAACGACATGACGTGGATGTACGTGATGCATGACGCGCTGCGCCGCGAGCTGGAATGCATCGCGCGCGTCACCGCACGCCCGGACGACGACCCTAAGCAGGTCCTGCGCACCGCCGCCGGGTGGGAGCTGTTCAAGTCCTACCTGCGCATACACCACACCGCCGAGGACGACATGCTGTGGCCGCCGATGCGCCAGGCCCTCGCCGACAATTCCGACGGGCTGGCTCTCCTGGACGCGATGGAGGCCGAGCACGCCGCCATCGATCCGCTCCTGGCGGCCATCGATACCGCGGTCGCCGACCCTGACACCGGGCCGCAACGCCTGGGCGATCTGACCGACGCCCTGGCGACGGCGTTGCGCGGGCACCTCAAGCACGAAGAGGACGAGGGTTTGGCCCTCATCGATGCGACGCTCGCGCCGGAGCAGTGGCAGGCCCTCGGCGTGGAGACCGGCAAGCGCCTCGGCGACGACGTGCAGCGCTATATGCCGTGGGTGCTCGAGGACGCGCCACCGGAGGTCACCGCCCGGCTGCTCGGCCAGTTCCCGCCGCCGCTGCTTGCGGCCTACCGTGACCAGTGGCAGCCGGCCTACGCGAAGCTGACGGTCTGGCCCTAGGACAGGAGCGAGAGAGTCGAGGCGTGCGTCCTTGGTGCACGATGGTCTGCAGACAGGCCCTCCGTGAGGAGGAGGGAGGCCGCTCATGGCACGCACGCCTCACGTTCAGGTACGTCGGGTCTACGACGAGCCGGAGCCCAGCGACGGCCAGCGGGTGCTGGTCGACCGGATTTGGCCCCGTGGGCTGAGCAAAGACCGCGCCCACCTCGACGAGTGGTGCAAGCAGGTCGCTCCGTCGACCGGCTTGCGTACTTGGTACGGCCACGATCCCGAGCTATATCAAGAATTCGCCCGTCGCTACAGCACCGAACTCGCCGACCCCGAGCGTGCCACCGCGCTGGCTCACCTGCGCGAGCTCGCGGGCGCAGGAGAGCTCACGCTGCTGACCGCGACGAAGCGCAGCGATATCAGCGAGGCCGCGGTCCTTGCAGAGATCCTGAGCCGGCCGGCTAGCGGATGAGTCACGAGCCGGCGCGGCCCGCTCGGTGACGAAGGCAACCGCGGCGTTTTACTGAACACGTCGGGTCAACACGGAATGGGAGCGACGTGCCTAGGTACGAGCTCTCGTCCGGGTCGGAGTGCCACCCTCCTGTGGGCGTCGGGTCACGCGGGCGATGCACAGGTTCGGTTCCACGAACGGATCCAGCCGGTCCGTGTCGATAGGGGCGTCGAGCTCGGCGAGCATCCCTTGCATCAGTCCGAGGTGGACCGAGCAGACCACGTCCTGGTGCTTGCTCGCCGACTCTCGGAACGGGCAGTGGTGTAAGAGGATCTGCCGCTTGCTGCCCGCGGTCTTGGCCTCGGGAGCGAAGCCGAGGCTGTCCAGGGCGTCGACCAGGCGGCGGGTTGCCGTAGCGGCCGTGATCCGCTCGAACGGGCCCGGTCGTTCGGTCAAATACCGTCCCCACTCCCGGCCGGCGTTCTGCGCGGCACGCGCCGGCTGCGGAACCCGCGCCGCAACGAAGCTGGTGAGGATCTCGGCGAGCAGTTGATAGCTGCGCACGCCGGCACGCATCGCGTCCCGTCGTGCCGAATACAGCGTGCGCGGCCGGCCTGGCTGCTCGCGCTGCTCAGTCTCTCGGTCCGCGACCCCGGCGTCGACCAGCCCGTCGAGATGGAAGCGTGCCGTATTCACGTGCAGGCCGACCAGCTTCGCCACTTCGGTGACGTCTAGCGGACGGCCGGCGTCCTGCAGCACGGCGAGGACGCGCGACCGGCTCTCCCCGAACGGGGAGGGCCCCGCCGGATCGGTGCGACGAGGCAACGCGCTGGTCACGACGCCATTGTTACATGTCGGTTAGGTAGAACCCAATCTCCGCGCGGCTGTTGGCAGTGATCGCCAACCTGGCTAGGGTCGGAGCCGGCCAATGTCGAATCACCAACTGCCGCCAGATCGGGGTGATCGGATGGTCGAGCCGTCACCGGACCGCGAGCTGCTGGCACCGTTGTTGCCGGCCGGGGAGCCGGTTGAGTCGTTGTTGCGACGCGCGCAGTTTTTCACGCCGGGCGAGCCGTCCCCGGATTACCGCGAGGTGCATCGCAAGGGCGGGCGCGGCGCGGAGGCTTTTTATCACGAGCGATGGCGACACGACAAAGTTGTCCGCTCGACGCACGGAGTGAACTGCACCGGGTCGTGTTCCTGGAAGGTGTACGTCAAGGACGGCATCATCACCTGGGAGACGCAGCAGACCGACTATCCCTCGGTGGGCCCAGACTCGCCGGAGTACGAGCCACGTGGCTGTCCGCGCGGCGCGTCGTTCTCGTGGTACACGTACTCGCCCTCGCGGGTGCGATTTCCCTATGTGCGTGCGCCCTTGCTCGAGATGTGGCGCGAGGCCCGCGACCGGCTGGGGGATCCCGTCGCAGCCTGGGCGGAGATCACCGGCGATCCCGAGCGATCGGCGCGGTACAAGGGTGCCCGCGGCATGGGTGGGTTCGTACGTTCGTCGTGGCCGGAGGTGAGCGAGCTCATCGCGGCGGCGCACGTGCACACGATCAAGCAGTACGGCCCAGATCGCGTAGTCGGTTTCTCGCCGATTCCCGCGATGTCACAGGTGTCCTACTCGGCTGGCACCCGGTTCCTGTCGATGATCGGCGCGACGATCCTGTCGTTCTACGACTGGTACGCGGACATGCCGATCGCGTCGCCGCAGGTATTCGGCGACCAGACCGATGTGCCGGAGTCCGGCGACTGGTGGAACGCGTCCTACCTGATGATCTGGGGCACGAATCTGCCGATCACCCGAACTCCGGATGCGCACTTCATGACGGAGGCGCGCTACCGCGGGCAGAAGGTCGTGGTGGTCAGCCCCGACTTCTCCGACCACACCAAGTTCGCGGACGACTGGCTCCCAGCAGCGCCCGGCACCGACGCTGCCCTGGCGATGGCGATGGGCCACGTGATCCTCGCGGAGTTCTACCGAGACCGGCAGGTGCGGTACTTCACCGACTACGTCAAGACCTACACCGACCTCCCGTTCCTCGTGACGCTGCGCGAGCACGGTGACGCGTACGTCCCGGACCGGTTTCTGACTGCCGCCGATATCGGTGATACGGACGAAGGAGCCGCCCACAAAACGGTGCTGCTCGACGCCACGGGAGAGCCGCGGGTCCCGAACGGTTCGCTGGGCTTCCGCTATGGCGAGGCCGGTGTGGGCCGGTGGAACCTCGACCTGGGCGACGTCGACCCGGTGCTCACGCTCTTCGGACGTCACTCCGAAGCGGTGGCACTGGACCTGCCACGCTTCGATGTCGGGGAGACAGAGGGCGGGGCGACCATACGCCGGGGTGTGCCGGCACTCCGGGTGGGTGGACATCTGGTCACGACGGTGTTCGACCTGCTCCTGGCACAGTATGCGGTGTCCCGCCCCGGCCTGCCTGGCGAGTGGCCTTCGAGCTATGACGATGATCATCCGTACACCCCCGTATGGCAAGAACGGATCACTTCGGTGCCGGCCGCGGCGGCGATCCGGGTGGCTCGCGAGTTCGCGCGTAACGCCGAGCTGTCGCACGGCCGGTCGATGATCTGCATGGGCGCCGGCACGAACCACTGGTACCACTCCGACCAGATCTACCGGACGTTCTTTACGCTGCTGCTGCTGTGCGGCTGTCAGGGTGTGAATGGCGGTGGCTGGGCGCACTACGTCGGGCAGGAGAAGGTACGTCCGCTGACCGGGTTTCAGCAGATGGCCTTCGCGCTTGACTGGCAGCGTCCCACCCGGCACATGACCGGCACGTCGTTCTTCTATCTGCACAGCGATCAGTGGCGCTACGAGAGCTTCGCCGCGGACGAACTGGCCAGCCCGCTGGGCACCGGCCGGTTCGCCGGTCGCACGTTCGCGGATTGCCTGGCGCAGGCGTCGCGTCTGGGCTGGACGCCGTCGCATCCGGCATTCGACCGCAACCCGCTCGATCTTGCCGACCAGGCCGCGGGTGCCGGCATGCCGGTGCCCGATTACGTGATCGCAGAGCTACGCGCAGGTCGGCTGCGGTTCGCGGGCGACGACCCGGACGACCCGGCGAACTGGCCACGAGTGATGACCGTCTGGCGCGCGAACCTACTCGGTTCGTCCGGCAAAGGCATGGAGTACTTCATGCGGCACCTGCTCGGCGTGGAGGACGCGGTTCGTGCGGCGGAGTCGCCGCAGCGGCTGCGCCCCACCGAGGTGACGTGGCGCGACGAGGCGCCCCGTGGCAAGCTCGACCTGGCGACCGCGATCGACTTCCGGATGACCAGCACCTGCACGTACGCCGACGTGGTGCTCCCGGCGGCGACCTGGTACGAGAAGCACGACATCTCCAGCACGGACATGCACCCGTTCGTGCACTCGTTCAACCCGGCGATCGCGCCGCCCTGGGAGACCCGGACCGACTTCGACGCGTTCCACCTGATCGCCGAGCAGTTCTCGCGGCTTGCGGGGACGCAGCTGGGCAAGCGCACCGACGTCCTCGCCGTGCCGCTGATGCACGACACCGCCGACGAATTGGCTCAGCCGGGTGGACGGGTCCTCGACTGGAAGGCCGGCGAGTGCGAGCCGGTACCAGGGGTCACCATGCCCCGGCTCGTCACGATCGAGCGCGACTATGCCACGGTCGCGCAGAAGATGGCCGCGCTCGGGCCGCTGGTGGAAACGCTCGGCACGTCGACGAAAGGCGTGACCTGGAAGCCCACGGCGGCCGTGGACTACCTGCGCCGGACCAACGGCACGATCCACGGCGGCGTCGGGGACGGGCGCCCCTCGCTGGCCCGCGACGTCCACTTGGCCGAGGCGATCCTGGCGCTGTCCGGGACGACGAACGGGGCCGTAGCGGTGCAGGCCTGGCATGATCTGGAACGGCGCACCGGCGTGCAACTTGCCGATCTCGCCGAGGAGCGGGCCGGCGAACGAATCTCGTTCCTCGACACGCAGGTGCAGCCCCGGGCGGTGATCACCTCGCCGGAGTGGTCGGGCAGCGAGACGGGCGGGCGACGGTACTCGCCGTTCGTGGTGAACGTCGAGCGCCGCAAACCCTGGCACACGCTCACCGGGCGGATGCACTTCCTCCTCGATCACGACTGGATTGCCGAGTACGGCGAGTGGCTGCCGACGTACCGTCCACCGCTGGACTACGTGCGGCACTTCGGCGAGCAGGGCGTGCGCGACGAAGGCCGTCCCGAGATCACCGTGCGATACCTGACGCCCCATTCCAAGTGGTCGATTCACTCGGAGTACCAAGACAATCTGCATATGCTCCGGCTGTTCCGGGGCGGGCCGGTGATCTGGATGAGCCCGGCCGATGCCGCGACGATCGGCGTCAAGGACAACGACTGGATCGAGGCCTACAACCGCAACGGCGTCGTCGTGTGCCGGGCGGTCGTCACGCACCGGATGCCGCAGGGCACCGTGTTCATGTACCACGCCAAAGACCGCCATCTGATGACCCCGCGCTCGGAGATCTCGGGCTGGCACGGTGGCGGCGACAACTCACTCACCCGGCTGGTGATCAAGCCGACGCACATGATCGGCGGCTACGGCCAGTTCTCGTACGCGTTCAACTATTACGGCCCGACCGGCAATCAGCGCGACGAGATCACGGTAATCCGGCGGCGATCGCAGGAGGTGACTTGGCAATGAGAGTAATGGCGCAAGTCGCGATGGTGATGAACCTCGACAAGTGCATCGGCTGCCACACCTGCTCGGTGACCTGCAAGCAAACGTGGACGAACCGTCCCGGCACCGAGTACGTCTACTTCAACAACGTCGAAACGAAGCCCGGTATCGGCTACCCGAAGCGCTACGAGGACCAGGACCAATGGCACGGGGGGTGGACGCTTGACCGCAAGGGACGCCTCCAGCTCAAGGCCGGCGGGCGGTTGCGCAAGCTGCTGTCGATCTTCTACAACCCGGACCTGCCGACGATCGACGACTACGGCGATCCGTGGACGTACGACTACGGCACGCTGATCAACGCGCCGCTGGGCACGCGCAATCCGAGCGCGCACTCGATCTCCGC
>DATFRC010000134.1:0-16370 GCA_035263725.1 Jatrophihabitantaceae bacterium | reverse complement strand
CCTCATCCGACGCACTCGTCCCGCGCTCACCCGGCGCGGCACGTACTTCATGCCCAAATCAACCGCCGCATCCGCTCATCGGCACGAGCGCGCACGCGCAGCGGCAGATGTGGGCGTTCCAATGAATGCAAAACGCCTCGGCGGGCGGCCGTCGACCATCAGGGCCGGTCGGGTAGGTGCAGTTCGATCCGTCCAGTGGACGGGTCCTCGCCGACAACCACGGCGTGGACAGCGAGCGTAGGTACCCGGTGCCCGACCATCATTTGTCGCACTGGCTTCGCATTGACTGCAGGGATCCGGCCGATCATCTGCTCTCCGACGTGCACCGTGAGCGTTCCGGCGGCGGTGTCGCCCGGCTCGGCAGACAGCCAGCAGAGGAAATCTCGATTCAGATCCTCTGCCGTCTCGTGGGGCGATCCCCACTCGCGCGGGACCTCCCGAAACAGCCGAGCAATGACCTCAGCCGCATTCGGGTCCAGCTCGGCCGTTGTCGGCACGTCTACCTGATCCGGCCGCCACCGGAGGCTCGCTGTCCCATCAGGCGGAAGCGTCCAGGTCGGCATCAGATGTGCTTCCGGCTCCGAGAAGACCTGCCGGACAGCTTTCAGCTGGCGCGCCGTCGCCCGAAGGATGGTTCGCCTCGGCGAGGTCACGACCGCCTCGACCAGTAAGTCCAGCTGGCGTGGAGTGAGGTCGGCAATCCCGTGTGCAGCGGCTTCCCGCCGCAACCTGGTGCGGATCTGCTCAGCAGGCTGACCCCTGAGCGGCTTCGTCGCCTCGAATGCTTCGCGCAAGGCGGCTCGACGCGGTGCGTTGGCCACGCGCTTGGCGCGCGCTTCCGCCCACGCCCTCCGCCAGTCGAACTGATCGTCCGACACGTCATCCCCGATCCCCGACACACGCAGGACGATTCAGTATGACGACCGCTGATCAAGATCAACGAAAGCATCCGGAACTCGGTGCGCGCTGACGCTGATGTGCGGACATCGGCAGAGTCGCGAGCTCAACGCGGCATGACCGGCGTTTCGCGCGCTGCCGATCTTCGCCGCGCCACCACTGTGTCACAGTTGTATTCGACACGAATGTTCATCGCTGCAATGGTGCGTTCGCTGCTGCGGCCAGGGCCTCGGCGAAGTCGTGGGGGCGTTCGACCGGTGTGAAGTGCCCGGCGCCGTCGAGGTACCGCAGGCGCGCGTCGGTGAAGAATTCGTCGATGCGGTCGGACCAGGCTGTTGGGAACAGCGGGTCGTGTTCTGGCCAGAGCACCGTCGTCGGCGCTGCGATTCGATGGTCGGGCTGCGGTGGCTGTTCGGCGAGCGATCTGGCGACGGCGCCGGCGCCGGCGCGGTACCAGCCGATTGAGGCGGTGAACGCGCCCGGCCCGGCGTATACGGACACTAGGTGGTCGAGTCGGTCGTCGGTCGGTTCGTAGCCAGGCCCTGACCAGTGGGACCAGAAGTGGCGCAGGTATGCACGCACGGCCCGCGGGTGCCCGTCGATGAGCTGCTCGGCGAGATCGAGCCGGTGAAAAGACTGGTACCAGAACTCCTGTTGGGCCTGCCCGGTGAGAATTCGGTTGCCGATGCCCGGTAACGGCGGCGAGACAACCAGGGCACGGACGAGGTCGGGGCTGCTTCGTGCCAGGGTCTGGGCGATCCAGCTGCCAATGTCGTACCCGCCGATCACGGGATGATCCAGTCCGAGCTCCTCGATCAACCCCACGACGCTGCGCGCCTGCGCAGCGGCACCGTACGAGCCGGCCGGGTCCGAACGGTGCTTGTCGGACTCGCCGAAGCCGCGCAGGTCCGGGACGACGACCTCCACAGCCGACGACACAAGCGCGACGACATCGCGATAGTCGCTGCGATCGCCGGGCCACCCGTGCAGCAGCACCACCGCGGGACCATCACCAATGCGCTCATATGCGAGCCGGAACCCATCGACGGGAAGTGCCCTTTGCACACCGGTGAGTATCTCGCGCGGGCGATTGCCCACAGTGAATCGCCGCGATGCCTGGCCAGGTTGACCTACGCGCGGACCTCAGCGAACGCACTCAACTCGGCATGTGCGTGAATGTCGGCGGGATGGGTTAGCGGCGTCCGCGGCGGCGCAACGACGAGCGGTTGGATCGGCGAGCGCGGTACATGCTGCCGTTCTGAGCCGGGCGCGCCGACTCCGGAGGCGGAGCCGCGAACGGCGCGTGCAGGGTCCACGCGAAACGCCGCCGATCCGTTGCCTGCGAGGCCTTGTACCTGGCGATCGCACAGTCGGGTCGAGTGATCAGCGCGTTACGGCTGGGTGATCGTGGCGGCGCGCGGGTGCGTTGCCTGATCGGCCGGCTTGAGCGTCTCGCGCCGTTGTCCAGCGACGATTGTGCCGAGTAGGGCGAGCGCTTCGGCGCTGGGGCTTCCGGGTTCGGCGTGGTAGACGCCCAGCGTTAGGCGGTCGGTGTTGGGGATCGGCAGCTTCTCATAGCTCAGCTCCAGGGGGCCGATCTGCGGGTGGTCGATCGACAGCGTCCCGCTGCGCCTAGGGCGGACGTCATGCCGGGCCCAGAGTTGGCGGAAGCGCTCGCTATGGACGGACAGTTCACCGACCAGCTCGTTCAGGCGGGGATCGTCGATGTCGGGGCCGACCAGTGCCCGTAGGTGGGCGACCGACCTCTCGGTGCTTCCCTCCCAGTCCCCGTACATGTCGCACGCGCGTGGGTCGAGGAAGATGGTGCGCACGACGTTGGTGCCTACGGCGAAGCACCATGGCGCGAGTCCGATGGCGAGGGCGTTTGCGGCGAGTACATCGGTGTAGCCGTTGTGGACTATCGCGGGTGTCTCGCTCCAGGATTCCATCAGCTGCAGGATGCCTGCCGGCACCTTCTCCGGTCGCCGGCGCGGCCGACGACGGGAGCGCGGCGGGCTGGCGAGGCCGTGTAGGTGCATCGTGGCGTCGTCGTCGAGTTGCAGGGCCCGCGCGAGCGCGTCGAGGACCTGCCCGGAGGGATGCTGATCGCGGCCCTGCTCGAGCCGGATGTAGTACTCGGTGCTGACACCGGCCAGCAGCGCCACCTCCGCGCGGCGCAGCCCGGGGACCTTGCGGCGGGCATCGGGACCGGAGATCCCGACGTCTTGGGGATTGACCAGGCCGCGCCGGGCACGCAGGTACTCACCGATCGGGTTCTGCTGCTGCACAGCGCACACGATACGTCTGCGGCAGCGCGTGATGCTGGCCCTGCCGGTACCACCCTCGGCAGGGCTCTCGTGGGCGCTTGTTTCCTTCCGGAGACTGGGCCGCGTGAGTATCGCAAAGCATTTCGATTACATCGTTGTGGGCGGCGGCACGGCAGGGTGTGTGCTGGCCGCCCGGCTGTCGCAGGATCCCGGGTGCCGGGTGCTGCTGTTGGAGGCCGGGGCGGCGCGGGGGCCAGCGGCGATGTCGGATCCGGCCGGGTGGCTCGGGCTTTCGGGGACGTCGGTGGACTGGGCGCACCAGACGCTGCCGCAGGCAGGCACCGACGGTGAGATTCATTCGTGGCCGCGCGGCAAGGTGCTCGGCGGATCGAGCGCAATCAACGGAATGCTGCACATCCGCGGCGACCGTTCGAGCTACGACGCGTGGGAGGCAGCCGGGGCGGTGGGCTGGAACTACGACTCGCTGCTGCCGTTCCTCAAGCGCAGCGAGCACGCCCCGGGCCGCGACCCGGCGTACCGCGGCCTCGACGGGCCGATGATCGTCGCGCCCGGACCCGGTCGCGAACCGATCTGGGAGGCTTGCTTCGAGGCGGCTCTCGAGGCGGGACACCCGTCCAACCCGGACACCAACGGCGCCACCGGGGAAGGCGTCGGCTGGCAGGAGTTCAACGTCGTCGGCGGCGCACGGCAAAGTGCCGCCGACGGCTATCTGCGCCCAGCCGAAGGCCGGCCCAACCTGACGATCATGACCGACGCCAGCGTCCGCAGGCTAATCATCGAACATGGCAGCTGCCGAGGGGTCGAGTACAGCACCAGCGCCGGCGACGAGACAGCCTTCGTTGAGCGTGATGTGGTCCTCGCCGCCGGCGTTATCGGCAGCCCGCAGCTCCTGATGCTCTCCGGGGTCGGCCCCGGCGGGCATCTGCGCGGGCTCGGCATCGACGTGATCACCGACCTGCCTGGTGTCGGCGCCAACCTTCACGACCATCCCAAGGCGGTCGTGTCCCACGCCGCCAGCCGTCCGGTCCGCACCAAGACGTTCGCGCGCAAGCCGCTGGTGCTCACCCGCACCGACTCGGCAGAGAAGCCTGACACGCAGATGATCTTCATCGACGTGCCCATTCATCCCCGGTTCACCCCGGGACCCGAGCATGGGTATTCGATCATCTTCTCGTTGATGAGCCCGGCCAGCCGCGGGTCGGTCCGGCTCGCCAGCGCCGACCCGCAGCAGCCGCCGTTGATCGACCCGAACTACCTGGCCGACGAACGCGACGTGCAACGCATGGTCGGCGGTCTGCACACTGCCCGCGAGGTCGCAGCGAGGGACGCACTCGCGCCCTTCCGCGCGGCGGAGTTGTTCCCCGGACCGGATGCGCGGAGCGACGCCGCGCTGCGCGCCTACCTACGACGCGGCGTCTCGACCTACTTCCATCCGGTGGGCACGTGCCGGATCGGCTCCGATCCGATGTCGGTGGTCGACCCGGAGCTAGGCGTGCACGGCATCGCCAACCTGCGCGTCGCGGACGCCTCGGTGATGCCGTCGGTCACGTCGGGCAACACGAATGCCGCCGTGCTGGGCATCGCCGAGCGAGCCGCCAGCATCATCACCGGCGAGCGCCTGGAGACGGCTGACGGGCTGGTGACCGTCCGATGAGCACCGCACTGAGCGATCCGGGAACATTCCCCAGTCAGGCCGACGTGGTTTTCGTGGGCGCGGGCCATAACGCTCTCGTCGCGGCCGCGTACCTGCTCGACGCCGGGCGCAGCGTCGCCCTGCTCGAGCGCATGCCGCAGCCGGGGGGATTTGTCCGGACCGTTGAGCTGGGCGCTCCGGGCTTTGTTCACGATCGCTGGTCGGCGGTGCATCCGGTCTTCGTCGGCGGTCCGGCGTGGGCCGAGCTGGGCCCGGAGCTGCGCCGTCACGGGCTGGAGTACGTGACGGCGCCGCTGGCGACCGGGTCCTCGCTCCCCGACGGCCGCGCGGCCGTCGCCCCGGTCGACCAGGAGGCGATGGCGGCCGAGCTTGACCGTCTCGGTGAGACGGACAACTGGACGTCCCTGTTCGGTGCGGCGGGTGGCACTGTTCAGACCCTGGCGGGACTGGCGGGAGATGGCCTCGATGGCCCAGCGGCCCAGGCTACGCTGGCCCGGCTGATTCGCGATGGACGCGACGGTCCGCTTCCGTTCGCTCAGCTGCTCGCCGGTACCGCCGCCGATCTGGTCCGCGAGCAGTTCAACACGGAGGAGCTGCGCCTACTCGGGGCGCCATGGCCGCTGCACTTCGGTATCGGGCCGGAGGATTCCTCCGGCGCACTGTGGGTCGTGTTCGCCCTGGCCGCGCTCGCCGCCGGTGTCCCAACACCCGTCGGGGGAAGTGGCCGCCTTGCCGACGCACTCACCGCGCTGGTGAACGAGCGAGGCGGGGACGTCTACTGCGGAGTCGACGTCGACCAGATCCTCCTGCGGGACGGCCGCGCGGTCGGTGTCCGCACGTCGGCCGGCGATACCCTGCACGCCAACGAGGCGGTCATCGTCTCCGCGACCCCGGACCAGTTGTACGGGCGGCTACTGCGCGCCGCGCCCGGTGTCCCGTCAGGCGTTCGGGCCCAGGCGGGCCGTTACCGTTACCGGCGCGGCTGCTTTCAGATGAACCTCGCGCTGTCGGCGCGCCCCCGCTTCGGCGACGCTCGCCTCGACGCCGGCGGCGCGATCAACCTCGGCCGGGGCCTTAACCAGCTGGTGAGCTCGGTACGCCAGGCCGACGCCGGACTGCTCCCCGAGCACCCGTCGATCTCCTGGCACGAGCCCACTGCGGTCGACCCAACCCGGGCCCCCGACGGACAGGCGGTCGTCCGCCTGCAGATCCTGGAAGTCCCACACACCCCGACCGGCGACGCAGCCGGAACGCCGATCGGCGCCGACGGGTGGAGCCGGGCCACCGCCGAGGCGTTCGCCGACCGCGTCCTCGACGAGGCGGAGCTGCACGTGCCTGGCCTGACCGGGCTGGTGCTTGAGCGGCACCTGACCACGCCCGCGGACCTCGCCCGGGACAACCCCAACGCGGGCCCCGGCGACCACGCCGCCGGCAGCAACGCGCTGACACAGTCCTTCACGCAGCGGCCGATTCCGGCCCACGGCGGCGGCTACCGCACCGCGGTGCCGGGCGCGTGGCTGATCGGCGCCGCCACCTGGCCCGCGGCCGGGGTCAGCGGCTCCTCCGGACGCGCCGTCGCCCGGGCCCTGATCAACGCCACCAACCGACGAGGCGCTGCGAACGTGCTCGGCTGATCGGCTGAAAGGAAACGAGATGAAGAACTCGACCAACACGTTCGATTACCTTGTCGTCGGGGCAGGCTCGGCGGGATGCGTCGTAGCGGCGCGGCTGTCGGAGGACCCCGACGTGTCGGTGGCGCTGCTGGAGGCGGGACCGCCTGACACGGCTACGGAGATTCACGTCCCGGCTGCCTTCCCCGGCCTGTTCAAAACTCGATGGGACTGGGATTTCGACAGCGAACCGGAGCCCGGGCTGGGCGGCCGTCGGGCGTACCTGCCCAGAGGCCGGATGCTCGGCGGCTCCAGTTCGATGAACGCGATGATCTACGTGCGGGGGAACCCCGCCGACTACGACGCATGGGCTGCAGACGGCGCACACGGATGGAGCTACCGGGAAGTCCTGCCCTACTTCCTGCGCTCGGAGGACAACCAGCGCGGGCCGGACGACTACCACGGCGTTGGCGGCCCGTTGCACGTGTCGGACCCGCGCTACCTGAGCCGCGTTGTGGACGCGTTTCTCGAAGCAGCGGTCGAAGCCGGCCACAAGGCGAACGCCGACTTCAACGGTGCCGACCAAAGCGGGGTCGGCCGTTTCCAGCTCACCCAGTACCACGGGATGCGCTGGAGCACGGCGGACGCCTATCTGCGGCCCGCCCTGCAGCGGCCCAACCTCACCGTGATCACCGATGTCCTGGCACATCGCGTGGTGTTCGACCGCACCCGCGCCACCGGCGTCGAGATCAGTTCGGGTAAGGAGGTGCAGGTGCTACGCGCGGACCGCGAGGTGGTGCTGTGCGCCGGAGCGTACGGTTCGCCGCAGCTGCTTCTGCTTTCCGGAGTCGGCCCAGCGACAGAGCTCACCCCGTTCGGGATCCGCGTTGTGCAGGACCTTCCGGTAGGGCAAGGGCTACAAGACCACCTACTGTCCGCGCTCAACTACCTAATCGACCAGGAGTCGCTGCTGACCGCGTCGAACCCGGCGAACCTCGCCCTGCTACAAGAGGCCGGCAGCGGGCCACTCACATCCAACATCGCCGAGGGCGGCGGCTTCCTCCAGACCCGTCCCGGTCTCACCGGCCCCGACATCGAGCTCAACAGCGGACCGGTGCTCTTCTTCGACGAAGGCCTCGGGGCACCACGCGCGGACGGGACCGTGATCGCGGTGAGCGGGGTAAATCCACAAAGCCGAGGACAGGTGCGGCTCCGCTCCACCGCCCCGGACGCCGCCCCGCGAATCGTCCACAACTATCTGACCGCAGACGACGATCAACGCAGCATGGTCGACGGACTGCGTGCGGCCATGGAGATCGCTCGCCAGCCAGCGATGCGCGAGATCATCACCGGCGATTTCGACGTTCCCGCATCCGACAGCGACGCCGACCTCCTCACGTACGCGCGAAGGACCGCCCAGACCTACTACCACCCCACCTCGACCGTCGCGATCGGATCGGTGGTCGACCATGAACTCAACGTCTTGGGTCTGGAGCGTCTGCGCGTCGTGGACGCCTCGGTGATGCCGTCTGTGCCGCGCGGCAACACCAACGCACCGACGATCATGGTCGCGGAGAAGGCGACCGACCTCATCAAAGCCGCGGGACCAAACGGGTGTGTGCAATGACCACACCGATTATCAAACAACTCGACCCGCTCGCCCCGTCGCACGAGCTGACCCCGGCGTCGGTATGGCAGGCAGCGGCGGGAAGCCGGTTCGGCGACCATCTGCTCGAATAATCCCTGCACAGCCTCGCAGAGCAGCCATTTGGATTCTTCGAGTTCGCACCCTCCGATCGTTTAGATCTCGACCTGCTGGATCGCACCCTTGTCGCGGCCCTCGACGAGGTCGACAGCGTCGACGTGGTCTGCCTGCCCGAAAGCGCCGTGGACGCCGACGAGATCCACGACCTAGGGGAGGTGCTGGCACGCCGCGGCGTGACTGCGGTCATCGCAGGGGTCCGCGAACGAACATCCCGGACCGGACAGTTCCCGCGCAACTGGGTACACATCGGCTTCTCCCTCGGAGACCAGTGGATCCGGCTGCGCCAGAACAAGCACCACCGGTGGTCGCTCGACGAACGACAGATCGACCAGTACCACCTCGGCGGGACGCTTCATCCCCGCTTCCGCTGGTGGGAGGCAATGCAGGTCCCGCGCCGCTCGATCCAGTTCGTGGAGGTCGGCGCAGGCGTCACCCTCGCCTCCCTGGTCTGCGAGGTCCTCGCCCAGATCGACGAGGTCGCCGAGGTCTTACGGTCTGTCGGCCCCACCATCGTCGTGACGCCGTTGCTCGACGGACCGCAGCTCAGCTCTCGCTGGGCGGCCCGGTACGCCAGTGTGATGGCCGATGACCCGGGTTCGGCCGTCCTGACGCTGATCTCGTCCGGCATGGCGCAGCGCAGCCGACCCCGCGGACACGACTCCTCCCCCGTAGTTGCGCTATGGAAAGACTCCGTGCACGGAACCCGCGAGATCCCGCTCGAGGCCGGCGCACACGGCATCCTGCTGACCGCGACCGCCGCCTTAACGTCGCGTCGCAGCGGCGACGGACGCTCACCCGTCGAGAACTGCGTCGAATTCTTCAAGGTCGGCATCCACCAGGTCCGCGCCTCGAACGAGGCTTCCAGCCCGCCGAATTCAGCTTCCGCGACGCCAACCGGAACCACCCTGCAATCCGACGAGCTGACCATCCTCAGGTCGTGGGCCGAAGCGGTCGCCGAAGCGCTGGCATCCGCCCCCGAGCGCACCCCCGCCGCGATGGCCGACGCGCTGACCGGCGCCAAATGGCGAACAGAACTGCAGATCGCCGAGCCATCCGCACGGCGCAGCGAAGCAACCGCCTGCACGCACCAGCCCGTCCGCGACATCATCGACCAAGGCGCTGAACCATCGATTGACCGCGTGCTCGCCGCGCTCCGCAACACGCAGCAGCGCCAGCCCGAGCACGACGGGCTGGCCCTGCGAGTCCTCCAATCGGCGCTCGAGCAACGCCAAGCTCACGAACACACGCAACCAGGCAGCCCCGGCGACGAACCGATACTCCGATGAACGCAGCGACGTCAGTCATGCCGCACACGACCCCGGTCAGCGACGCACTCGCCTGGATCGGCGGTCTCCTCCTCGCCATCATCCCCGCAACGGCGTGCTGGTCGTTGCCTCCGTCGTGTCGCTGGCGAAGCAGACAGCGGCTCGGCGGCTGGGATGATCTTGCCTATTCCATGCAGCTCTCTTAAGCAGCGTGTGCTATCAAGATAGCGTTGATGCATTAGGCTCTCGATGTGGCGCGGAAACGGGCAGAAGGCGGCGAGCCGGCTGAGCCGGGGACGTTTCACGCCTCGTTTGATCCGCCGTTCCCGGCGCCGGGCGAGAACGTCATGTTCTGGCGTGGTGATCCGGAGGGAGCCGAGGGCCGCGAGTTCGAGGACATCATGCTGCGGCGCGTCTCGACTGGCGTGGCGAGTCAGTTTCGTGGCGCGGCCGGTGCTCGTGGATTGACTCATGCGCAGTACCTTGCCGCGCTCGTGGCGTTACATGCGGCGATGCGCCAGCGCGCCGATAGCGGGGACGGCGAGGTGGCGGCGGCGCTGGAGCGGCTTGGTTTGAGCACGGTGTCGATCTGATGGCAGCAACGCCAATTGAGGAGGTATCCGCGAAGTGTTTTTCGTGACCTACCTGCGACGGGAGCTGCTGGGCCGGCCACGGCAGGCCGCGGTGATCGCTGCGGGGCTCGCGTTGGGGATCGGCCTGGTCGTGGTGGTGAGCGCGCTGTCGAGCGGTGTGCGGGAGGCACAGGGCAAGGTGCTGGGCTCGCTGTACGGCGTCGGCACTGACATCACGGTCACCACGGCCGTCCAGCCCGCCTCCCGGTCTGGTGGGTTCAACCAGATCACTCCGAAGCCGTACCCACGGCACACGGACGTGCTGACCAGCAGCACGCTAGGCACGCTCAACGCGTCGGCCGTGTCGTCGATCTCGACGCTGCGCAACGT
Source organism: Jatrophihabitantaceae bacterium (assembly GCA_035263725.1). Taxonomy (GTDB): domain Bacteria; phylum Actinomycetota; class Actinomycetes; order Mycobacteriales; family Jatrophihabitantaceae; genus DASXRA01. The sequence continues at coordinate 5,929 of DATFRC010000134.1, read as the reverse complement.
CTCCGCTGCGGTGAGCGGGCTGGTGCTCACCGAGATCACGGCGACGATCCCGGCCGACAACGCACCACCGCAGTCGAGCTTCCAGCCTCCAGTGCAGACCAGCGTGGTCGGCGTGGATGCGGATCACACTGGATACGGCGCGTTCAGTTCAGCCCGGCTGGCGGCCGGACGCGGTTTCACCGCGGCGGACGCCACCGCGAACGTGACCGTGCTCGACTCGAGCTACGCGTCGGCTCACAGGCTCAACGTGGGATCAACGATCACAGTGGCCGGTGCCCGGCTGCGAGTGATCGGCCTCGTGCAGCAGAACGGGGGGAGCAACCCGCCGCAGGTGTATCTGCCGCTGGCTCGCGCTCAGCAACTGGCGAAGCTGACGGGGAAGGTGAACATCGTCTACGTGCAGGCTGCTAGCGCCGCGCTCGTCGGCGCGGTCACCGATGAGATTTCCAAGCTCATGCCATCGGCCAAGGTGACGAACTCTGCCAACCTTGCCAAGGGCGTCGCCGGCTCGCTGGCGACCACCGCGAAGTTAGCCAACAATCTGGGCAAGTGGCTAGCCGTGTTGACCCTGGTCATCGCCTTCACGGTGGCCAGCCTGCTGACCCTGGCCGCAGTGACACGACGAGCGCGCGAATTCGGAACCCTCAAAGCGCTCGGCTGGCGCAGCCGAAGGATCACCGGGCAGTTGCTCGGCGAATGCCTCGCCCTCGGCATCGCCGGCGCAGTCCTCGGGATCGCCGCTGGATTCGGTGGGACGCGGCTCGTGTCCACGGCGGCACCGAACTTGTCGGCGATCGTGCAGCAAGCCAACATCGGCAAGGACGCCTTCGGCGGCGACCTCGGCGCCAACGGCGGCGTGTTCTCCGGCCAGGTCGGCGGCCCGGTCACCACTTACGCGAATCCGAGCGCCACGCATACCGTCGCCGTCCCCTTTCACGCACCCATCACGCTCACCGCGATCGTATTGGCCATCGCGCTGGCGATCATCGGAGGACTAATCGCCGGATCCCTCGGCAGCTGGCGGATCACCCGGCTGCGCCCTGCCGCCGCACTGGCCAGCGTGGAATAAGCCACCAACACCCATCCACGAGGAGCCACCGCCGTGTACACGCTCACCGGAGTCACCAAGAGCTACCAAAAAGGCCGGCGCACCGTCACCGCGCTCAAAGTGCCCGAACTCGTGATCAACGACGGCGACTGGCTCGCCGTACAAGGCCGCACCGGTCACGGCAAGACAACCCTGCTACAAGTCCTCGGCGGACTCGACCAGCCCAACACCGGCAGCATCATCCTTGACGGTCACGACCTCACGAAGATGCGCCAAAGCCAGCTCACCAAGATCCGCGGCGAGTCCATCGGGTTCATCTTCCAAACCTTCAACCTCATACCCACCCTCTCCGCGGCCGAGAACGTCGAAGCCGCGCTCGTGCCGCGCCCCATCGCCTCGGCCCAGCGCCACCACCTGGTGTCCGAGGCCCTGGACTCCGTTGGCCTCGGCGACCGGGCCCGTCACCGGCCCACAGAACTTTCCGGCGGGCAGCAGCAACGCGTCGCAATCGCCCGGGCGCTCGTCAAACAACCACAGGTGCTGCTCGCCGACGAACCAACCGGCAACCTCGACGAACACACCCGCGACGAGATCATCGCCCTGCTAGAACAGCTCTGGCGCCAGAATCAGCTAACCCTGGTGATGGTCACCCACGACAGCCGCATAGCTCGGCGAGCCCAACACCTCGGCGCAATGAAGAAAGGCCACCTCACCGTCTGGCCCAACACCCACCAGTCACCCACATCGCACCAAGCTCCCGGCGGCCGTCACGATTGATCACACCACCGGCGTAGCCAGCCCGGCACTTTCCATGAAAGGAAACGATCCCGTTCGTCACGTAAGACGATCGGCTTCCAAGCGATGGCCCGCAAGCACGCCACGGGAGGCTCTATCAACCAGCAGCATCACGCCGCAGCCGGTGCCATGCTGCCGCGAATGATCATTCACTGATCCGGCCCCGCTCGTCTCTCCGCGCGTCGCGCCCAGGGCCTAGCTGCCTTGGGTCGACGGCCGTGCATATCGTGCAACGCCCTGAGGACGTCGCGCCCCGCAGTGGGCGAGCCGGAATCGGCGTTCGGCGCCCCAACGTAGCCGGCCATCTGCGCAGTCTTCATGCGATGGCCTGCATGAAGATGCACGGCGCCGACGCACGCATTTCGGCATGTCCGGGCCTTGCCGGTCGTGGCTGGCCCAAAGATGGTAGAACTCGTTTCGCTTCGCGTCGGACCGGGGAACGCTCCTGGCCAAGAGCCGACCTGAGGGTCGGTACCCCCGTCGCCGCGCAGCCCCCGCCCCGCCCCGCCGATCGCGGACAGCCCGAGAATGGACCTAGAACGACCTGCGGCTGCGCCGGCTGCCCGCTCGGACGGAGACGACACATGAGCACATCACAGGAGTACCTAAGCCGTGTCGACGCGCAGCGGCAGCAAGTGCGTCGGGCGCGCGAGCATCTTGATCAGGCAGAGGCCGACTTTCACGCGGCAGCAGAGGCATGGGAGGCGGCCGACCACCCGGAGGATGGCGAATTGCTGTACGCGTATAAGCGCGCGGCCGTCTGGCTGTCACATGTCGCGGCGACCCATCAGGGGGCTGTCGAGAGTCAAGACCGGCTGCTGGCACGCCTGTTCGTACGCGACGAGGGTGTCGGTTAGGGCCGTCAAGTCAGCCAGCCGCGCGAAAGTATGCGCGCAGTTGCATGCTCGCCGGCAAGATGATCTTCCGCTCATCGGCATGAGCGAGCACGACTCGCGGCATAGCGGATGGCCCCATTGAGCCTTACTGGCCGGCTCGGCGTAGTTCATCGAGCAGCACGAGGTGCATCGCGTGCGACCACAGCAGTGGGGTTGCGGTCGATCCCCAGTGGTCCTGCCAGTAGGCGAGCATGTGCGCCGATTGCACGTTGGATGCAACCTGCTCTGGCAGATACCCCTGGTCGGTGGCGGCGGATTCGATCCACGCGAGCAGGTCGTCGGCCAAGCCACGGTCGCCGAGTTGGAGCGCGGCCCAGCCGAGCGAGGCTGCGAGCAGTATCCACTGGCTGCCGCCGTAGAACGTGTCTCCCAGATAGCGGCGTACCCCGCCGCCGGGGCGGTACAGCTCGTCGACGACGCGCTGATAGGTCGTCCGATACAGGTCGCCTGTTACCGGCAGCAGGTTGAACGGTGGTCCCAGCCAGAGCAGCGATCCGTCGACCCGAGTATCTCCGGGGTACCGGACCAGCCCACCGGCAAGGGTGTGCTCGGGGCCGGTGATCAGCTGCAACAGTTCTTCCGAGCGTGTCGACGCCGCGAAGATGCCGACCAAGGAACCGGCGTCCCGCAGCCCGGCAGCTACCGCCGCAAGGGATGAGGTGTGCCGATGGCCGGGGTGCTCCTCCCAGCAGTCATAACAAGGCTGGTGCCCGACCGCGAGCAGATACTGGATGACCAGGCCGACGGCCTCGGCCAGCGTGTCGCTGAGCACCCCGCCGCGGTTGACGTGGTCGGCGGCTGCCCACAACCAGAACCCGTAGCAGTCGGTTTGGAAATTGGGCCATTCCTCTGGCGCGGGCGGCTCTTCTTCGCCCGAAAGCGTGAAGCGGGCGGGAAGCATCACGCGCGGGTTCGGATTCCCGGCCAGCGCCGCGACTGTCGCCTCTCGCACGCGATCGGCATGGGCAACCAGCGTCGTCGCGACCCATTCGTGCCAGGCATCGGCCGCGTGGACGTTGCCCGCCCCGTCCAGCGCATATGCACACCACGACCCGTCACGAAGCCACGCGTACTGGTAGACCTCATGGATCGTGCTGGCTGGAAACGCGCCCTGCGCGGTCTGGGCGCCCAGCAGTAGCGCGACACTGAAGGTGGCATCAAGGGACACGGTGCTCACGACTCGTCATTTTCGCCGACCGGTGCCGTCCAATAGGCGGAGCATCGCCGACTAAGTCCGGCGCACGCTCATCGGCAAACGCGCTCACGTAGCGGCAATTGTGTGCGCATTTGCGCGGCGTAGCGCGTATCAATGGGCGGACAGTTTGGCCTTGACCAGGGCGACCACCACGCCCAATGCGAGCGCCGTCAGCCCATAGAACGCCGACGCCAGGTGCCCGGATCCAGTGCGTCGCGCCACGAGGTACCCGACCGCTCCCACGAGTAGGGCGGGGACGTCCCCGATGGTTTCCTGAGCCGTCACGTTGGAGAACAGGAGCACGGGCAGGCTCGATATGAGGGCGACGAGTGCCGCGCCCGCCAGCTGCGCGATTCCGATCTGGACGTCGACGTGGGTCGGGCGCTCACCGCGAAAGGCTGGCGCAGCCACGCGAAAGGCGAACCAATGCGCGAGCGCCAGGCCGATGGCCGTGCCCCACACGATCGCCAACATGTAGCCGCCGGTGGGTCCGGTGACGCGGCCGTGGACATAGTGAGCTTCTGGCAGCGCAGCAAGTTCCGCAATCTCCACCACGGACACATAAAGGATCATGACCGTGGCCTCGCGGATTAGCTCGATCCGATGTTCGCCCAGCGATGTCAGGCGGCGCATTCGCGTCGGCGCAACCGCCGCGCCAGGCGGAACTGCACGGTCCTCTACTGCGGCTGCCAATGAGGGCACCGCGTGGTTGTCGATCTGACTACCGATCGGGTTGACGCGCGCTGTCTCGACCACAACCCCTGGGGTCACGGCGGTGTTCCGACGGGCACCGCCGCAGCTTGGACACGACTGTCCGGCGGGAGTGTCGTCCAGGCTGGCGCCGCAGTCGGCGCAGGTCACGGAGGCGGCTACGCCGGGCACCACATCAGCGGGCGACCGCGCGGCCTCGTCTGAGGGCCGCGGGTCGATCGAGGCCGCCTCAGTCCATTCATCGCCCGTTGCCACGCTGCAACCCTCCCACGGGCACGGCGGTCGGGTGCACGATCATCGGCACGGTCGAGCGCAACGCGGCAGATGCGTTCGTTCGGCCTACGGCATCGGCATCATGGCCGAGTCATCCTGTGAAAGATGTCGGTGGACGTTCGGGTCGCGCTTGGGATCATCACCAGGCGGTTGGCTTCTTCGTCCCGACGCTGCTCCGGCCGGTCCCTGCGACTTACGCTGATCACGCACAGGCATAGCTGCGAGCAACAACCCGATCGGACGACAAATGCGCGACCCCGGTCCACCACTGTCGGAACGGTGGTTCCTCATCTGGATTGCGATCGCCGTCGGCGTATTCGTCCTTGTGCTCGTAGTCCTCGCTGTGCTGTTCCATCACGTCGTACCGAAGTGATGCCGCCGTCATTGGATCCCGGGATACGCGGCATCGTCGTCGGTCGAGATGATCAGCCGAGCGACTGGCACGTGTTGAGCTTGGCACACGGTAAGCGATACGAGACGTCCGCAACTCGGCATGGGCGAGCGGATGCGGTTGGCTAGCAGCGCGATGGACTGACGGGTGAGTCGGTGCCTAGAATCCGCGTGTTTCAGGCGCCGACCACGCACGTTTCGAGATGGGACCCGAGTGTGAGCACGCTGTCGAGTGATGTCCGGACACTAAGTCGGGAAGCGTTCAGCGCGCCAGGCTCGTGTGTTGATCGCGACGATCAAGCCGCGCGGTGTGCCCGGCAAGACCCGCCGCCGGCTGGCGGTGGAGTTGATCGGCGAGCTCGAGGCAATCGACCGCAAGATCAAAGCGGTCGAGAAAGAGCTCGTCCCCTTGGTGATCAAGCGTGGCCCGACCCTGCTGGATTTGCATGGCATCGGCCCGGCCAATGCGGCTCGCCTGCTGGCCGATGACGGCGGCATCCACCGCTTCGCCAACCGGGACCGGTCCGCGTCCTGGAACGGCACCGCACCCTGGACGCCTCCTCCGGCAACCAGCAGCGACACCGTCTGTCCCGCGCCGGCAACCGGCGCATCAACCGCGCG
>DATFRC010000133.1:0-2874 GCA_035263725.1 Jatrophihabitantaceae bacterium | reverse complement strand
GCGAGCGCGCAGGCCGGCTGCCTGCTCGTGCTCGACTCGTCCGGCACCGTCGTGGAAACGTTGTCCGGCGGCGCGATCAACGGTCCCTGGGACATGACGGCGGCGGACGCCGGCGCCACCGCCGATCTGTTCGTCTCCAATGTGCTGAACGGCACGGTGGCGGCTAGCCCGAACGTCGTCAATGGCGGCACGGTCGTCCGCATCGGCCTCGCGGTGTCCGGCGCCGGCCTTCCGGCCGTCACCTCGGAGACCGTCATCGGTAACGGGCTGCCCGAACGCACCGACCCCGCCGCATTGGTGGTCGGACCCACAGGCCTCGGCCTTGCCAGTGACGGCACCCTCTACGTTGCCGACAGTGTGGCCAACCGGGTCGCCTCGATCGGCGACGCAGTGAACCGCACCACCCCGACCGGCGGTAACACCGTAACGGCTGGTGGGGCGATCAACGACCCGCTGGGCCTGGCCATCGCCCCGAACGGCGACGTGCTCACGGCCAACGGCGGCGACGGCAACCTGGTCGAGACGACGCCGGCCGGTCAGCAGGTCGCAGTGAAGATGCTGGACACCAGCCCCGCGCCGCCCGGCCCAAACGGTAACGGCACGCTGTTCGGACTGGCCGTGGTGCCTGGCGGTTCCGGCGTCTACTTCGTCGACGACGGCACGAACACGCTGGCTGTCCTGCACTGACGCCATCCGCACAAGGCAGGACGGAGCCCCTGAGCCGCCGCCTCGGGGAGTTCCGTCCTGCCCGTGGGTGGTGAGCGTTCGGCGATCGCCGAACGTTCACGCAGGCAGGGTGATCCCGTGGATCACCAGCCGCATGTCCTGGACAACCCGGCCTACTCCGCACTGGCCGGACCGCACGGGTACCTGGCCGAACAGCGTGGAGCGGCCTTGCGGTATCCCGTCGACGTCGCACCGTATTCCGCCCTGCCCGAGCAGCCCGGTCCAGGCGACTGGGCCGAACTCGCGGCGCTCACGGGTCGCGGTGCGCTGATCCGATTCGCAGGCGCACCGGCCTGCGCGCCGGATCGCTGGCCGGTTACCCGGCACATTCGCCTGCAGATGATCGATGAGAGTGTCAACGGTGCGCATTGGGCTGACGCGATCCGGCTGGCCGCGGCGGACGTGCCGGACATGCTCGCGCTCGTCGCGAGCACCGATCCCGGCCCGTTCCTGCCCAGAACCGTTGAACTCGGCACGTATCTCGGCGTCCGCCGCAACGGTGCGCTTGTCGCCATGGCCGGTGAGCGGCTGCACCCGCCAGGCTGGAGCGAGATCAGCGCCGTCTGTACGCGGCCCGAGTACCGCGGGCAAGGCCTGGCCAGGCAACTGGTGCTGGCGCTGGCCGCCAAGATTCGCCGTCGCGGCGAGCGAGCATTCCTGCACGTGTCAGCGGACAATCGTCGGGCCGTGCGACTCTACGAGTCACTCGGCTTCCGACCGCGGCGGCTGGTGACGTTCGTCGAGGCACGCGTGCCTATCGCAGGCCGAGCTGCTGCAAGCGGGCGGTGACCAGTTTGGTTACCAAATCGTTCGGTAGTGGCTGGTCGACCGTGAAGTGCAGCGAGCCCTTGGTGCCGTCGTAGTCAGCGATGTCCGCAGCAAGGGCGGGCAGGACGGAGCCGCTGTGCGGGAGATAGCTGAGGTGATTCTTGAATGCAGCAAAGCCGGCGACGGTCTTGCCGCGGACTTTGAACGCCGGCATTCCGTAGGAGATGCATTCCTCGGCGTCTGGGACGACTTCCAGGATGTCTTGCCGTAGCTGTTGGAGCGTGGTCCGCTTCGGCTCGTCCAGGTCGGCGAGGTACGTGTCGATGTCGGCTGCCGCCATTCGCCGAGTCTGCCACCCGCTGCGACCGATGGTCAGGCCATCGAGCGGCCGTGCACCGCCGTATCGGCGTGCAGTAGCCGGAATTCGTTGCGTCCGGTGGCCTTCAGGATCCATCGAAATGGAGCTGAGTATGCACGGAGGCCACGCTCGGCCGGGCACGTGTCGATACGTGTGATTGGGAATTCCGTGCCCTGGTGGACGACGACGGCGCCGCCGGCGACGGCGTTGCGGTACCAGTCGACGCGGTCGCCGTAGGTGAGCTCGGCGATGAATCCGTCGGGCACCCGGGCCAGGATGAGCGGGGTTTCGTAAATCCGCCCCGACTTTCGCCCGACGTGACGGATCAGCGAGAACGGCCCGAACCGGCTCCGTGCCAGCCGGGCAGTCAGCGGGTTGAGCGTGTGCTTCAGTACCCACAAGAAGCGTTCACGGACGGTTCGTGCGGACAACCCTGCCTGCCTCGGGGACGAATCTGTGCTGGCCCGGCAAGTTTAGGGCGGCGGGTTCATGGCCGCCGCCGCTGATGCACCGGCCCGGCCGCCTGCTCCGGCGGCAACACGGCGCAGTGCGTCCATGGCACGCTCGATGTCGTCGATGCTCGTGTAGAGGGTGAAACTCAGCCGGCAGCTCGCGGGGGGACTGGGCTGCTTCGAGAGCCCGCTCGGTCACCGATCGGATGTGCCGTGCCACGAGATTCATCGCGGATTTGATCGCGGGGCGCGGCATCGGCAGCGACGTCGCGAACCAGCGACGCTCGCCGGACACCAGGTCGAGCACGAGTCGCAGTGCCTAGGCCGAGGCAATCACGCCGAGGACGTTCGGCGTTCCTGCGGTGTACTTCCAAGGCAGCACGTTGTAGTCGACTAGGTCCGGGGCCACGCGGCCTTCGGCGATCATGTCCCCGCCGTAGAGGAACGGCAACGCGTTGTCGAGCAGGTGCTCATTGGCGTGAGGACGCCGACGCCGAACGGAGCGAGCAGCTTGTGGAAGGAGAAGGCGAGGTAATCGACGTCGAGTGCCTGGACATCCACGCTGCCGCT
>DATFRC010000132.1:0-4410 GCA_035263725.1 Jatrophihabitantaceae bacterium | reverse complement strand
AAGCTGCGCGCCAAGCTGGCGACCGGATTCGCGAAGCCCGCCGGCATCGCCCGGCTCGACCGGCACAACTGGATGCCGGTCATGGCCGGCAGACCCACCGGCGCGCTGTGGGGCGTCGGCAGGCGCACCTCCGCGAAACTGAGCGCGCACGGGATCAACACGGTCGCCGAGCTGGCCACGGCGGACCCGGCTGTGCTCGCGGAGTGGTTCGGGCCGACGATCGGTCCCTGGCTGCGGCAGTTGGCGCTCGGCGGAGGCGCCGGCGCAGTACACAGCGAGCCGCGGCAGCCCCGTTCCCGCAGCCACGTGATCACATTCCCCCGCGACCTCACCGACCGCGCGGAGATGGCGCGGCGACTGGAGGACATGGCACGCGGCCTCACCGCGGAGGTGGTCGCCGACGGCCGGACGGTGCGCCGGGTCGCCACGACGGTGCGGAGCGCGACGTTCTACACGAGGTCCCGCATCACCACGCTGCCGGCGCCGACCCAGGACGGCGACACGATTGCCCAGGCGGCCGTGGCCCTGCTGGACCGGTTCGAGCTCGACCGCCCGGTGCGGCTTCTCGGCGTGCGGGTGGAGTTTACGGTTGGACCGTGATTGCGGGCCTGGGTCGTCGCCGACCGACGCCGACGCGCCGTGCTCGGTGCCGACGCGGCACGGCTACCGCTGTTCGGCCAGGGGGTTGACCCGGAGGGTGAACGGAGCGAGCGGACGCACGGCGACGGGGGTCGCCAGCAGATCGGCGAGTTCGAGCTGCAGTGCGCGGAAGAAGTCGTGCTGGAAGTGGTCGCGGACCGCGCCGGCGTCGGCGAACTCCTCCCACACCCACACGAGGTCGTCGTCATTGGGGTCGGCGGCTGCCGCGAACAGCGTCGTGCCCGGTTCGCCGTCGAGGGTGTTGACGTAGTTAGCCAGGACGCGCAGCAGCTCGTCCCGTTTGCCGTCCTGGGCGGTCAACTGGAGCAGCGCACCGAACTCACTCATGGTCAGCCCAACGCCGGGCGTTGCGTCAGGGATTCCCGAGGCGGGTGGCCAGCATCTCCCGGGCGACGCGGCCCTGGGCGTCCTGGAACGCGCGCAGCGTCGGCAGCCCGGGCGGTGGCGGCCGTAGCGCACGGATCGTGAACATCCCGGCGACCGCGGCGAGCAGCGAGTCTGCGGCGCGCCGGCCGCCGGCCGCGGCGGCGGGATGCCGGGCGAGCAGCCAGTCCAGGTCGGGGCCACCCTGCATCCGGACGCTTGGCGCCAGAGCCACGACGTCCAGCAGCGGCGCGCCGCGTGCGCCCCAGGGCCAATCGACGAATATGACCTCGCCGTCGGGGCGGATGAGCATGTTGTCGGCGCGCAGGTCCAGGTGCAGCAGTGTGTCTCCGGCAGCGACTGCGCGCCACTCGCTCTCCAAATCGATCAGCTCGCTGAGGTGGCCGCGCGTCCACTCGTCCAGCGTGTCGGCGTCGGCCGTCGACCACGAGGCGAATTCCTCGACGGTCTGGACGTCGTCGGCGACGCGCGGCCAGTCCGGAACTGGGCATGGCGTCAGTGCTTTATGCAGCCGCACCAGCGAGGCCATCACGTGTTCGAGCTCCTCGGTCCGCCACGGCATCGCCGGATGGCGTCCGTCGACGTCCTCGTAGACGAGCGCCACCCAGTCGTCATCGTCGTAAACCCCGAGCAACCGCGGCACCGGAACGCCCGGTGGGAACGCGCCGGTCAGCCTCGCCTCAGCGCGATGCATGGCGGGAGATTCCGGGTTGGCGGCCGCGCTGACTGCCTTGACGAAGGCCCGGCGTCCGTCGGCCAGCCGCAGCCGTGCCGCAACGCCCGGCGAGAAGCCGTGCGGCTGGGTTTGTGCGCTGTCGACCGCCGCGCCCGCCAGGTCGGCGACGGCGGTGCGCACATCGGCCGGCAGTTCGGCCCAGCGCAGGCGCCTTCCCTCCGCTGCGGGAGCGCTCATGACTCGATGGTCATTCGTCAAGCAAACACAAATCGGTCCGATCCGCGTGAGCGGACCGGACCGACCTGGTGCCGTTGTGGTTCAGCTGACGATGCGTACGCCGTCTGCCTGCGGACCCTTGGGTCCCTGCGCGACTTCGAACTCGACGCGCTGGCCCTCGTCCAGCGAACGGTAGCCGTCAGCCTGAATGGCCGTGTAGTGGACGAAGACGTCCTGGCCGCCGTCTACCGCGATGAATCCGTAGCCCTTCTCGTTGTTGAACCACTTGACCGTGCCCTGTGCCACGTGCACTCCTTGCTAGGGGCGTCTGGCACCACCCGTCGTAGCGCCAGGGTCTTCGCTCCTCGGTCCCGCTGTCACTGCAGTGCACGTGTGCAGTGCTTGCCCACGTGGTACTCCAATGGCCGAAACACTCGTAACTACGACCAGGCCCGGACGGTACACGGCGCGCAGCAAAAGGGCCAGATATTGCCAGGATCAATCCAGCCGCTTTGCCATGTTCTGTGATGTCATCTCGTAGCCGAGCGACTCGTCCAGCTGCCGCGCGACAACGTTCGGTCCGAATACGTTCAGCCGCAAGGCCGTAAGCCCGCGCCGCCGGCTTTCCACCACAGCTAGCAGCATGAGCTCGCGGCCGTAACCATTGCCCCGGTGGGCTTCGTCCACCTCGATCGCGTGGATCCAGCCGGCCTGCACACCGTCCGGACTGTGCGTGGCGAGCCAGAGCAACCCCACCGGCTCCCCTGTGTCGTCCACCGCGATGAAGAGCAGCTGGCCGTAAGTGCATACGCCGTGAGGCAGCAGCTCGTCCGTCTGCTGGGTGGCCTGCCGGAGGGCTGAGCCGGCGGGCAGCCCACGTGCCCGGGCGATGTCCGCCGAGTAAGCCTCGAGCAGGCGCTCGCGGTAGGCGGGGAATTCGGCCGCGGCCATGGGCCGGAGCGTGACGGTCATCTCTCGCTGCCCGGCGAGGCCATGCCGGCCGCGCGGTACCGCTCGTTTGCGGCAACGGCGCCCCTCGGGTTGATCACCGGAGCAGACCGGCGTCGCGCATACCCGAAAGTGTCGGCGGGATCAAGGCAGTCGGCGCGACCCGGTCGGCCACGGCGTCGAGGGTCTTGAGACCGTCGCCCGTGTTGTAGACCACCGTTTCGGCGGACGTGTCAAGCTGGCCCGACTCGGCGAGCTTGCGCAGCACGGCCACCGTCACGCCGCCGGCCGTCTCGGCGAACACACCTGTGGTGCGGGCCAGCAGCCGGATTCCGTCAAGGATCTCGTCATCGCCGACGTGCGCCATCGCGCCGCCCGTTGTACGCACCGCGTCCAGCGCGTAGGGCCCGTCGGCCGGATTGCCGATGTTAAGGGACTTGGCAATGCCCGTGGCGCGCACCGGACGCACTACGTCCCACCCGTTCTCGAACGCCGTCGCGATCGGAGAACACCCGTCGGATTGCGCTCCGAACACCCGCCACGTGGACTCGGGCACGAGGCCCACTGCGACCAGCTCGCCAAAGGCCTTGTTGATCTTGGTGAGCATTGCTCCGGACGCCATCGGCGCCACGTACTGCGCGGGCAGCCGCCAGCCGAGCTGCTCGGCGACCTCGAAGCCGAGCGTCTTGGATCCCTCGGCGTAGTAGGGGCGAACGTTCACGTTCACGAAGGCGGTGTTCTCGAACTCGTCAGTCTCCGACAACTCGCTGCACAGCCGGTTGACGTTGTCGTAGGAGCCCTCGACAGCGACCAGCGTCTGCCCGTACACCGCGGTCTGAACGACCTTCGCCGTCTCGAGGTCGGACGGGATGAACACGATCGACGGCATGCCGATGCGCGCCGCATGGGCGGCGACGGAGTTAGCAAGGTTGCCCGTCGACGCGCAGGCGATGCGCTCGAAGCCGAGTTCGCGGGCCCCGGTGATCGCGATCGATACGACGCGGTCCTTGAAAGAATGCGTTGGGTTGGCCGAGTCATCCTTGACCCACAGCGGTGCTGTAAAACCCAGCTCGTCGGCCAGTCGATCGGCGCGCACGAGCGGCGTCATGCCGGTACGGGAGTCCACCCGAGTCTCCGGGTTCTGGCCCACCGGCAGTAGTCCTGCGTAGCGCCAGATCGAGTGCGGTCCGGCGGCGATCTCGTCGTGCGTGACCCGCGCGAGAGCGTCCTGGTCGTAGCCGATCTCGAGCGGGCCGAAACACTCGAAGCAGACGTGCCGTGGGCCGAGTGGGTATTCGGCGCCGCAGTTGCGGCACACGAGTGTGGATGCGGGTGATTCCAGTACAGCCGTCATGACAGCGCGAGGCCCTTCTCCTCATCTTTCCCGGACACGGTCGCGCCGGGACGGAATTGGCACCTGCTGCGGCGGCCTCGCACGGTTCAGGAGCGAGTCATCGCAGTGGTTGCCGGGGCTTCATCGGGCCGTTCCCTCTGCCCCTCTTGATGAGCGGTTGTTCAGTTGTCCC
>DATFRC010000131.1:0-3109 GCA_035263725.1 Jatrophihabitantaceae bacterium | reverse complement strand
GCGGTCAAGGATTTCTTCCTGCACTACGACGAGACGAGGTCAAACGATTTCGTCCTGGAGAAGGGCGCCCGCGAGCTGAAGCTCTTCAGCACCGACATCTCCGACTGGAGAATTACGTTCGTCGATACCGGCCTGAACTCCGCAATCGGCGAGAGGCTGCGCCGAGTCCGCAGGTTCGTCCGGGACGACGAGATGTTCATGGCCAACTATGCCGACGTCCTCACGAACAACCCGCTGCCCGACATGATCGAGCGGTTCCAGACCAGCAGCGCGCTGGCCTGCCTGCTCGCGGTGCCCCCTCAGTCGTCGCACCACGTCGTCGACATCGGCGAGGACGGGTTCATCACGCAGGTAACGCCCATGCGGGACCTCCGTCAGTGGGAGAACGGAGGCTATTTCCTGCTCAGGCCCGAGATCTTCGATTACCTGAACGAAGGCGAGGATCTGGTCGAGGACGTGCTGCCTCGCCTGATCACGGAAAGACGCGTCCTCGCCTACCCGTGCAAGGGCTACTGGTCACCCGCTGACACGGTCAAGGAGCGCGCGCAGCTCGACGAGATGTACCATCGGGGGAACTGCCCGTGGATGGTATGGGATCCCGAACGGTCAGGGGCGCCACGGCACCCGGGAGCGCCCTCCTAGGCTGGTCGCGCGACGCCTCAGATCATCTGTTGCTAGCGATGCTCGCTTACGTCAGCAACATGGTCGCCGCGGCGAGCGGCAGGGCACGTCGGTCCCGGCGCGACATGGCGGTAACGGGAAGCGGCCACGAAATGGCGAGCTCGGGGTCGTCGAATGCGATCGATACATCCTCAGCGGGATCGTGAGCACGGTCGATGCGATAAGACACATCCGCAATGTCGGTGAGAGCCTGAAACCCGTGTGCACAGCCGGCCGGCACATACAGCGACACCTGCTCATCGCCACGCAGTTCGAAACTCTCCCAGCTGCGGTACGTAGGCGAGGCGGGCCGCAAGTCTACGACGACGTCGAAGATCGCGCCGTACGAGCATCGCACGAGCTTTGCTTCCCCCTCCCCGCGTCGCACGTGCAGGCCTCGCACCACGCCGCGCGCCGAGCGGGAAAGGCTGTCTTGAGCGAACGCGGACGGGTCGATTCCGGCCGCGCGCATCACATCCACGTCGAAGGTGCGGCAGAAGAACCCCCGGTCGTCAACGTGCGGGGTCGGCGTGAACAACAACGCACCGGCAATAGCCTCGACGGGGCTAACGTTCACCAGGCCTCCCTTCGGACGTCAGTGCCCGGGTGCGCCGGCCGTTCAGCGAACCTCTTGCGCGATCGCGGCGCCCGGCGGCAGCCGGCCGCCCGTCTGCCTGCGCAGCATCTCGTCGATGATGCCCGCGGAGAGCAGCTCGCGGATCCGCCGCAGCCGCACGAAGCGTGACGATGTGAAGTCGTCATAGGTCAGGCCGTGGTCGGTGTAGGCGCGCGCCAGCTCTTCGACGCCTTCGCGCACGCTCCAGCGCAGCTTGAGGTCCGGGAAGGTCCCGTCAAGCTTCGAGAAGTCGACGCGGTAGTTGCGCAGGTCCGGCCCGGCGCCATCGGCGAACGACACCTTCGATCCGGGCACCGCGTCGCGCACCATCTCGGCAATATCGCGGATCTGCACGTTGTCCTGCGAGCGGCCGACGTTGAACGCCTGGTCATGGACCAGCTCACGCGGGGCCTCCAGCGTGGCCAGGAACGCCCGGCAGATGTCTTGCACGTGCACCAGCGGTCGCCAGGGCGACCCGTCACTCTGCAGGAGCACCTCCCCGGTCGTCATCGCAACGGCGGTGAGGTTGTTCACCACGATGTCGAGCCGCAGTCGCGGCGATACGCCGTAGGCGGTGGCGTTGCGCAGGTAGGTCGGGCTGAAGTCGTCGCCGGCGAGCAGCGAGAGATCGCGCTCGGCCAGGACCTTGGCCTCACCGTACGGCGTGACCGGGAACAGCTCCGCGTCCTCCGCGACCCCGGCCGAGCCGGCCGCGCCATAGAGGCTGCACGACGACGCGAAGAGGAAGCGCTCGACGCCGGCCTGCTTAGCCGCCTGGGCCAGCCGCAGCGTCCCGTCCAGGTTCACCGAGTAGGTCGCCGCCGGGTTGAGGTCGCCCAGCGGGTCATTCGACAACGCCGCCAGGCACACGACTGCGTCATACCCCGCGAGCTCGGCGGCTTGGACGTCCCTGATGTCGCACGGCGGCTGCAGGCCGACATCGTCTGGGGCCGGACCGAGGTCGCACCCCTCATAGAGGTCGAGGTCGAGTCCGTCGACCTCGTGCCCCGCTGAGCGGAGGAAGGGAGCGAGAACGGCTCCGATATAGCCACGATCGCCGGCGAGGAGGACCCTCATCGCGATCCCCTTTCTGGACGGGTTCGGTCGTGGCGGCGAGGCCACCACGCTGGAACCTACATGACCCGCGGCCGCCACGTACTGATACAGCGACGGTGGCAGTGGCCCAGATCTTCCGCTGACCTGCCTCAGGCCGGCGATATCCGGCTGATCACATGAGAGCCGCCGAGAGATGACCTCGCTGGCGTATCACCGCCGCCCGCTCGGCGTTCATATGACGGCGGGTTCTGGACCGGGCGAGAACCGTCGGAAGAAACGGGAAAATAGGTCGGTGATGCGATGAGGGTCGCAGTGCTCGGGCTTGGCTATGTCGGCACGGTGACGGCTGCGTGCCTAGCCGCCAGCGGCCATGACGTCTGGGGCGTCGACGTCGACGCCGCCAAGGTGGACGATATCCGCGCAGGCCGCAGCCCAGTAGCAGAGCCCGGCCTGCATGCGCTCGTCGCCCGGGCGGTGGCCGACGACACCCTGCATGCGACGACGTCGCGCCTCGATGCTCTCGACCGGACTGATGTGTCTCTGGTGTGCGTCGGGACGCCATCGACCGCGCGTGGCGGTGCGGACCTGACCTACATCCAGCGCGCCGTGGACGAGATAGTGGCGGCATTGCGCGTCGTAAGACCACCGGCGTCGCGACACCACAGCGTTATCATCCGCAGCACCGTGCCCCCTGGGACGGTCGAGGAGATGGTCGTCCCCACGCTCACCACCGGCCTGGCTGGCACGAACATCGCGGCCGGCGCCGCGATGTGCCCG
>DATFRC010000130.1:0-6608 GCA_035263725.1 Jatrophihabitantaceae bacterium | reverse complement strand
ACGCACGACGGTTCGTCGAGCTCTTCCTCGCCACTCCTTTTTCTCATGATCCGCGCCACGTCCGGCGCATCGGCCAGATCAGCGAGTACGAGCGCACCAGGCACATCTAGGTACCTGCTGCTGGCGGCCCAGCGCGACCTAGGTCGTGGGTGGCGGCTTCCAGTGCCGGCGCACCAGCACGACTTCCTGTTCGGCCTCCGCCAGATCCGCTTCCGTTGGGCGGTTGGCGTCGCGGGCACGCATCGCCCGCGTTGGCCCGACCTGCGACGGGCCGCTGCCGACCAGGTCGCGCAACCCGCGCTCGTTCGGGTCCGGGCGGCGCCGCTTGGCCGGCGTCGGTTCGATCTCTGGCTCGTCTGCGGGTGCGATCGTCTCGGCGCTTACCTCGTCCGTGCGCGTAATGCCCACTCCGGGACGCCACACCGCTCTACGCCGCCGCCGTCGGGGACCTTCAGCCTTCACAGCTGTCTATTCTGCCTCGCAGCGAAACGCACAGCCGGCTCACGTAACGTGTCTGGCGATGGAAGAGAACCGAGCCCGCCGGGTCGTCGATGCGCTGCGTGATCGCGGCATCGACGCGCGCACGGCCAAGGAAGGCGTGTACCAGTTCGGCGTGCGCATCGCGCTGCCCGACGGACGCGAGGCGATCTGGGACAGCGACGGCACCGCCGGCCTTGAGGCGCAGGTGATGCGCGACGGGATGCTGGTCGGGTTCGTGCCCTCGATCGACGGCTCGGAGACCTTCGACGAGCACCAGGTCGTCGACGCCATTGCGCGCACCGACTACGACCAGCCGGTCGCCGTGCAGCGTCGCACCGCGCCGCCGCCGGCCGCGCCACTCCCGCGTACCGGCGGCGTGTTCCGCCGCTTCCTGGACGGCTTCAGATACAGATAGCGGTCCACGCTCGGCAGTGTCGGCGCAGCGGCATGCAGCCCGGGCGCGCCGGTCCGTGCCGTCACCGCTCGCGTCGGGCTACTCGTCCTCGCCGGGCGCCGGCCCGGGCCGCTGCGCGGCGAGGGACGCGACCTGCTGCTGGATGTCAGTGAGCAGGTCGGCATGCAGCTTGATCTGCGCGGTCATCGCGCGGTTGTCGGTCGCGAAATGCTTGAGGTCGTCGGCGTTCTTCTGGGTACGTATCGCGATCTCCGAGGCAATCGCATCGGCACCCTTGGCAGCGATTAGCGCCGCGGCGGCCTGCGCACCGGCCAGCATTGACAGGAACAGGTTCAGCAAGATGTACGGATATGGGTCGAAGCCGTGCCGACCGTGGGTCCCGAGGTAGAAAGCCGAATTGACGACCGCCCAGGCGATCATGAGGCCGAAGAAGGCGAACACGAACGGCCATGAGCTCATCGTGTTCCCCCATCCGGTCCGCGGCCTGCTCACCGATGCTGAGTTGATCCCCGGAGCGAACCCCGGGGTGTCGAGGCCAGTAGGTCTGCCAGGGACGAGCGGCCATGCCGGAATGATCGGAGCAAGCGACCGCGAAGCCGGGCTGAACCACGCCGCGCAGAGCTCCGATCGATGCAGCCCCCGTTCGCGTGGTTCCGTCATGGGCTGGGGACCAATGGCACTTCGCCGCGGTGCCCCGGCGCCGTAACGTCAGGGACGAGACGGGATGGCGACGATGATGAGCAGCGAAGCCCCTCGCGACGATCGTGATGTCACGGTTCGCGACCGGGCGATCAAGCGGCTGAAGAAGCGCCGCGACTTCTACACCCACCTGCTGGTCTTCACCCTGGTAAACGGCTTCGTCGTCGGGATCTGGGCGATGACCGGGCAGGGCTTCTTCTGGCCGGTCTTCCCGATCGTCTTCTGGGGTATCGGGCTGGTCATGAACGCATGGGACGCCTTCCACGACGAGGGCTTCAGCGAAGAGCGGATCCAGCACGAGATCGGGCGCCTCGAGCGACGCCGGTAGCCGTGCGAGACGGCGTGAAATCATGACTCTCGTGAGTCAATCGACCGAGGCCGCGACGATTCGATTCGAGGCCAGGCTCTACACCATCGATTCGTCGACGGTATTGCGCTTGCCGGAGCAGGCGAGTCGGCGGCTGCCATCGCGTGGGCAGGTGGCAGTTCGCGGATTGATCAATGGCCAGGAGTTTCGGACTGTGCTGGAGCCGGACGGCTTGAAGGGCCACTGGATGAGAGTTGATCAGGTCCTGCGGCAAGCGGCCGACATAGACGACGGCGACAGCGTCAGCGTCGCCATCGAGGCAACACGAGACTGGCCGGAGCCCGCCGTGCCAGCGGACCTTGCAGCGGCTCTGACACTCGCGCCGCAGCGGATCCGAGATACCTGGAACGACATCACGCCGATGGCGCGGTGGGAATGGGTGCGCTGGGTCAACGCGACCGCAAGTCCCGCGACCCGTCAGCGACGAGTCGAAGTGAGTATCTCCAAGATGGACAACGGCAAGCGGCGCCCGTGCTGCTTTGACCTTTCCTCATGCACAGACCCTGCCCTGTCCAAGAACGGCAAGCTTCGCGGGCCGGCGTAGTCAGCGGGCGCTACCCCAGCTGGTCGCGGCGGCGCGTCAGGTAGGCGGTCTCGGCCGTATTCCCGGCCAGCTCGATGGCTTTGTCGTAGGCCGCGCGCGACTTCTGACTGCAGCCCAGCCGGCGCAGCAAGTCGGCGCGGGTGGCGTGGTACGCGTGATAGCCGGCTAACTTGTCCTCCAGACGGTCCACGGCCGCCAGTGCCACCTCCGGGCCGTCAAGCTCGGCGACCGCGACGGCCCGATTGAGGGCGATGATCGGCGAGGGGTCGAGGCGGACGAGTAGGTCGTAGAGAGCGACGATCTGCGACCAGTCGGTGTCACGCACGTCGCGGGCGGACGTGTGCACGGCGCTGATCGCGGCGAGGATCTGGTAGCGACCCGGAGCCACCCCGGCTGCCAGGCGCTCGCGTACCAGCCGGTGACCTTCGGCGATCAGCGCCGCATCCCACGCGCCGCGGTCCTGCTCGTCGAGGGTGACCAGTTCGCCGCTCGTCGAAACCCGGGCGGTACGGCGGGCTTCGGTGAGGATCATCAGCGCCAGCAGCCCGGCCACCTCACCGTCTTCCGGCATGAGGGCACGGGTCAGGCGAGTGAGCCTGATCGCCTCAGCGGTGAGGTCGTGACGTACCGGATCGCTGTCGGGGCCGGTCGCCAGGTAGCCCTCGTTGAAGACGAGGAAGAGGACTGCGAGCACCCCGGAGACGCGTGCCGGGAGATCCTCCGCGGACGGCACTCGATAAGGGATGCGAGCCGCCTTGATCTTGGCCTTCGCGCGGGTGATCCGCTGCCCCATGGTGCTCTCCTGCACCAGGAAGGCACGGGCGATCTCGGGCACAGTCAGACCGGCGACCATCCGCAGCGTGAGCGCGACTCGCGTCTCCATGCCGAGCGCCGGGTGACAGCAGGTGAAGATCAGCCGGAGCCGCTCGTCGTCGATGGCGTCGCGAGGCTCGTGCGGGTCGTCGTCGTACAACAGCTGAGCCGCCTTGTGCTTGTCGTCGCGCTTGTTCTCGCGCCGGATCCGGTCGATGGCCTTGCGATTGGCGGTGGTGGCCAGCCAGCCGCCGGGGTTGGGGGGCACGCCGTCGGCCGGCCACCGCTCTACCGCGGTTGCGAACGCCTCGGCCGCCGCATCCTCGGCGATGTCGAGGTCACCGAAACGCCTGGTCAGGGCGGCGACCACTCGCGCCCACTCCGCGTGGTGGGCCTGGATGACCGCCTCCTCGACGTCGCTCACTGGAACGGACGCACCTCGATCTTCCGATCGCAGACCTTCGACGCCTCGGCAGCGAGTTTGAGCGCCACATCCAGATCGGGGGCCTCCCACACCCAGACGCCGGCGAGGTACTCCTTGGACTCCACGAAAGGCCCGTCGCTGAACACTGCCTGCTCACCCCGGTTGTCGATAACCGTGGCCGCGTCGGTGTCCGCGAGTCCGCCCGCGAAGACCCAGTAGCCCTCGGCGATCAGCCGTTCGTTGAACGCGCTGATGGCCGGCAGCCTGTCCGTGCTGCCGGGATTGGTCTTGTCATCGATCACGGAAACCAGGTACTGCATCTCGGATCATCTCCCGTGGTTCGGGGCGCCCCTGCTGGGCGACCACTCGCCCCTGCTACGAACACCTCTGCCCCAATCCGACACCGCCACCCGGACTTCTTCAACGTGCCGGTCAGGGGAACTGTCGGCGGGCGCAACCCGCACCGGCCGGGAGGGAGTCGATCAGCCTTCGCGTGCCGGATCGACGTGGCGTGTGACGACCCATCGATGCGGCGATATCGGCCGACTTCGGGTGAAGCCATGATTCTCGAAGGCGGCCATCGGTCCCGTGTGGAGGAACGACCCCGCCACCTTTCTGTCGTCCGTCTCCTCGGGGTAGCCCTCGACCATGCCCCCGCCGTGCCGGGCGATCTCGGTCAACGCGCCGCCGAGCGCGGCGTCGGCTACCCCGCGGCCGCGCAGGCCCTTCCCGGTGAAGAAGCAGGTGATGCGCCAGTCCGGCACCGCCGTCAACTCCTGCTCGTAGCGGCGCCGGCTCTTGACCTCCGGCAGTTCCGCGGGCGAGCCGAACTGGCACCAACCCAAACAATCGTCGCCCAGCATTACCAGCGCAGCGTGAGCGGAGCCCGCACGGATGCGCTCTTCCTTCTCGGCCCGGTTCTGCGCCCGCGTGCGATCTTTGCCGAGCTTGACGTGGAAGCCCATACACCAGCACCCACCCCAGACGCCGTTGTTGGCCTCGACCAGCCGCGCGAACGCCGGCCACGTGTCCGCGGCCAGGGCACGTACCGCATAAGGGCCAGCCATAGCCAGCAGGGTAGGTCCTCCTCCCGTCAACGGCCGGCTTCAACCACCACGATCGGTTCGGCGATCTCCTCGCCGCTGATGATGTGCCGCTCCGGGCGGGGCTTGCCGGGCAGCACCAGGGCCAGGGCCGCGCCGGTGACCATGGCGACTGCGCAAATGGTGAACGCCCGGTCGTAGCCGGCCGCCGCCGACGCCGCGCCCGTCGCGACGGTGGCCATGACGGCGAGGCCGACCGCGCCGCCGACCTGCCGGGTGGTGTTGATCAGTCCGGATGCCAGCCCCGCCTCGTGCACCGGGACGTCCGCGGTGGCGGCGATGGTCATCGGCACGAACGACAGCCCCATGCCCACACCGGTCAGCACGAGCGCGCCGAATACGTGGGCGAAGTAGCCGTCGCCGGCTGAGAGCTGGCTCAACCAGAACAGCCCGCTGGCGGCCAGCAGCGGGCCGAGCAGCAACTGCCGCCGTACGCCGATCCGGGCGACCAGGCGGGTCCCGGCAAGCGCCGCCGTCATCGTCGAGAGCGCAGCCGGCAGGAAGGCCAGCCCGGCGCGCAGCGGGCTGTATCCGTTCACCTGCTGCAGGAACAGCGACAAGAAGAAGAACAGGCCGAACAGCGCCGCCCCGATCGTGACGGCGATACCGTTCGCCGCGGCGATCGACCGCCGCCGGAACACGCGCAGCGGCACCAGCGGGTGTGCCACCCGCGTCTCGATCACCACGAAAGCGGCGAGCAACGCGGCACCGCCCAGCAGTGTCAGGACCGTAGTCCGCGAACCCCAGGAGTGGGTGTCGGTGCTGACGATGCCGTAGACGAGCAGGGCCAGCCCGCCGGTGACCGTGACGGCCCCCGCGATGTCCAGCGTGGGCCGCGTGTCGGCGCGCGACTCGGTCAGCGACATCGCGGCTGCGGCCAGCAGCGCGACGCCGATCGGCACGTTGACGAAGAGCACCCAGCGCCAGTCGAGCAGGTCAGTGAGGATGCCGCCGGCGAGTACGCCGGCTGCGGCGCCGCTGGCCGCGGTCGCCGACCAGGCGCCGAGCGCGCGCCGCCGTGCGACTGGGTCGGCAAATGTCGTGGTGATGAGGCTGAGCGTGGCCGGTGCCAGGATCGCGCCGCCGACTCCCTGCAGAGCGCGGGCCGTGATCAGTTCGGCGCCGTTGCGGGCGAGCCCGCCGAGCAGGCTGCACACCGTGAACAGCGCGAGCCCGGTCATGAACACCCGTCGCCGCCCGAACAGGTCGGCCGCTCGCCCGCCCAGCAGCAAGAACCCGGCGAACGTCAGGGTGTAGGCGTTGATGACCCACTGCTGCCCGCTGGCGGTCAGGTCCAGCGCGGAGCGCATCTTCGGCAGCGCCACGTTCACGATCGACACGTCCAGCACGACCATGAACTGAGCCGCGCAGCAGACTGCGAGCACGAGCCAGGTCGGCGCGCTTCGCTTCAACATCCCGCTCGATTCTCTCAACGTTAAAGTACTTAACGTTCAACGTAGACGTGGCTACGTGGCGTCGTCAATCCTTTTAACGTTAAACGAGTTAGACTGCGTGGGCATGAGGCCCGAACCGGTGCGCGATCGCGTTGACGTGATCGTCGATCAGTGGCGTGAACAGTTCCCGGACCTCGACATCTCGCTGAAGACGCTGGCCATCCGGCTTCGGCGTATCGCCCACCACATCGAGCGTGAGGTACAACGCGACCTCGCCGCGCACGGCATCGGTATGTGGGAGTTCGAGGTACTCCTCGCACTGCGCCGCGCTCCGAATCGGCAGCTCAGCGCCGGCGAGTTGGTGCGGCG
>DATFRC010000129.1:0-34680 GCA_035263725.1 Jatrophihabitantaceae bacterium | reverse complement strand
AGAACCACGCCGGCATGCCGGTGTACGTGCACGCCAAGGTGTGCGTGGTCGACGACATCTGGGCGTCGGTCGGCTCGGACAACGTCAACCGGCGCTCCTGGACACACGACTCGGAGATCTCGTGCGCGGTGCTCGACGACGACCTCGACGAGCGGGAGCCCCGGGTTGTCGACGGATACGGAATCGGCGCCCGCCGTTTCGCCCGTGGGCTCCGCGTGGGCCTGGCACGCGAACACCTCGACCGTGACGGCGGCGACGACGCGGATCTGGTTGACCCGGTGTCGGCATTCGAGGAGTTCGCCAAGAGCGCGGGCCGCCTGCAGTCCTGGCACGACACAGGATGTCTCGGGAACCGTCCTCCCGGCCGGCTGCGTCCGTACGCGGACGTGGCGCTACCGCGACGCACAATGCTGTGGGCCCGCCCGATCTACCGAACGATCTACGACCCCGACGGGCGCCCGCTGTCGATGCGCATCCGCAACAGGTACTAGCGGCTCCGAAGGCACCGGCCGGGTTTGGTGATCGACGAATGCGGGAATCACGGGGTGTGGCGAACACATCCACGTACGCCCAACGGGCGCGGCGCGCGGAGCGGTCACCTGCGATGGCCGGCGTGGCGCGACTCGGGCTCACGGCTCGTGCGACGGTCTACCTGCTGATCGGATGGCTGGCGGTTCAGATCGCGCTCGGTCACCGCAGCCAGGAGGCCGACCAGCGCGGTGCGGTCGCGGAGATCGCGCAACAGAGCTACGGCTTGGTGCTGCTGTGGCTACTCGGCCTCGGTCTCGCGGCGTATGCGGTATGGCGGTTGAGCCAAGCCGCGTTCGGCACCCCGGCAGAGGGCCGAAAGAAAGGGCCGCGGCTGCGGTGCCTCTGTCAGGGAAGTGTGTACGCGGCCGTCGCAGCCACGACATTCGGCTTCATCGCCGGTGCGTCCCGGCAGAGCCAGTCCCAGCAGCAGGCGACCATGACCGCGCGGGCGATGCGGCACGACGGTGGTCGCTGGCTGGTGGGGCTGGTCGGGCTGATCGTGGTCGTGGTGGGTCTGGCGTTGCTGGTCGAGGGCGCCTTGAAGAAGTTCACGAAGCAGCTGCGCCTGGACGAGCCCACCGGCCGCGAGCGGACGCTCGTCGTCGGAGTCGGGATGATCGGCTACATAGCCCGCGGCGTCGTGTTCGCCCTCGCGGGTGTCCTCGTCATCGACGCCGCTGTCACCTTCAACCCCGACAAGTCGACCGGACTGGACGGCGCACTTCGGACGCTGGCCGACCGTTCCTACGGTCCCTGGATTCTCGGGATCCTGGCGGCCGGACTCGTCGTCTTCGGGTTATACAGCCTGGCTGAGGCACGCTGGGTCAAGACCTGAGCGGCTCAGCTGTCGAGCACCGGCAGATCGAGACGAGCGAGGCGTTCCGGATCGACGAGGAAGTCCATCTCGGCGATCTTTCCATTGCGCACGAGGACCGACGTGATCGCGAAGACCGCACCGTCGCGCATCACCACCGCACCTGCGGCACCGTTGACCAGCGCGGGCCGCATGGTCAGATCGACCTGCGACCACAGGGCTGCCTGCCGCGCGACATCCGATGCGCCGTGCACCTCGGCCGACAGGGCGGCAAGTGCTGTACCGCCGTCGGCGCGCAGCACCACGTTCGGATCGAGCGTGGCCACGAGTGCCTCGAAGTCGCCGGTGCGTGCGGCGGTCATGAACGCGTCGATGACCTCCCGCTGGGCGCTGACGTCGGCGTCCGGGGTGGTGGGCTGCGCACGGACCCGGCGCCGCGCCCGGCTGGCCAACTGGCGTGCCGCCTGCGGGGAGCGGTCGAGCAGGCTCGCGATCTGCTCGAACGGCACACCGAACATGTCGTGCAGCACGAACGCGAGCCGCTCCGGTGGGGTCAACGTTTCGAGCACTACGAGCAGCGCGAGACCGACTGAATCGGCGAGCAGCGCCTCGTGCTCAGGATCGACACCGTCCGCGCGGTCGACAACCGGGTCAGGCAGCCGGGGGCTCAGCGGCTGCTCGCGCCGCGCCGCACGCGAACGCAGCATGTTCAGCGAGACCCGGGCGACGACTGTGGTGAGCCACGCGGAAAGGTTCTCGATCTCGCCGGATTCGGAGCCGCTGAGCCGCAGCCACGCTTCCTGCACCGCGTCCTCGGCCTCGCTCATGGAGCCCAACATCCGGTAGGCAACCGCTCGCAACCGACGCCGGTCCTGCTCGAACCGCTGCGCAAGCCAGTCCTGCTCGCTCATCCGGTCAGACTCCTCCTCGGCGACGCGTCATACAGACAGACCCGTCAGGGCCGGCCGGTGTGACTGGACCGCCGGCGGGTCGCAGTGTCGCTGATCACGCGCCGTTCGGTCACATCCGAACCTTCCGCGGTGTCTCCCCTGTGACTGCACGAGGCCATGTGAGAGGAGAACCCGATGCGAGTCTTCGTTGCCGGGGCCAGTGGCGCGCTGGGAAGCCGCCTTGTCCCGCAGCTGATCGACGCCGGACACAAGGTGATCGGCACCTACAACTCGCCGACGAGTGGCGAGCTGCTTTGGAACCTCGGCGCTGAACCGGTCAGAGTCGACCTGCTCGACGCGCGCGCCGTGCGCAAGGCCGTTCTGGACAGCAGCCCGGACGCGGTCGTGCATCAGGCGACCGCGCTGGCGAACGTCAAGTTCGGCCGGAATCTCGACAAGACGTTTGCGACCACTAACCGGTTGCGCACCGAGGGCACGGACGCGCTGCTGGCGGCGGCCCGTGAAGCCGGCGTGCGCCGGTTCGTGGCGCAGAGCTTCGCGCCCTATATCTACAAGCGCGAGGGCGGACTGATCAAGACCGAGGCCGACCCGATCGATGATGCTCCGCCGCCGAACACCGCGAAGACCTACGCCGCGATCACCCACTTGGAGAAGGCGACCACCGATTTCGGCGGCATCGCGCTGCGTTACGGCGGCTTCTACGGCGCGGCGAACGACGCGCTGATCGATCCGGTTCGGAAGCGGCAGTTCCCGATCGTGGGCCAGGGCGGCGGCATCTTCTCCTGGCTGCACCTCGACGACGGTGCCGCAGCAACGGTGCTCGCCCTGGAGCACCCCGGGCCGGCGATCTACAACATCGTCGATGACGAACCGGCCGCGGTGCGTGACTGGCTCCCGGTGCTCGCCAACGTGCTCGGCGCCAAGCCACCGCGGCACGTACCGACGTGGCTGGCGCGGCTGATCGCCGGACCGGCGACCGTGGTATTGGCGACTCAGGCGCGTGGGTCCTCCAACGCCAAGGCAAAACGGGAACTCGGCTGGACGCCCCGCTACGCGAGCTGGCGCCTGGGCTTCCCGGCGACCTATTCGGCGGTCGCAGTTGCGGACGGCGCGGCACCACCCAGGGCAGCTCAACGGCGCAACTGAGCGCATGCTGGCGGCGCGGCGGACCCCACTTCGATCAAAGGCTGGTCGCCCGTGGATGTCTCGGCTCGTACAGCCCGATCTCGCCACCGCTGGGAAGTCGGAGCTGGCTGAGCCGCCCCCACCGGGCCTCGGTGACGACTGTGCACGTGACACCCTTGGCGGCCAGCTGGCTCATTGTCACGTCCAGGTCGTCGCACATCAGGTACAGCTCATGGGCGGGCGGACCGTCGGTGGGATGCACGGCGATCTCGCTCGGCGGAAGTTTGAAGATCAGCCAGCCCGCGCCGGCATCGACGTGCGGGAACTCGAGCACGGTCCGGAGGAAGTCCCGATCGGCTTCGGCGTCCTGGCTGTAGATGATCACGTGCCCACCGTCGATCACGCGGCAAGCCTAGCCACGGCAATCGTCTATGCGTACTCGTCGTGCCGGCGTATCCAGAGCTGGAAACCGTCGCCCTCGTCGCGTCCCTTGGGCACTCGGTCGAGGATCGGGTAGTAGGGCATAACGAATTCGACGCCGCGCCCACTCGTCCCGTAGGTCTGGTACACAACCCCGTTATCGATCGCGAAAACGGTAACCGCCGGCGCCTCCGAAAGATATCCGATGACGTCCGTGCCGGTCGCGGTCGCGTTCTGCCGCACGATCGGTGGCAGCGTGTCCTCAATCGGCGCCGCCCAGTCGCGTACCTGGTCAGGCATGAAGGCGGCGCCGACATCGCGGTTGAAGTCACTGTTCGCCGACGAGACCCACGGCAGGCTCCAGCCCATCCGTTGCTTGTAGGCCCGCAGCCTAGGCAGGGGAGCTGACGAGATCAGCGCGAGGGTCACGTCGCGGGCGTGCAGGTGCGGCTGCAGGCCGTCGAGGGCGTCCGCGATCGAGGAGTTGACAGGGCACCCCGCTGTGTAGGTCGGCCCGAACATGAAGTGGTAGAAGACCAGCTGGGAGCGGCCGTCGAAGAGCTCGGCCAACGACTGCGGGCCGTCATCGGCATCGAGCACATACTCTTCCTCGACCGCGACCCAGGGCAGCGCGCTGCGGCGGCGCGCCAGTTCGTCGCCCGCGCGGGTGTGCTCCTTTTCCAGCCGGAGCAACGCCTCACGCGCCGCCTGCCACTCTTCCCGGCCGGCGATCTCATGAGTCGGCATCGCTCGCTCCTACGACTCGACAGGGACGAGGGCCATATTCTGGCGCTCGAACTGCTTGGCGACACCGCCGCGCCAACCCTCGGCCAGAGCCTGTGACAGCGGGTCGGGGAAGATGTCCTCCTCCCCGTTCTCGATACCGTCGAAGATGGCCTGTGCCACGGACTCGGGCGAAGCCTTGGGGATATGCAGGTCCTGGGTCATCTCCGTGTCGGTCGGACCGGTCAGGACGCTGTGCACCGTCACGCCCTGCCGCGCGAGCAGCATGCGCAACGACTGGGTCAGGGAGAAGGCCGCCGCCTTGGAGATCGAGTATCCCGGCGCGAACGGCATCGGGGCGATGGCCGCCAAGGACACGTTGTTCACGATCGTTCCCCGAGATCGCCGAAGCGACGGCAGGAAGGCCTGGGTCACGCGATAGGGACCGAACAAGTTGACGGCCAGGGCCTGCTCCAGTGCGGCCGGATCGCTCAGGTCGTCGACAGGCTGGACGCCGGCGTTGTTGATCAGTAGATCGACGGAGCCGACGGTGCCCGCAGCCGCCTGGATCTGCGCCGTGTCAGTCACGTCCAGGAGGAGGGCAGTGACGCGGTCGTCGGGGTGCGTCGTGGGCTGCCGGGCGCCGGCGTACACCTGCGCGGCCCCACGGCGCAGCGCCTCGTCAACCAGCGCCTGGCCGATACCGCGACTTGCCCCGGTCACCAGGACCGTCTTGCCATGGATGCTCATCTGTCTGCCTTCCGCTACTGCGCCGCCCGCTGCGGCGCCCTACTTATGCAGACCAGGTGGACCCATCGGAATCGCCGCGGAACGGTTGCCGGCCGAGGAACGCGACGAGCTCGTCACCAGGACCAGCAGGGTCAGGCAGGCGAACCGGATCGGCGAACAGCCCCAGCCGGGCGTTGGCCGGGACCAGCAGCGGCGCGGTCGCCAGCAGCACGGTCGCGAGGCCCGCGGGCACCGGGCGGTCGGCGTCGCACGCTACCGCGATGTCCCATCCGTGGACGGTGACCTCTATGGCACCGGTAATCGCAACGATGCTCGCCGCGAGCTCGCGGTCCCCGATGGCGATCGGCCGGTCCGCCGGACGGGAGCTCGCGATGGCCGCGAGCAGCGCTAGCAACTTCGCGCGTGCGCGCGGGACGGGATCGGATCGCCCAGCCGCGACGGGCACGGCGCCGATCGCCTCGTGCAGCACGTCGGCCGAGTCACCGACGTGCGCCAGCAGGCTCGCCACGTCCCAGGCGGGGCATGGGGTGGGTCGGGAGAGCGATTGCGGCGTGACCAGTGCTGTGCTGGCCAGCGCATACCCGACTGCCGATTCGAGCAGCTCCAGCGCCCTGGTCAGCGCCGCCACGGCATGCCTACGCCCGCGCCGACCCGGCTGGATACTCCGACGGCAGGCCGAACCAGCTCAACCGGCTCGCGTCCGAGAAGGCAACGATTCGTGCGATGCCCGTGGCCGTCAGCGTCAGTACCTGCAGCGCGTGTGCGCGATACGCCCCGTCCTCGCCGCGTCGGTAGACGGCGAATGCCGCCTGCCCGTTCGCGCTCACCGGCACCAGCCGGAGATCGCCCGGGGCGGTGAACAGTTGCGATCCGACGAAGCCCGCCACGGCGTTCCGGCCCGCGAACCAAGTCAGGAACGGCGGCATCTCCAGAACCGCGTCGGTACGCAAGAGTTCGGCAAGCGCACGGGTGTCGGCGTTCTCGACGGCCGCCGCGAACCGCTCCAGCACGGCTCGCTGATCGGCGTCGGCCGGCTCGGCGATGTCGTCCTCCGCGGGCATGGCCTGCGCGAGCTGGGCCCGGGCGCGACGTAAACCGCTGTTCACCGCCGTGGTCGTCGTCTCCAGGAGCGCGGCCACATCGGCGGCCGGCCACTCCAACACGTCGCGCAAGATCAACATGGCGCGCTGCCGGGCTGACAGGTACTGCAGCGCCGCGACGAACGCCAGCCGCACACCCGCCCGCGAGGCGGTGACGGCCGCGGGATCCTGGTCCTGATCGACCAGCATGTCGGGGAGCGGCTGCAGCCAGGGCACGTCCCGGGACCGCTCGAGCGGCGCCTGCGGGTCGTCGGTGGGCGCGCCCAGACCGGATGGCAACGGCCGGCGCCCGCGCCGTTCGATCGCGGTCAGGCAGACGTTGGTGGCGATCCGATAGAGCCAGGTACGGACCGACGAGCGACCCTCGAACGCGTCGTAGGCCCGCCACGCCCGCAGGAACGTCTCCTGGACCAAGTCCTCGGCCTCATCCACCGAGCCCAGCATCCGATAACAGTGCGCCAGCAATTCGCCGCGGAACCGGCTGGTGAGACCGGTGAAATCCTGGCTGACCGTCATCGGCTACTCCAACTCGTCGATGCCAAACGCCGGTGACGCGCCGGCCTCTACGTATAGACCTGATGCCCGACGCAGAATCGCCGCGTTACCGAGCCGGAAGCTGCGAGTTGCCCCGTCGCCTGAAGTAGAGCACGGCCGCGAACACGATGATGAGCAGGATTGCGGCTCCGACAAGTCCGCCGATGAGTGCGCCGTTGCTCGAACCGCCGGAGTCGGCGTTACGCACCGGCGACGGTGCTTGGCCCTTATTCGGCAGCGTCGGTGCGTGCGACGTTGTGGCCGAAGCGGCACCGGAACTCGGCGAGTCGGCGGCGAACGCCTTCGCCCAGCCGTCGTAGATCGGGTTCGGGAAGTTGGCCGGGACGTCGCCGGTCACGGCGTAGTAGGGGAGGATTTCGCCGTAACCGATCTTGTTGTTGATCCGGTGGCCGATCATGCCCACCCCGGCGCCGTTGTGCACGCTCCAGATGGCGTGCGCAACGACTTCCTGCGCGGACATCGACGGGAAGTGCGCCCGTATCAGCGCCAGAGACGCCGACGTCATCGCGGTGGCCTGACTGGTGCCGTTGGCGTGCAGCACCTTGACGCCGCTCAGCAACTCCTGCGGCACGTCAACCCCGATGCCCGTGAACGCGATCTCCGGCCCGTAGTTGCTCTTGGACCAGATCGAGATTGCCCCGTGCTCCGGACCGCCGTTCGAGGCGGACACCGCCAGTGCGCCCGGGCAGTTAGCGGGGGATCCGACCGCCGCCGTCCCGTCGTTGCCCGCGCCCGCGACGACGATGACGTCGTGGTCATAGGCGTACTTGACGGCCGGCCCCTCAAGCGGGTCACACGAGCCCACGTGCCCGAGTGAGACGTTGATGACCCGCGCACCGTGATCGACTGCCCACCGGATGCCGCGCGCTACAGCGTCCGCGGACGCTTCGTCGCCGGTACGGGCGCTCACCTTGATCGGCAGAATTTTCACGGCGGGCGCCACGCCCTGGTAACCGGCGCCTGCGCCGGTGCCGGCGATTACCAGCGACATGTCGGTGCCGTGCCCGTAGCAGCCCAGCCGGTCGCATTCGTCGCCGGAGTCGGAGCGCCCGTCGGAGTGCCGGCCGGAGAAGTCTGCGCCGGGAAGCACCTGACCCTTGAGGTCTCCCACCGTGTCAACTACACCGGAGTCGATGACGGCGACGGTGACCCCGGCGCCCTTGGTGACTGTCCACGTCTTCTTGACGTCAAGCTTTCCGAACCAGTACTCCTCCGTCCACTGCGCATTCGCCGGGGGAGCGGCCATCGCCATCACCCAGACGACTGTGACGACCGCCAACAGCGGTCGCCACAGTCGTCGTGCTGCAAGTGTCGTCACGAGATGGTCGAGGGCGGCGCGTCGGAGCCACCCCAGACGTCGTCTTCCTCGCTCAACCACGTTGTGCGTTCGCGCTCTTCCTCGTTGCCTTGTCCGACGCCTTGCATCGGCACCATTCCGCGGCCCGCGCCGGCCGCGCCCCCGTCTGGCCCGAAGCCGACGGCGGGCCCCATCCGGCCGGCCGAAGCACCGGAGAGGCCGGCGCCGGTACCCGCCCCTGCATCGCCGCCTGCACCGGCGAGACCGCCGCCGGCAGCCCCGAATCCACCGGCAGCGCCAAGTGCAGTACCACTGCCGGCGCCGACACCGCCTCCGGCGACGCCGATACCGCCGCCCACGCCTCCGCCGCCCACGCCGGCCAGCGACGAACCGGTATCGATGCCGGTGCCGGGGCCGATGCCGCCGGGGCCGTACCCCGGGCCTATGGGGCCCGGCTTGGGTGCGCCGGGGCCGATAGGACCAGGGCCGGGTGCGCCGGGGCCGACGGGGCCGGGACCCGGTGCGCCGGGGCCGACGGGGCCGGGGCCGACAGGACCCGGGCCATGTCCCGGACCGGGGAACGCGCCGGGGCCGGGTCCGAGCGGACCAGGACCGGGGAGGCCGGGGCCGGGACCAGGCCGGCCGGAGTAGGCGCTTGAGCCGGGGATGCAGACTTGCGCGCTGTTAGGCAGATTCGCCAAGCCCTTGTTGTTGATGTTGTCGATCAGCGTCTGGTAGCGACTATCCGGATTGTCCTGGCCGTGCGTCTGCGCGTACGAGAATGACTCGCCGATGCCGTTCAGGCCGTCGCCCAGCTTGCTGGACGTCGTGGTCAGCGACTCGCCGGTGGATGACAGCTGGGTGAGGTTGTGGACCGCCTTGTCGGCAGTATCACCTGTCCAGTTCGCTTGGTGGGCCTTGGCGATCGCGGCGTCCAGCTGCTCTTTAATGCTCGAGAGCGTGGAGGAGATCCCGCGCCAGGTATCTCCCTTGGCCGAGATATCTGCGGCCCTGACACTCTGGATCTGCGTGTCGAGCCAGTCGCCATCGGTGTTCTTCGTCCCGCCCGGGACGTAGATCGTGCCACCGTTGTAGAGCGGGATGTCGGCGTAATGCGGGTCGGAGGTGTCGAAGCCCCCCATCGCTTAACCCCTTCCCTGCGCGTTGCCGCTCGACTGGCTGCCGTCGTAGCCCGATCGGGTGACGGTCGTGGCGCTCGAGCTGTCGGCTCCCTGCAACGTGTCGATCGACGCCTGCATCGCCTCGTGCACCTGTCCTGCGGCTTGCTGCAGGTCGCTCACGTATTTCGAAACAGACTGAGCGACGTCCGTGACCTGCCCCCCTACGTAGCCCCAGCCGCCGTTCTTGTCGTCCAGCCCTCCGATGTCGCCCGCGATCGTGCTTGCGTCGCCCATGTTCGAAAGGCTCGTGCTGGCCTTGATGATTGTGTCGATCCTCGTGAGGTCGTTGCACGCGTCCTCGAGGATGTCCGGATCGAAACTCGTTCGCTGTCCCATGTTCGTTCCGTCCCCCTAATGGGCAGCCTGGCGCCCCGGGGCTAGCAGAGACGCCCGGCCGACCGAGTTACGCCCAGTTGCCCTTGGCGGTGTTCTCGGCGGCGCGATAGTTGTCGTGCGCCGTGCCGACGGCCTGCCCGATCGAGTTCAGCACGGTCGCCAGGTTGGCTGCTGCCTGGTCCCACTCCGTCTTGCACTGCAGGTAAGCCTCCTGGGCCTGGCCGGTCCACGTCTGGATCATGGGGTTAAGGCGCTGCTCGAGCTCCTCGAGAGTGCTCGTGAGCCGGCCGTAGGTCTGCGCGATGCCAGCCTGACCTTGCAGCAACGAATCGAAATGAACGTTGATCTCACCCATGGTGGGAGTGCCCTTCTGGAACGTCGAATATGCAGGTCAGCTGTTGATCTGGCTGTTCATGTTGGTGAACGTCTGGCTCTGGTCCGACTCCTGCGTCCCGTAGGTCTGGTGCGTGGCGACGAGGGCTTCGTGCATACGGGCCAGCGCCGCGTTGATACGCCCGGCGTTCTCCTCGAACGAGTTGTGCACGTTCGTGAACGCCGCAGCCGCCTCGCCGCGCCAGCCGCCCATCATCTGCTCGACCTCGCCGCGCAACGTACTGATGTGCCCCGTGATTGCCTGCTGCGCTTCTTGGACCGCGTTGGCACCGGCCTGCATGGCCTCTTGACTGGTACCGAATCCGCTCACGGTGCTCCCTCGCCTTCCGTGGTGGTTAGCGCCCCCCCACGCGGGACGCATGTGCGTGCGATAAACGTACAGAACAGACACGGGGGACGCGAGTAGTTGCGCCACGTACGGGGTTTGTGCACCTCAGCCGGCTGGGCGGCGAGCGGCGTCGGGGTCGAGCGCCGGGCCGGTCGGCACGAGGAGCAGGAACTGACTGGGCATCAGCACCGGAGACACCGATCCGTACCCGAGGCTCGCCAGCGCATCCGGCGACGCCGCGAACTTGCGACCGGGAGCGGCGACCACGAAACGCGTCGCAGCGCCGTTGCTCGGGCCGACCACCGCCGCCTGCTCCGACGGCACGTCGACCTCGTCGGCAACGCCCTGACTGGACTGCGCCGACTCACTGATGTGACCGTTCCCGGCCGGCGCCGTACCGGGTGGTACGGCCAAGGCCAGCGGACCGTTCTCGTGGAATACCACGCACATGCCGCCGGCCTGCGCCGGCGTGTCCGGGACGGCCGGCACATTTGACGGCAGGCCGTTGAACTGTTGCAGCACCGCAGTCGCGTTGGCGGACTTCTGCACCTGCAGGACGCTGGCGAGGCTCGCCGGCAGCGGACTGCGCAGCTGACCCTCGACGGTCATCGTCTGCAGCAGGTCCGCTTCGACGGCCGTCACCCTCGCCAGCCCGTCGCGCAGTACTACCAGGAAGGAGTTGTCGTCGGTGACCTTGACCAGCTCGCCGACGAGGGTCTGCGTCTTACCGACTGTCGGACCGGGCTGGCCGGCGTCGGGAACCGACGGCGTAGCGAGCGACGGTCCCTGCGGCAAGGCATTGAGCAGGCTGGACCCGACGATCAGCGGACTGCCGGTCTGTAGGCCGAGGGCGGTGGCGATGCCTTGCGAAGCGATTGCCAGCCTCTGCCCGCGCCAGAGCAGATACGGCTGATCGTTCGTAGGCGTCGACACCACGACGCCGTCGTCGGCCGCCAGGGGCGCTGCCCCGGCGGTGCCCCCGACTGTGACGGCGACCCGGGCCTGGTTGCTGCCGGCACCCTGCTGCTGCACCTGCGAACACACCGTCCACGGACTGCGGACCAATCGGCCGGTGCTGCGTGGCAGCGATTGCGGCACGCCGCTGATGCCGACCGTCACTCCGTGCGGGTCGTGCGACAAGGCACCGGCCGACACCGTCTTCGTGGCGACCTTGCCCTGCTTGCCGACGGCGAGCACTGCGGAGGTGTAGTTCAGCGTGGGGTGCAGCTTGCCGTCGTCGAGCAGTACGAACTGCGCACCCGTGTCGCGCTCGATGTAGATCGTCCCGGCCTTGATCTTCGTGTTGCTGCCCGGCCGGATCAGGCCGAAGACCGCGAAGCCGGCCGCGACCAGGATCGCCACCATGATGCCGGTGATCGTTGTGACCGACAGCCGCCGCATCGGCGGCTCCGGGATGTCGGGCTCGCCGGTGACGAGTGCTGCCAGCGCGCGCCGGGTGAGGAAGCGATACGCCTGCAGTTGGTCGCGGCGTGACTGCACGTGCGCCCCCTCTTGTCCGGTCGCACCGAAATCGAGCGACCGCCCGAAAGGATACGGCCCTTCGCAAAGGTCACGACCTGCGATGATGCGCACCACCATCGTCAGGCGATCGCGAGAAGGAGGGCCGAGTGGCCACCGTCCGGCAGGGCTCGTCCGGCGGCTGGTCGCCGGCGACGGTGCAGCAGACGAGCACCGGTGGCGGTCACCGGCGCGAGCGTCATGACGTGCCGCCGCGCCCGGCTGTTGCTGCGGTACCGAGCCCGCGATTCACTCTCGTGCAATGGGTGCTCCTGCAGATCGCTGCCGCGGCGGTCGTGTGCGGGCTTGCCGCACGGCACGGGTGGCAGGTTGTCGGTATCGCGATCGGCGCGCTGCTGACGCTGGTCAGCATCGTCCGGGTACAGCGGCGCTGGCTGTACCAGACGCTGACGTCGCGGCTGCGGTTGCGCAGCCGAAAACGCGCCCAGCGGCACTTCACCGGACTGGCGTCGCTCGCCGGGCCGTACCAGGTGGTCGACGTCGCAGGCTCCGGCGGCACGCCGATCGCTGTGATTCGTGCCGGCACCACCTGGGCCCTGCCGCTCGAGTTCCGGCAGGACAGCGTGTTCAACGACGACGCCGGCGTGCCGCTCGGCGGGCTGACGTCATTGCTGAAGATCGAGGACGTCTCGATTGCGAGCGTACGGCTGCTCAGCTTCGTGACCCCGGCGGTGGTGCCGGCCTCGGCTCCGGCCGGGCCGGCGCCGTTGCTTGCCCGCGGCGCGTCCCGGCACTGCATCCTGACGCTGGACACGATCCTCGCGGCGAGCGCTCTGGCAGATCGCGGCGGCTCCGATGCGGCGATCACGCAGATACTGCGTCGCTGCGCGATGCGCGCCCAGGAGGTACTCGGCAGCGGCCGGGTCAGCCTGCACACCCTGGACGAGGCCGCAGTACACCGCATCCTCGACAGCTGCCTCGGACCGCCCGGTCCGCAGGCGCGGCCCGCCGATGCGGCGACCGTGGAGTCGGCAACGGGCATCCGCATCGGGGGCAAGTACTCCACGACCGTGGTGGTGGGTGGTGCTGCCGGTACCGCGCTGGGCCGGCTGACAGATCTGCTGCCGTACCTGCCGGGCCGGGTCGCTGCGGTGACGCTCGTGCTGATGCCGGATCGGCACCGGGGCGGTGCGCGATCGACCCTGCTCGTGCGGGTCAGCGCGCCCGCGGATCGCGCGGCGGGCAACCTGGGCACCCGCCTGGGCAAAATGCTCAGCCGGGCTGGACTCCTAGTGCAGCGCGTTGACGGCGAGCAGGCCGAGCTGCTGCGCGCATCGACCCCGCTCGGCCTCACCGAGGGGACGCTTTGATGTTCGGCTCGATCCAGGTCGCGATCCACGACGGTGACGAGGCACCGGCCCTGCCGGCAGGGATCCGGATCGGTATGCAGCGCGACCGTCCTATGGCGCTGCGGCTGTTTCGTCCGCGCGGCACCCGAGTCGCCGTGCTCGCCGGTGCCGTGCCGGCGCAGCTGCTGGCAATGCGTGCGGCGGCCGCGGGTGCGACTATCCGGGTGCAGAGCCCGCGGCCACAGGCGTGGCGTCCCGTGCTGCGCCACGGTGCGACCGTTTCGATCGCCCCGCCCGGCGCCGCACTGCCGCCACCGGGGACGCTCGACGCGCCGGTGCTTGTCGTCGACGACCGCCCGACCGAGATCGGCGCTCTGGGTGATGCCGGCCCGTGGCAATGCCGCCTGGACATTCGTGCCCTGATGTCTCCGGCCGATCTCGGCGCGGTGACGCACGCCGACGTGCTCGTCCTCGGGCAGGTTGGTGCGGCGATCGCCGACGCGCTGGCCGCGACGATTAGCCTCTCGATGTCGCTGATCGGTCAGCTGGCCGCGCTGGGGCCCGGCTCGGTCGCCCTCGTCGCCCGCGGCACGATCAGGTACGTGAGCCTCGATCCGTCCGAGGGCGAAGCGCAGCTACTTGCCCAGGGCGCGCGCTGAGCGCGACTCAGCTCGACAGGTTGCGCACCGCGCCGTACACGCCGATGACTCCCAGCGCGATCGGGATCACCGACAAGATCAGCAGCGACTCGGCGAGGTCGGCGAAACGTGCCCACGTCGGGGCAAGACGGCGCTCGGGTAGCGCTACCGCAAGGACGAAGAACACGACGGCGAGGACGACGGCCGGAATCACGAACGTCAGGACCCGAGTCAGGTCGTCGATGGCAGTGGCGCCTTTCACGAGCAGCGCCAGGCCCGCCACGCCGCCGCCGATCAGCATCGCGCTGCGCTGGCCACGTCCGCTAAACAGCCGCGCCCGCAGCAACAGGATGGCCCCGAGCACGCCGGCGAGCACCTGCTCACTGACACCGCCGGTAGCAAGTAGCGCTGCGGACGCCGCAATCGTGATCGCGGTCGCGGACGTCACGCCGGTGAGGTACTGGTCGGCCCGCACAGCTTGGTTGAGCACGGTCGCGCCCTCGACCCGGCTCATGTCGCGACGCAGGTCGTCGGCGCTCGACGGGATGGACGGCAACGGCAACCGTGACAGCCGGAACGCCAGCATCGGCAGGAACGGCGAACAGGCAAGCGTGATCGCCGCAACTAGCGCGGCGGCGCCGTATGCCCCCAGGCTCGCGATGTTCGAGGCGCCGGTACCGATCGCACCCAGCACACCCGCGGCGATGACCGCGACGAAGATCGTGACCCCGGTGCCCAGCAAGCTCAGCGCAAGCACCGCGGCGAGCACGGCGGCGCACAACGCCGGCAGGAGTTGCGTCGCCCCGAACTCCCAGACGCGGTGCGAGTCGCCGAGCGCCGTCGCACCGGACACGGCGGCGAAGGCGATGGCGAAGCTGGCCGCGGTCACCCCGGCAGCGCGCTGCCCGAATGCCCGGCCGAGTGCAACCGCCGCGCCGAGCAGCACGACGGCGGTCAGGCCGGCCGCAACCGCCGAGGCCGTCCACTTCGGGCCGGTCAGCAAAGCGGTGAGCAGAGCGAACAGCAGTGCCGCCGAGGCGAAGAGCACGCACGCTCGCACTGTGTGCTGTGGGCGCCACCGCGGCGTACGTTCATTGATCCCGGTGGCGACGGCGTCGAGCACGTCGTCGAACGCCAGCTCGGGCAACTGCCCGGATCCGGGCCGCAGCCGCAGCACATCGCCGTCGCGCACCTGCGCGGACGAGAGCGTGGCCGACGGGTCGAGCGGCGGCTTGCCGAGTTGCTGGAGCACCCAGCCGCCGTGCGCCGCGCCGTCGTCGGCCAGCTCGGGGCCCATGCTGCGCACCAGAGTGGCCAACAGGTCGGATATCGGGATGTCGACCGGCACCGCCAGGTCGACGCGCCATTTCGGGGTAATAACGGTCAGGCGGCAAGTGCTGGACATGACACTCGCGCCGCCCACAACACTCTCGCTTTCGCCGTAGGGCCCTACGATCAGGCCCACCACATGACGTTTGTGCTGATCAGGGACGATAGCGAATCGGTGGGGCACAACCGTATCGGAGGTCGTGGGTGAGTACGGAGCTGTTCCGGCGACCGCTGCGCCGGCAGCCGCCCGC
Organism: Jatrophihabitantaceae bacterium; assembly: GCA_035263725.1. GTDB lineage: Bacteria > Actinomycetota > Actinomycetes > Mycobacteriales > Jatrophihabitantaceae > DASXRA01. The sequence goes on along the minus strand of DATFRC010000129.1, from coordinate 19,170 downwards.
GCAGCCGAAGGGCGAGATCGTCCTTGAATCGCCGCCGGAGTTGCCGGAGTCGGTGAGCGGTGGCGGTATGAGCCAGGCGCTCACCTACATCCCGATGGCGGCCGGGGCGGGCTCGACGGCGCTGCTGGTCACCGGCGCCGGCGGGTCGCCCATCACGTATCTCGCCAGCGGCATGATGGCGCTGTCGATGCTCGGCATGATGAGCGGCAGCATGGGGCGCGCGTCCGGCGAGAAGCGGCGCCGCCTCGATGGCGACCGGCGCGACTATCAGCGTTACCTCGGCCAGATCCGCCGCCGGGTGCGGCGGGTGGCAGAGCAGCAGCGCACCGCTGCGCTGTGGCACCACCCCGATCCCGGCTCGCTGTGGTGCATCGCGCTCGGTACCCGGTTGTGGGAGCGGCGGCCGATCGACGGGGACTTCCTGTCCGTGCGGGTGGCGCGTGGCGTGCAGCGGCTCGGGGTCACGCTGGTCACGCCCGAGACGAAACCGGTCGAGGATCTCGAGCCGATCTCGGCGGGCTCGCTGCGTCGTTTCGTCCGTGCGCACTCGTCCGTGGCCGACCTACCCGTTGCTATCCAGTTCGGGGCGTTCGCGCGCATTGCATTCGCCGGGCCGAAGCGCGACGTCCGGCGACTCGCCCGCGCCGTCATCGCGCAGTTGGTGACCTTCCATTCGCCGGACGACGTGGTGGTCGCCGTCTGCGCCGGAGCGCAGGAGCAGGACGCGTGGGAGTGGATCAAGTGGCTGCCACACGGGCTGGCCACTGACGCCTACGACGCCGTCGGCCAGGTCCGGCTGATGAGCGACGACCTGCTCGCGCTGGAGGGGATGTTCGGCGAGACGCTCACCAGCCGGCCGCGCTTCGGCACGGCAGGCGGTGGTGAGGAGACGCCGCACGTCATCGTGGTGATCGACGGCGGACGCGTGCCGCCCGAGGCGCAACTCGCGACCGGGCTGGTGCAGGGCGTGACGGTGCTCGACCTCAACTCGGTGCTCGGCACCGACTATCACGCAGGCATCCTGCAGCTCAAGATCGAGCAGGGCGCGCTGTCGATGGTGCGCCAGGATCGCACCGGCAATGACGAGACGACACATCTCGGTACTGCGGATCAGCTCAGCCGCACCGAGACGGAGACGCTGGTGCGCTCCCTAGCTCCCTTGCGCATGTCGGCCGCCTCAGCAGAACCCACCGACGCGCTGAGCGCCGACCTCAGCCTGCCCGACCTGCTTCGTCTCGGCGATCCGTATCAGATCGACACGGCGACGACCTGGCGTCCCCGGGCGCCGCGTGATCGGCTGCGGGTGCCGATCGGCGTCGGTTCGAACGGCCAGGCCGTCGACCTGGACATCAAAGAGTCCGCGCAGGGCGGCATGGGTCCGCACGGACTGGTCATCGGAGCCACCGGCTCGGGCAAGTCTGAGCTGCTGCGCACCCTTGTCCTGGGCCTCGCACTCACCCACACGTCCGACGTGCTGAACTTCGTCCTGGTCGACTTCAAAGGCGGCGCCACATTCGCCAGCCTGGACGTGCTGCCGCACACCTCCGCGGTCATCACCAACCTGGCCGACGAGCTGATCCTCGTCGACCGGATGAAGGACGCGCTCGCCGGCGAGATGAACCGCCGCCAGGAACTGCTCCGCGACGCCGGCAACTTCGCCTCGCTGAAGGACTACGAGCGAGCCCGCGAGCAAGGCGCGCCGCTCGAGCCGCTGCCGTCACTGTTCGTCGTGGTCGACGAGTTCAGCGAGCTGCTGTCGGCCAAGCCCGACTTCATCGATCTGTTCGTCATGATCGGCCGGCTCGGCCGATCGCTCGGCGTGCACCTGTTGCTCGCGTCGCAACGCCTCGAGGAGGGCCGGCTGCGTGGCCTGGACACCCACTTGTCCTACCGGGTGGGGCTACGCACCTTCTCGGCGATGGAGAGCCGCGTCGTACTGGGCGTGCCGGACGCCTACGAGCTGCCGAGCGCGCCCGGCAACGGCTATCTCAAGGAGGGCACCGACCCGCTGGTGCGGTTCAAGGCGGCATACGTCTCCGGGGCCTACGCCAGGCGAGCCACCGTCGCCGGGGGGCGGCTGGACACGACGCAGTATCAGATGCTGCCTTACGGCCTCGCCTTCGTGACGCCACGCATGCCGGAGCAGACGACACCCGTGCACGAGCCGGAGCCGACCGGTCCGGCCGAGACACTGATGGACATCATCGTCGAGCGGCTCAAGGGCCGGGGCGCGCCGGCGCGGCAGGTGTGGCTGCCGCCGCTTTCCGTACCGTCGACGCTCGACGAGCTACTGCCACGGTTGACCGAGACCGATCGCGGACTTCGTCCGGCGGACTGGGACACCGTGCCGCCACTCACGTTCCCCATCGGCTTGGTCGACAAGCCGTTCGAGCAGCGCCGCGACCCGATGTGGCTGGACCTGGCGACCTCGCACTTTCTCGTCGCGGGTGGCCCGCAGAGCGGCAAGAGCACCGTGCTTCGCACGCTCATCGCAGCGTTGTCGCTGACGCACACCCCCGAACAGGTGCAGTTCTACTGTCTCGATTTCGGTGGCGGCACGCTGACCGGACTCGCCGACCTGCCGCACCTGGGTTCGGTGGCCACCCGCCTCGAGCCGGAACGACTGCGCCGCACGATCGCGGAGATCGTCACGTTGCTGGACAACCGCGAGCGGGTGTTCACGAAGTACCGAATCGACTCGATGGCGTCCTACCGGCGGATGAGCGCCGCGGGCCAGGTACCGCGTGACGGCTTCGGAGACGTGCTCCTCGTGGTGGACGGATGGGGCACGGTGCGCTCCGACTACGAGGAGCTGGAGCAGCGGATCACCCAGATCGCGGCGCGCGGCCTCGGCTTCGGCGTCCACGTCGTGCTCTCCATCCAGCGCTGGATGGAGATTCGCCCTGCCCTGCGCGACCTGGTCAGCAGCCGGCTCGAGTTGCGGCTCGGCGACCCGAGCGAGTCCGACGTCGACCGACGTGCCGCGGCGAACGTCCCGGCCGGCTCGCCCGGACGTGGGCTGAGCCCGGACAAGCTGCACTTCCTGTCCGCGCTGCCGCGGATCGACGGCGACGCGTCGACCGACAACCTGGTCGACGGCGTGGCGGCGATGGTGAAACGCATCGCCGGCTCCTGGAGCGGACCGACAGCTCCGGACGTGCGGCTGCTGCCCGCGGACCTGGCCATCACCGCATTGCCGGCCGTCGACATGAGCAGGGCAGCGGTGCCGATCGGCATCGACGAGAACACCTTGTCACCCGTGTACGTGGACTTCGATACCGAGCCGCACTTCATCGTGATCGGTGACGTCGAGTCGGGGAAGTCCAATCTGCTGCGGATCATCGCCCGGGGCATCACGGCCCGGTACCCGCCGAAGGAAGCAAAGATCATCACGTTCGACTACCGGCGCGGCCTGCTCGGCGCGATCACCACGCCCCACCAGATCGGCTATGTCATGAGCTCGGCGGCCGCCCCGGAGATGGTCAACAACATCGGGGGCGCGTTGCGGGAGCGCCTCGCCGGCATCCAGGTTGATCCAACCTCCTCGGCGGTCCCGCAGTGGACGGGGCCGAAGCTCTTCTTGCTGATCGACGATTACGACCTGGTCGGGGGTGCGCAGGGCAACCCGCTGCTGTCGCTCACCGAGTTCCTGCCCCAGGCGCGCGACATCGGTCTGCATGTGATCCTCAGCCGCGCTGCGGGCGGCGCCGGGCGGGGCATGTTCGACGGGGTAATGCAGCGCATTCGGGAGATGGGCTCGCCCGGCATCCTGCTGTCCGGCAGCAAGGACGAGGGAGCGCTCCTCGGATCGGTGAAGATGGAGCCGCTGCCGCCAGGCCGAGGCCGCCTGGTGCAGCGGCGTACAGGTGCCAGGCTCGTGCAGACGGCACACATCTAATCCGCCGGGCGGTGTCTCTCGTCTAAATCGCTGGCCTGCGATGGTTAGGGTGCGATTGTGGCGGCACGCTACGACCGGGCTTGGACGTCGGTGCGCGAGTGGCCCGGAATGCGTTCGGAGTACAGCTGGATTCCGCCCGACGGCGAGCCGATGCGCACTGCGCCCGACCAGATCGGCGTCTCGTTCAGCTCGCATCACGCGCTGGTCTACGCGTCCGGACAGCACACGGTCGAGACCGACCTGGCCGCCGGATCGGTGATCGTCACCGGACGTGATCCGATCACCTGGCTGCGGGTGGACGAGACCACCGAGGCGCTGGAGATCTATCCCGACCTGAACCTGTTGCAGCGGCTTGTTCCCGGCGCCGAGCCGTTCGAGTCGGTGCCACCTGGGCGGGACGCCACGGTGCTCGGCATCGCCTCGATCCTCAAACGCGTGCACGCCACGGGCTCGACACTGAGCGACGTCGCCGCGAGCACTCTTGCGCACCGGCTGGCGGGCCATCTGCTCGACTACTACTGCGGTCGCCGCGGCGGCGACACCGCGTCGTGGGTTCCAGCGCGACTCGACCGTCGCACAGTCGACCGCGTCGCGGCGTTCGTCGACGCGGAACTGTCGGGGGTGCTGACCCTGGATCGCCTGGCGGCCATCGCCCGGCTCAGCCCGTTCCACTTCGCTCGGGCGTTCAAGGCGACGACCGGCGTTGCGCCGCACGAATTCGTGACCTTCCGCCGCATGCAGCGCGCCACGACGCTCCTCGTGCAGTCGACGGCCGGTGTCGATCAGGTCGCGCACGCGGTTGGCCTGTCCAACCTCAGTCACTTCCGCCGGGTGTTTCGCAGCCACCTCGGCGTCACGCCGGGACGCCTGCGCGAAGACAGCAAGATCGGACCCTCCGCGCGGCGCTCAGCGCTGCGAGCATCGCAGCATGCAGCCACGTCCGTACCTGATCTTCAGCGGTGATGTCCCGCTGTCGGGCCGGATCTACCGCAACACCGACGACATCACCGAACGCCAACCCGCAGTGATCGTCACCGGCTCCTGGCTGACCGTGAAGGAGCAGATGGCCGATCTCTACGCGCGGCGGCTTGCCGACCGCGGCTATACCGCGTTCACGTTCGACTTCAGCGGATTCGGAGAGAGCGGCGGCTCGCCACGACAGGCCGAAATCCCGGCACGCAAGATCGCCGACATCACCGCAGCGGCGCGAAGCGTCGCGGGCCTGTCGTTCGTCCGTCCGGGCTCGGTGGGCTACCTGGCTGTCTGCGCAAGCGCCCAGTACGCGCTACGCGCGATTGCCGAGGGAGCCGCCGTCACCTCCTTCGTCAGCGTCGCCGGCTGGTACCACGACACCGCATCGGTGGCACCGTTCTACGGCGGAATGGACGGCGTGACCGAGCGGATCAACCGCGCGCGGGTCGCGTTCGACGACTTCTTGCAGAGCGGCGTCGTGCGCACGGTTCCCGCGTACGAGAACGGCAACGATCGCGCCGGCATGTTCTTCGAGCTCGACTACTACGCGTCCCCCGAACGCGGAGCCGTTCCCGAGTGGCGCAACGAGATGGCTGAGTTCAGCTGGCTCTATTGGCTGACGCTCGACGGCCTGTCGCCGGCGGCACACGTCGCGGTGCCGTCGCTGTTGGTACACGGCGATGAATGCGTGCTGCCCGACAACGCTAGGTCCGTCCAGCGACGCCTGACGGGGCCGAGCGAACTGATCTGGGCCACGGGAACGCAGACCGACTTCTACGACCAGCCCGAGCAGGTCGACCTGGCGGTCGAGGAGGCCGACCGCCACTTCCGGGAGACGCTGTGAGCGAAGCCGACGTGATCACCCGCATGTTGCACGCCCCGAGACGCACGTCACCGCCTTCCACTGGCTCCCGGGCGGCGACGCATGGATCGTGCACGGCCACTACATAGCCCGGCTCGTCAATGGCAAGATCGCCACGCTGACGCTGCAGACGTTCCGTGCGTCCGGCCACGAGGGCCTGCCGACCGTAGCAGCTCGCCGGCCGTAAGTCGCTAGACCTTGCGCAGCACGCTGACGACCTTGCCGAGGATGGTCGCCTCGGAAGCGTCGATGGGCTGGTAAGCGGCATTGTGCGGCAGCAGCCACGCCTGCCCGTCGCGCCGTTGCAGCGTCTTGACAGTGGCCTCGCCATCGATCATGGCGGCCACGATGTCGCCGTTCTCGGCGTCGGGCTGCTGCCGGACGACGACCCAGTCGCCATCCGATATAGCGGCGTCGATCATCGACTCACCGGTGACCCGGAGCAGGAACAGGGTGCCGTCGCCGACAAGGGCACGGGGAAGCGGGAAGACGTCCTCGACCATCTCCTCGGCGAGGATCGGGCCACCGGCGGCGATGCGCCCCACGAGCGGTACGAAGACTGGCGCGGGCGCCCCTGGTGGTGCCTCGCTCGCCTGCCGGGCACGCTTGGCCCGGCTCGAGCGCACGTCGACCGCGCGCGGCCGGTTGGGGTCCCGGCGCAGATAGCCCTTGCGCTCGAGCACGGACAGCTGGTGCGCGACGCTCGACGTGGAGGCGAGGCCCGCTGCCTCGCAGATCTCGCGGATGCTCGGTGGATAGCCGCGCTTGTTAACCGAGTCGCGGATGACGTCGAGGATCACTTTCTGGCGTTCAGTCAGTTCGTCATTGTGCCGGCGAGTGGACAGGTCGGTGACTTTCGCGACGTCAGCCTGCTTGCGCGCCGACGTGCGCGTGCGGGCGGGCGCGGTGCGCTTGGACGTCGGCGTCGATTGCGATTGTCGCGGCACTGCTTCAGCTCCCTCGGTCGTCCGGCGGCTGTCGTCCGGATGGCTAGACCGTAGCCGGGCAGCAGCCGAATCCCAAACATCTGTTCGACAACACGCCGGACGATTCTGGATTCTGTCAGACCGGGGTGGTAGACCATCGTACAGGCGTTCGATCGAACGATCGTTCGAGTACAGCATACCGCCGCAGCCCGTGCCGCGGCAGCGCACCGAGGAGTCCGCATGTCAGTGGCCACCGAGTTCCCGCCGGACATTCCTATACCGGCTCGCGCCCGGCCGGACGGGGGCGCCACGGTGCTGCCCTTCCGGCCCCGGCGGGCCGCGGTAGCTCCGGCGCTACCCGGGCCGGCGGCGTCACCCGGGGTGCTGCACGACGCGGCGCGGGCGACATCTCGGCTCTATCGCGTGCGCGCGACGCCGACGGCCGGTAGCACTCGGGCTGGCGACGCACCCTTGCGGTTGACCCGGCGTGGCTACGTCCTGCTCGGGTTGCTGGCGGCGATGCTCGTCGCCGGGCTGCTGTGGTTGGCGCACGCGTCGGTGCCCCCGAGTCTGCGCGCGCCTGGAGTTAGCGCGGTGACGGTCCGCGACGGCGACACGCTCTGGTCGATCGCCTCGCGCATCGCACCGCAGCGCGATCCCCGCCAGGTCGTGGCCGAACTCGAGGACGTCAACCACCTGTCGAGCCCCGTGGTGCAGGCGGGCCAGGTCCTCCGCACCCGCTGACTCACCCGCGTCGACACGCCTCGCTGCGCAGCGACTCGCCGCGTTTCGCCTTGCGTTACGAGCCTCGGCGTTCTACGGTCAACCCCTAGATGTAGTAGTTACACTTGTGTAAGTCATCAACAAGTTGGGGTCGCAGGTCCACAGCGGGGGACCAGCGGTCCACAGTCTGTCCCCAGGTTGTCCGCCGCCTCGTCCACAGGTGCGGCAGGCGATCCGGGCATCAGGCAACGCACGAGCCGGAGAGGAGGCGGCCCACCGATGAGATGTCCGTACTGCCGTCACCCGGATTCGCGGGTCGTCGACTCGCGGGAGCAGGACGAGGGCCAGGTCATTCGGCGGCGGCGCAGTTGCCAGGAGTGCGGGCGGCGGTTCACCACCGTCGAGGAGGCCACCCTGGCGGTCATCAAGCGCAGCGGAGTGACGGAGCCGTTCAGCCGGCAGAAAGTGATCAACGGCGTGCGGCGCGCCTGCCAGGGCCGGCCCGTCGACGAGGACGCGCTGGCGCAGCTGGCGCAGGCCGTCGAGGAGGCCATTCGGGCAACGGGCGTGGCCGAGGTGCCTAGCGACGAGGTCGGCCTCGCGATCCTCGGCCCGTTGCGCCAGCTCGACGAGGTCGCGTACCTGCGCTTCGCGAGCGTGTACCAGGCGTTCAGCTCGATCGACGACTTCGAGAAGGCAATCTCCGAGTTGCGGCAGGCGCACCGGAAAGCCGGCGGACAGCAGCCGTGACGACCGAAAATCCAGCAACGACATCAGCGCGCCGATGAGAGGGAGCAGGCGAATGACCGAGGCAGTCGACAAGCACGGCACGGCCGAGGCGGACCGGGACGGTCGGGTAGGCGGCGGTCCGGTGTTTGCGAAGAACGGTCTGGTCGTCGGCCGCGTCTACACCAAGCCCGGCGTGCACCCGTACGACGAGGTCACCTGGGAGCGCCGCGACATCGTCATGACCAACTGGCGCGACGGCTCTGTCAACTTCGAACAGCGCGGGGTCGAGTTCCCCGAATTCTGGTCGGTCAACGCGGCCAACATCGTGACCACCAAGTACTTCCGCGGCGCGCTTGGCACCGCGGCCCGGGAGTGGTCGCTGCGTCAGCTCATCGATCGGGTCGTCGAGGCCTACCGGAGCGCGGGCGAGGAGCACGCGTACTTCCGCTCCGCGGCCGATGCCGAGGTGTTCGAGCACGAACTGACCTGGATGTTGCTGCACCAGGTGTTCAGCTTCAACTCGCCGGTCTGGTTCAACGTCGGCACGAGCTCTCCGCAGCAGGTCAGCGCGTGCTTCATCTTGTCGGTGGACGACACGATGGACTCGATCCTGAACTGGTACCGGGAGGAGGGCCTGATCTTCAAAGGCGGCTCGGGCGCCGGGCTGAACCTCTCGCGCATCCGCTCCTCGCGTGAACTTTTGTCGTCGGGCGGCACCGCGTCGGGCCCGGTCAGCTTCATGCGGGGTGCCGACGCGTCAGCCGGAACGATCAAATCAGGCGGTGCCACGAGGCGCGCCGCGAAGATGGTCGTGCTTGACATCGATCACCCCGACGTCGAGGAGTTTATCGAGACCAAGGCGCGCGAGGAGGAGAAGATCCGCGTGCTGCGCGACGCCGGTTTCGACATGGACCTGGGCGGGCGCGATATCACCAGCGTCCAGTACCAGAACGCCAACAACTCGGTGCGTGTATCGGATGAGTTCATGCGCGCTGTCGAGGAGGGTAGCTCGTTCGGCCTGCGCGCCCGGGCGACGCACGAAGTGCTCGAGACCGTTCCAGCCCGGGAGCTGTTCCACAAGGTGGCGCAGGCGGCGTGGGAGTGCGCCGACCCCGGTATCCAGTACGACGACACGATCAACGACTGGCACACCAATCCCGAGACGGGACGCATCACCGCGTCCAACCCGTGCTCGGAGTACATGAGCCTCGACAACACGTCATGCAACCTCGCGTCGCTGAACCTGCTGAAGTTCCTGCGCGCCGACAACGCATTCGATGTCGATACGTTCGTGAAGGCCGTCGAGCTTGTCATCACCGCGATGGACATCTCGATCTGCTTCGCCGATTTCCCGACCGAGGCGATCGGCGTCAACACCCGGGCCTACCGCCAGCTCGGAATCGGCTACGCGAACCTGGGTGCGCTGCTCATGGCGTCCGGGCTGGCGTACGACTCCGACGGCGGCCGCGCGCTGGCAGGCGCGGTCACGTCGCTGATGACTGCGGTGTCCTACCGCCGCTCGGCGGAGCTTGCCGGCATCGTCGGGCCGTACGAGGGCTTCGCCCGCAACGCCGCCGCGCACGCCCGGGTGATGCGCAAGCACGCCGCAGCGAACGATGCGGCTCGCCCGATGCACCGCAACGACCGGGCCCTGTTCAAGGCGGCAGCCGAGGAGTGGGCGCGCGGCAACAAGCTGGGTGACGCGAACGGCTGGCGCAACGCGCAGGCGTCGGTGCTCGCGCCCACCGGCACCATCGGCTTGATGATGGACTGCGACACCACCGGCATCGAGCCTGACCTGGCGCTGGTCAAGTTCAAGAAGCTCGTCGGCGGCGGATCGATGCAGATCGTCAACCAGACCGTCCCGCGGGCGCTGCGTGTGCTTGGCTACCAAGACGAGCAGGTCGAGGCGATCGTCGAGTACATCGCGGAGCACGGCCACGTCGTCGATGCGCCCGGACTGCGACCGGAGCACTACGAGGTGTTCGACTGTGCGATGGGCACCCGAGCGATCAAGCCGATGGGGCACGTCCGGATGATGGCCGCTGTGCAGCCGTTCCTGTCGGGCGCGATCAGCAAGACGGTCAACATGCCCGAGTCAGCAACGGTCGAAAACATCGAGGACATCTACTTCCAGGGCTGGAAGCTCGGGCTCAAGGCCTTGGCCGTCTACCGCGACAACTGCAAGGTCGGTCAGCCGCTGTCCGCGGGCAAGGGCGACATGGGCAAGGCCGAGGTGGAGAAGGTCGTCGAATATCGGCCGACCCGCAAGCGTCTGCCGAAGTCGCGGCCGTCGCGCACCACGTCGTTCACCGTGGGCGGTGCCGAGGGCTACATCACGGCAGGGTCCTACCCCGACGACGGCCTCGGTGAGGTGTTCCTCAAGCTGGGCAAGCAGGGCTCGACGCTCGCCGGTGTCATGGACGCGTTCTCCATCGCGATTTCCATCGCGCTCCAATACGGTGTGCCGCTCGATACGTATGTACAGAAGTTCACCAACATGCGCTTCGAGCCGGCTGGACTGACGGACGACCCGGACATCCGGATGGCGCAGTCGGTGCTCGACTACATCTTCCGGCGGCTGGCCCTGGACTACTTGCCGTATGAGACTCGTGCGGCGCTGGGCATCCACACCGTGGCCGAGCGGACCCGCCAGGTCGAGACGGGCTCCTACGGCCCTGCGGAGGAGCCGGAAGACCTGGAGGGTCTTGCCCAGTCCGCGCCGGTCAACCCGTCGCCGGCTTCGCCCGACCCGGTCGTCGCCGACACGGCACACGGCGCCCCGCCCCAGGTGCACAGCTCCACCGAGCTGCTCGAGTCGATCACCGGCTCGTCGGCCGATGCGCCGCTGTGCATGAACTGCGGCACCAAGATGCGCCCGGCGGGCAGCTGCTTCGTCTGCGAGGGCTGCGGTAGCACCAGCGGCTGCAGCTGACGATGTAGGGCGGCCGGTCACAGTCGGGTTGGGATCAGGCCTGCGCCGCGGCGGCTGAGCTGAATCACCGGACGTCGCTGAGTCACGCGACGTCGATCAGCACCTTGCCGATTGCGCCGTGTTCGACGGCATCGTGCGCGGCCCCGGTCTGCTCGAGCGGAAAGTGGATGAGCGGCAGGCCGGCGTCCTCGCCGACGCGGACCGCGCCGGCCCCGACAGCGGCGTTCACGGCGGCCACGCCGTCCGCCTTCGCCGTATCCGTGAGCGTGTACAGCAGGACGTATTGCCAGCGGGCGTTGAGCGCCATGAGTTCGCGCACCGGGGTCGCCACGATATCGCCGGGCACGCCGGCGTAAATCGCGACCGCACCCTGCCGGGCAAGCACCGCCACGTCGAGCGGCGCATTCGTCGCCGCGGCCACCTCGACGACCGTGTCCACGCCACCCGGCGCGATCCGCCGCACCTCAGCGGTAACGTCCTCGGCCCTGTAGTTGATCACGTGCTGGGCTCCGGCCGCCGTGGCGAGCGCGGCCTTCTCCGGACCGCTCACCGTCGTGATCACCGTGGCACCCGCCCATCGGGCCAGCTGGATGGCGGCGTTACCCACCGCGCCGGCGCCACCCGCGACGAGCACGCTTCGCCCCTCGAGGGTTTTCGGCGCGAGCCGCTGCGGGCCGGCGTCGTTGATCGTCAAGGTGCGGTGCGCGGTCAGGAACGGCACACCCAGGGTCGCGCCCAGTTCGAACGTCGCCCCGTCCGGCAGCGTCACGGCGTGCCCCGACGGCACGACCAGGTACTCCGCAGCGGTGCCGCCGAGGCGCTGGCGAGCGGCCTCCCAGAGCCACACGCGCTCGCCGATCCGGTCCGGATCGACCCCCGGCCCGACGGCGTCGATCACCCCGGAGCCGTCATGGTTGGGTACCTGCTCCGGGGACGAGAGCGGCGTGGCGGAGCGTGCCTTCCAGTCCGTCGGATTGACGCCGGACGTGTGCACCTGCACCCGCACCTCGCCAGGCTCCGGTTCCGGCATGGGACGCTCGACCAGCCGCAGCACGCTGGACGGGCCGTTCTCACGGTAGATGACAGCTCGCATGAGGCGAAGGCTACGACCGCTCTGGTAGGACGGTTCGGTGAGTGTCTTCGCCACGGACGTCGTCGTCGTGGGCGGCGGGGTCATGGGCTCCGCGGCCGCGTGGCAGCTGGCCTCGCGGGGAGCCGGGACGGTGCTGCTGGAGCGGTTCGAGCCCGGTCATGTGCGCGGCGCGTCCTACGGGGCGTCGCGCATGTTCCGGTTCGTCTACCCGGACCCGTTCTACACACAACTGGCGATCCAGGCGCTGCCAGGCTGGCGCAACATCGAAGCGGCGGCCGGCGTAGGCCTGCTAACCGTCACGGGCGGAGTCGACCACGGGGTCGACACGGCCACGTCTGCGATCGCCGCGGCGCTTGAGCCGGCCGGCGTGCCCGGCGCGTGGCTGGATCCTGCCGAAGCCATGCGGCGCTGGCCGGGCCTGCGCTTCGAGAGCCGTGTCCTGTTCCACCCGGCGAGCGGTCGTATCGACGCCGACGCCGCTGTCGCGGCACTGCAGAAGCTCGTGATCGCCGCCGGAGCCGGGGTGCATCACAACGTCCGGGTGACGGGCATAGGGGACGGCGAAGTCGTGACCGACGCGGGCGACACCTACCGGTCCGAGCGGGTCGTGGTGTGCGCCGGCGCGTGGACCGAGCGCCTGCTCGGCGAACACCTGCAGCTGCCGCCGCTTCGCGTGACGCAGGAGCAGCCGCTGCACTTCGCGCCACGTTCGTGGCTTGCCGGTATCGAATGGCCGAGCTTCATCCATTACCGGGGAGAGGACGAAGCACCGTTCAGCTTCGGCTATGGCATGCGCACGCCGGGCGAGGGCGTCAAAGTCGGCTTCCATCACGCCGGGCCTGACTGCGACCCCGACGCACGCGACTTCCGACCCGAGACCTGGCGGCTGAACGTGCTGCTGGACTACGTGCGGGAGTGGGTACCAGGCGTGGACACCCGGGCGTGGACGCCGATCAGCTGCACCTACACGTCCACGCCCACCGAGGACTTCGTGATCGACGCGGTCGGCAGCCTCGTTGTCGCTGCCGGATTCTCCGGCCACGGATTCAAGTTCGCCCCGGTCATCGGTGGCATGCTGGCCGACCTGGCGCTCGGCGGGCCGCGCCCGCCCGAGCGGTTCGCGTTAGCCAGGCTGTAGCGAGTCGGACCATGCCTCGCCGGGCTGCTCAGCACGGATGACGTGCAGCACCGCATTGATCAGCGCCAGATGGGTGAACGCCTGCGGGAAGTTGCCTAGCTGCTGGCCGGTGTGCGGGTCGATCTCCTCGGCGTAGAGCTCCAACGGGCCCGCGAAAGACAGCAGCTTCGCGCACAGCTCGCGGGCCCTTTCGTGCTCACTGATCTCGCATAAGGCCGACACCAGCCAGAACGAGCAGATGGTGAAGGTGCCCTCGCGCCCGGCGAAGCCGTCGTCGGTCTCCTCGACCTTGTAGCGCAGCACCAAGCCGTCGACGGTGAGCTCGTCGGCGATGGCCAACACGGTGGCGCGGATGCGCGGGTCGTCGGGCGGCAGGAAGCGCAGCAGCGGCGCCAGCAGCAGCGACGCGTCCAGCGCTGTCGTGTCGTAGTGCTGGGTGAACACTCCGCGTTCGTCGACGCCATTCGCCAGGATGTCAGCCTTGATCTCGTCGGCGTGCATTTCCCACTCGGTGGCCATCGCGTCTTGGCCTATGTAGGCGGCAAGCTTTGCAGCCCGGTCGACGGCCACCCAGCACATGATCTTCGACGAGGTGAAGTGCTGCAGCTTTCCGCGCACCTCCCAGATACCGGCATCGGGCTCCCGCCAGTGTTTGAGCGCCTGGTCGACCTGCTTTCCCAGAATGGGCCAGACCCGGTTGTCGAGATGGTCGGCAGCCTTGCTGTGTAAGTACACCGAGTCGAGCAGCGCGCCCCACACGTCGTGCTGCTTCTGCGCGTAGGCGGCATTGCCGATACGGACCGGTCGGGAATTCGCATAGCCCGGCAAGTGGTCAAGAGTCGACTCGTGCAGATCGCGTTCGCCGCCGACGCCGTACATGATCTGCAAATCGTCATCGGCTGCGGCGACGTCGCCGATGAACGCCAAGTAGTCGATCGCCTCCCAGTCGAAGCCCAGCGAGTACAAGCCCCACAGCGCGAACGTCGCGTCGCGGATCCAGCTGTACCGGTAGTCGTAATTGCGTTCGCCGCCGAGCGTTTCGGGCAGGGACGTCGTCGGCGCAGCGGCAATCGCCCCGGTCGGCGCATATGTCAGCCCCTTCAGGGTGAGTGCGCTGCGCTGCAGGTAACTGCGCCAGGGGTGGTCGGGGAACTGGCCGCGGCCCAGCCAGTGCTGCCAATGGTGGGCCGTCCACACCAGCCGTCGATACGCGTCGTCGTGGGTCAGCGGCGGTTCCTTGCTGCCCCATGACAGGGCGACGAACCGGACATCGCCCTCCTTGAGCAACGTCCGCGCCGCGGCCCGGCCTCCTTCGAAACCCAGCCGCAGGTCGGTGGTCAAGGTCAGCGCGACGTCGCAATCCTCGGCGGTGGCGACGCCCTGGTGGTACACGTGGTCGGTGTAGCTCCACCGCGCGAAGCGCCGGCCGTAATCGAACACGGGCTCACACTCGACCACCGTTTGGACCTCGCCGTTAACGCAGCGGATCGTGCGCAGCAGGATGTGCTCGGAGTCGTAATCGGTCGGGGTGCGGCGATGGGTGTGCGAGAGTTCGCCCTCGTGCCGCCAGGGCCCGATCACCAGTAGGTCGCGCACGATAATCCAGCCCGTGTCGGCGCCCCAACTGGTCTCGAGGATCATCGTGCCGGGCAGATAGCGCCGGGCCGCCGGCACCAGGACGTCTGACGGCGCAACCCGGAAGTTGCCGGCGTGCCGGCCTAGCAGCGAGCCGAAGATGCTAGGGGAGTCCATGCGGGGCAGGCACATCCACTCGACCGAACCGCCCGGGGCGACCAGCGCGGCTGCCTCGCCGTCGGAGAGGAAGCCGTAATCGCCGATGGGGACCCGCAGCGGCGTCGCCGGATGCGGGACGCCTTGGCCGAGTGCCGAAGCGCCGTCCATACGCGCAGGATACGGTTTGCTGCGCGTCAATCGGATATAGCCACTGCGCCCGGCTCCGGTATCGCGACCGGTACCCCGGGACGACGTAGCGCCGCTACCACCCGCCGCCCCGACCACTGCACCGCGAGTGAGAGCGCCAGCAGCGCTACCGCGACGATGCCGTCGAGCCAGAAGTGGTTCGCCGTCGCCGCCACGACGAAGATCGTGATCGCCGGATGCAGCAGCACCAGCCAGCGCCAGCGACTCGGGCTGATCCGCACCACGACGAGCGCGATCAGTACCGCCCAGCCGACATGAACGGACGGCATCGCCGAGAGCTGGTCGGGCCCGACCGCCTGCAGCGCGGTGTAGACGGATTGACCGTACTTCTCGGCGGTGTCTACGTAGCCGAGGTCGGGCAGCAGCCGCGGCGGCGCGACCGGCACGAACTGCACGAGCAGGCACGACGCCGTGAGCAGCACGATCGTGGTACGCACAGGAGGGTAACGGTCACGGTGGCGGACGAACAGCCACACGAGCAACGCGCCGAGAGCGGCGAAGTGCATCGTCGCGTAGTACAGGTTGCACGCCTGGGTGAGCAGCGGGTGCGGCGTGATCAGCCGCTGAGCCGACAGCTCACTCGGCAGGTGCCATTCCCGTTCGACGCGCTCGATCCACCGTCCACGGGCGTACGCGCCGGACGTCCCGAGCAGCGACGCCGACGCGGCGAGCTGCCACAGTGCGTAAAGCCCGGCTACATAACCTGATTCGCGGGCGAACGGCGCCAACGCGGCGATGCGGGGGCGCGCGGCCGCGGACAACACCGCACCGGCGGTGATCAGCCCAGCGGCCAGTCCGGCCGCCTGCTGCCACGTCAGCGCGATGTCGTGCACCCAGCCACTATGCCTGGCCGCACGCCAGTTACTAGAGGCCCGCGTCCGGAATTCGCTCGTGACCGAACTGTGTTGGCCCTAGGTTGACGAGATCGCGTCTTTTCGGAGGTGACATGTCCCGGCGCAGCTGGCTGCTGTTCGCGGCGATGTGCGTCATCTGGGGCGTGCCCTATCTGATGATCCGCGTGGCCGTCCGGGACGTGTCGCCCGGCACGCTGGTGTTCGCTCGGACCGCACTCGGGGCACTGCTGCTGTTGCCGATCGCGCTATCCCGCGGCGCGCTGCGGCCGGTGCTGCCGTTGTGGCGGGCGCTGCTCGTCTACACCGCGATCGAGGTGGCACTCCCGTGGTTCCTGTTGTCCGACGCGGAGACAAAGCTCTCCAGCTCGCTGACCGGCCTGCTCATCGCAGCGGTTCCGCTCGTCGGCGTCGGGGTGGCGCGCCTTTGGCGTTCGGACGACCCGGTCGACACCTCACGCGCACTGGGCCTGCTGCTCGGCATTGCCGGTGTCGTCGCACTGCTGGGTCTCGATCTCGGCCAGGTGCACGCCATTCCCCTTCTCGAGGTGGCGGTCGTGGTGGTCTGCTACGCGGTCGGGCCGGCGATTCTCAGCCGTCACCTCTCGAACGTTCCCGGTATGGGCGTGGTCGTGCTGTCGCTGGCAATCACAGCGATTGCCTACCTGCCCGTCGCG
Source organism: Jatrophihabitantaceae bacterium (assembly GCA_035263725.1). Classification (GTDB taxonomy): domain Bacteria; phylum Actinomycetota; class Actinomycetes; order Mycobacteriales; family Jatrophihabitantaceae; genus DASXRA01. The sequence continues at coordinate 2,425 of DATFRC010000129.1, read as the reverse complement.
GTGGTGTCGCCGCCGCGACACCTCCCGGCGAACGTCACCTGGTCGGTGCTGGGGCTCGCATCGATCTGCACGGCGCTTGCCTTCATCGTGTTCTTTGCGCTGATCGCTGACATAGGGCCCGCGCGCGCCACGGTGATCACCTATGTCAATCCCGCGGTTGCTGTCCTGCTCGGCGTGGCATTACTGGGCGAGCGGTTCACCGCGGGTATGGCAGTGGGCTTCCCGCTGATCCTTGCGGGATCGGTACTCGCTGCGCGGCGACGGCAGCACGTATCACGGCCAACCGTCGCCGCGCCGGTCGCGGAGTCGGCGACGGGCTGATCAGTCCAGCCGGACCAGCCCGCCCGCGGTCTCGAAGACGGCCGCAATGACGCCGGTCTCGTCATCGGCCGGCGACTCCCAGAGCACCTCGATGCCGTCCAGCGGCTGTGTCGACGTGACGCCCAGGTACTCGTCGACAGTGAACTCGTCGCCGGCGAACTCCAGGCTCCTCAGGTTGACCCGCGAGCCGCCGGCAGAGGGATGGTGCTGCAGATCGGTCTGCCACTCTACGAAGAACGGACGCTGAGGGTCGACCACCAGGTCTTTGATCCCGATCTGCTTCCAGCGCAGGTCGAAGCCGTCGGGGCGGCGACGGTGGCCTTGCACCGCGCGGCGGCCGAGCCGCGACTCGATCGCGGTGATGTCGTCAACACGCACCGCCCAGCCGAGCCATCCGCCGCCGGCGTTGCTGCGGGCACGCACGGCCTGGCCGAAGGGTGCCTTGTCAGCAGCCGGGTGGTCGAGCACCTCGACCGCCTCGAGGTAGCAGCCGTTCTCGAGTGGCAGCACGAAGTTCCGCGTCCCGAACGACGGATGCAGCCCACCATCGGTGAACGCCGCCCCAAGGCGCGCGCCCAGCCGCTGTACGCATGCGGCCAGCCCCTCCGGGCCTGCGGCGTACGAGAGGTGGTCCAGTCGCATGCGGTCATCGTGGCCCACCCGTATTCGCCGAGTGCGCGGGGGTTGGTTGCCGTCACGGTTGGCGTCGTGCTAACGGCAGTCGCCCTATCAGCCAGCCAGGCCCGGCAACGTGCGCGGCGGGATCCAGTTGTCTGCGCAGGGCCCGATCGGCGCTGACGACGAGAACCTGCTCCCCGCTGCTGACGGACTCGCGAGTCAGGTCGACGATGCTGGCGTCACCGTCACGTGGGGCGGCGTAGGTGGTAATCGCGCCGTCCCACCAGGCGAGGTCACGCGGCTCGCCGGCCAGCGGCCGGGCCGCACCCTCGACGACGAGCGACATCGCCGGAAACAGCCCGTCGAGCCCGCCGACATGGACGTGGCTGGGCAATGACGGCGCCGCAATGCCGTCGCGCGCGAGAGCGCCGAGCTGATTGCGCAACCGGCGCGCGGCGCCGAGCCGGTCGTGCCACCAGCCGTCGGGCCGGGAGCCGACGACATTCGCGGCGTCGACGACGAGGCGCAGCCGGGCAGGTGGCCGGCGCAGCCGCGGCCATGCCCCGGACAGGCCGCGGTGCAGCGGCAGCGAATCGATTTCGGCGATCGACCACCAGCGGACCGCGGTGCTCTCGGCATTGGCCGCGCGGGGAGTGATGTGGTCACGGGCCAGTGCGACGACGGTGGTGTACGACCAGCCGCCGTGGTCGTCACACCACCAACCGAGCGGGGTCACAGTGGACGCCTCGACGCCCGCTTCCTCGCTCGCCTCGCGCAATGCCGTGGCGACGGGGTCCTCGTGACTGTCACGGGCGCCGCCAGGCAGGGCCCACGTGCCCCCCTCGTGCGTCCACTCGGCGCGATGCTGGAGCATCGCGCGCTGTCCGTCGATGATCAGCAGGCCCGCCGCTCCGAAGCGACCCCAGTGCCGGTGCCCCTGTGCGCAATACACCCATCCGTCGCCGTCGCCACTCATCGGCACGTTCTCTCCGCACACGGGCTCCTCCGCCGGTCGTCGGCGCCGGGCTGCGTACCTTGCTCGCTCGCTCGTGGCGCGTTCCGTCCGGTGATGTCTCGCGGCCGACGCCGTGGTTGACGCCGGCCCGCCAGGTCGCCTCTCGGCGCAAGGCCGCTCGCAGCGGCGTATGTGGGACCGGGGGCCATGGGTCGGACCGGCGTCGCGTTCACGGTACCTGGTCAGGCTTAAGGTCACGGGTCCGTAGGGTGGGCTATGAGTGCCGTGCGAGGGAGCTGATCAAAAGCGCCGATCCCCCTGCTGGGCGAAAGGAGTCCGACGATGGCTGATAGGCCCGAGCGGCCGCACCGTCCGGCCCGCTACGCCGACCTGACTGCGCTGATCGATGCTGCCGGCGGTGCTTCGCTTCGCAGCCCGGACGATGCGGCTTCCGCGGCGGCGCAGGCGCTGCTCGACGCCGCGGCCGCAGGTGAGCGGGATCGGCTGGTCGGACTCGCGGACGTCGTTGGG
>DATFRC010000128.1:0-16099 GCA_035263725.1 Jatrophihabitantaceae bacterium | reverse complement strand
GAGCTCGTCGGCCGGCCGGTAGAAGTGCTCGTCAGCACCGGGGAGGGCCGCAAGGATGAGGCGACCGGCCGGGTGTCCGGGCGAGCACGGGACGGCCGGCTGGTGCATGTGGCCGGCATGGCCGCTCCAGGCGACCTCGTGACGACCGCCGTCACGTATGCGGCGCCGCACCATCTTGTTGCCGATGCGGGCATCACGTCGCACCGCCGCTGGCGCGGCACCGAAGCTCCGGCGCCCCAGCAGCCACCGCCACTGCTGACGATCGGCTCTCGCCCCGGTACGAGCTAGCCGACATTGACTTGCCGATGACCCAGCCTCGCTGGCGATGAGCGCTCGCGCGAAGAGCCCGCCGCCGCGACGCGGCCCGAGCGGTAGCGAGGAGCGACGTGCGAGACGGGCCCGAGCGCAGCGAGCGGTCCGGATCGCGTGACGCGCAGGCGGGTTGAGTCAGTGCGCTCGCGCGAAGAGCCCGCCGCCGCGACGCGGCCCGAGCGGTAGCGAGGAGCGGCGTGCGAGACGGGCCCGAGCGCAGCGAGCGGTCCGGATCGCGTGACGCGCAGGCGGGTTGAGTCAGTGCGCTCGCGCGAAGAGCCCGCCGCCGCGACGCGGTCGCGCCGAAGGCGCGTGCGGAACTCGGTACCCGCCCCTGCGGGGCGCGCCGAGGTCCGCCTCCGGCGGATTAAATCAGTGTGCGACCTCGGTCGTACGCGTTTCGCGCACCACCGTGACTCGGATTTGTCCCGGGTAGGTCAGCTCGTCCTCGATCTGCTTCGCAATCTCGCGGGCGATGACCTGGGCGGCGAGATCGTCCACGTCGGCCGGCTGCACCATCACGCGCACCTCGCGCCCGGACTGCATCGCGAACACCTTCTCGACGCCCGCCTTGCCGCCCGCGATCTCCTCGATGCGCGCCAGCCGCTTGACGTACGTCTCGAGTGACTCACGGCGCGCGCCCGGGCGGGCAGCCGAGCAAGTGTCGGAGGCCTGGGTCAGCACGGCCTCGATGGTGCGCGGCTGCACCTCGTTGTGGTGCGCCTCGACGGCGTGCGCGACTGCCTCGCTCTCGCCGTACTTGCGCAGCAGATCGGCTCCGATGATCGCGTGGCTGCCCTCGACCTCGTGAGTGAGCGCCTTCCCGATGTCGTGGAGGAATGCGCAGCGCTTGATCAACGTAGGTTCGAGGCCCAACTCGGCGGCCATGACCCCGGCGATGTGCGCCGTCTCCAGCAGATGGCCGAGGACGTTCTGCCCGTAGCTTGTCCGGTACCGGAGCCGCCCAAGCTTCGGGAGCAACCGTTCGTCGAGGTCGGAGATGCCGACCTCCGCCAGCGCGTCGCGGGCCGCGCGCAAGCACAACTCGTCGACCTCGGCCTTGCTGGCGTCGTACACCTCCTCGATCCGATGCGGGTGAATGCGACCATCGAGGATCAACTTTTCGAGGGTGAGCCGGCCGACCTCGCGGCGGACCGGATCGAAGCAGGACAGGAGCACCGCCTCGGGCGTGTCATCGATGATCACGTTGACGCCCGTGACCGCCTCGAACGCGCGGATATTGCGCCCCTCGCGCCCGATGATGCGACCCTTCATCTCGTCGCCGGGCAGGTGCAGGACGCTGACCACCGTTTCGGTCGTCTGCTCGCTGGCGACCCGCTGGACGGCTTCGACCACGATCGAGCGGGCGCGTGCCGTGCCCTCGGCGCGGGCGTCGCTCTCGATGCTGCGCACGAGCGCGGCGGCGTCTCGCCGGGCACCGGCTTCGACGGCAGTGAGCAGCTCGGCCTTCGCCTGCTCGGCGGTGAGGCCGGCGACCCGCTCCATTTCGCGAATGTGCTCGGCGTGATGCTGATCGAGCTCAGACTCACGCGCGCTGAGCCGCTCCTCGAGCGCCGTCAGCTCCCGCTCGCGTTCGCCGAGCTGACGCACCGCGCGATCGAAGTCGGCTTCCTCGGCCTCCAGTCGGGCCGCCTGCGCGTCGAGACGCTGCTGCGTCTCCTCCAAGAGCCGGGATTGCGCGGCCATGGCGTGCTCGGCCTCGCGTAGCTCGCTGGTCAGCCGCCCGACCTCGGCTTCTGCGCTCCGACGGGCCTGGGCGATTACCTCGTCGGCGTCGGCTACGGCCTTGTTGCGGATGCCCTGGGCCGAGGCGGCCGCGCTGGCCGCGTCGGACTCGGCGGCCCGGCGCAGCGCCTCGATCTCCGCGTGGGCGGCTCGGCGCTGTGCGTCAATCTCATGTTGCGCCAACTGCCGGATCGAGGACGCCTCCGCCTCGGCCACCCGGCGAGCCGACTCGGCGTAGGCCGCCGTCTCTTCGAGCATGGCCTCGCGGTCGCCAGCGTCGGCGCGGTCCATGCGGCCACGGCGACGGTAGGAATCCACAAAAAACAGGCCAAGAATGAATACGACACCGATAGCCGCGTACAGAACCCCTTGCATGTCGCCTCCTGTGCCGTGGCCTTCGGGCATCAGGAGTGCACTGACACGCTCGCTCTCGGTCAGCTACGACGCATCGCGCCGCCCCCGAGACCGCCAGATGAACAAATCACGGCGGATAGGTCACCGAGGCTGCAATCATTCCTTCCTGTCGAGGCTGCGATCGGGATCTATGTACGGCTCATCTGAACGAGCCCGTGCGTGCTCCTGATAGCCCGAGGTTAAGAATCCCGACCCCGGCTGGTCAAGTAAGACGCGCACTAATGTTCACCGATCGGCCATATTCGGTCACTCTCCGGCGAGATCATCGGCCACCTGCTCGGGAAGTTCGGCGGCCATGGCGTCCCGCACGACGTCGACGGCGAGCGCCAGCGAGTACCCGCGACGCCCCAGCATGCCGACGAGCCGTCGGCTGCGTGTCTCCGGCGGCAGGGCGCGCAGCGCCGGCAGCTTGCGCGCCACCACTCGGCGCGCGGCTTCACGCTCACTGTCTGGGTCGATGAGCCCGAGCGCCGCCTCGACCGCTGAGTCGGACAACCCTCGTTGCCGCAGCTTTACGGCCACGGCGCGTGCGGCTAGCCCGCGGTCGTGGTGCTGGGTGAGTGCGACGCTCTCTGCGAGCGCTTCGTCATCGATGAGCCCGACCTCGACGAAGCGGTCCAGCACAATGCCGGCCGCCTGGTCGGGGACGCCCCGCCGGCGCAGCGCCTGGGCCAATTCGGCGCGGGTGCGTGCCCGCTGCGCGAGCAGGCGCAGGCAGATCGCCCGGGCGACCGACTCCGGGTCGCCCGGTGCGTCCTGCTCGTCGCTCGTCATACCGATCTAGAAATCCACCGGGGCAGGTAGCGCGTCGACCGGGGTCGTCTCGCTGTCGACGCGCGCCCCGACACCCAACTTCTCCTTGATCCGCTTTTCGATCTCGTCGGCGAGATCGGGGTTGTCGCGCAGGAAGGAGCGCACGTTCTCCTTGCCCTGGCCGAGCTGGTCGGACTCGTAGGTGTACCAGGCCCCGGACTTCTTGATCAGCCCTTGCTCGACGCCCACGTCGATGAGCGAGCCCTCGCGGCTGATGCCGTGCCCATACACGATGTCGAACTCGGCCTGCTTGAACGGCGGGGCCACCTTGTTCTTGACGACCTTTACCCGAGTGCGGTTGCCCACCGCGTCGCCACCGTCCTTGAGCGTCTCGATGCGCCGCACATCGAGTCGGACCGACGCGTAGAACTTCAGCGCCTTGCCACCCGACGTCGTCTCCGGAGAGCCGAACATGACACCGACCTTCTCCCGGAGCTGGTTGATGAAGATCGCCGTGGTGCCGGCGTTGCTGAGCGCGCCGGTGATCTTGCGCAGTGCCTGGCTCATCAGCCGGGCCTGCAGGCCGACATGGCTGTCACCCATCTCGCCCTCGATCTCGGCGCGCGGCACGAGCGCCGCAACCGAGTCGATGACGATGACGTCCAGCGCCCCGGACCGGATGAGCATGTCGGCGATCTCGAGCGCTTGCTCGCCCGTGTCGGGCTGACTGACAAGCAACGCATCAGTGTCGACGCCCAGGGCCCGGGCGTACTCGGGGTCGAGGGCGTGCTCGGCGTCGATGAACGCAGCGACGCCGCCGGCAGCCTGCGCGTTGGCCACCGCATGCAGCGCCACCGTGGTCTTTCCGGAACTCTCAGGTCCGTATATTTCGACGACCCGTCCACGCGGCAGACCACCGATGCCGAGCGCGACATCGAGCGCGATCGACCCCGTGGGGATCACCTCGATCGGCGCTGCGGCCCGCTCGCCGAGACGCATGACCGACCCCTTGCCGAACTGCTTGTCGATCTGCGTCAGGGCGACGTCGAGCGCCTTGTCACGGTCGAACCCTGCTGCCATCAGGCCACCTCATTCATTAGTTCGCGAGCTGTCAGCCGAGACGCTAGAGCCAGGCGCCGACAACTTCGCCGTCTTGGGCGAAGTTGTGGACGACGCTCCGACAATCCACAGCCTAGGCGAACACTCGTTCGAGATAGCCACACGACACGCCGTCTGGATCCGCCGGAGGCGGATCTCCGTCTCCACCACTCGACAGAGCGGACGGCGACCAAGCTCGACCGCAACCACCAGGCGATGAGAGCTCGCGCGAAGAGCCCGCCGGCCGCGACGGGGTCGCGCCGAAGGCGCGTGCGGAGCTCGGTACCCGCCCCTTGGGGGCGGTGCCGAGCTTCGCCTCCGGCGGATCAACGAAGGTGGGCTGGGATGTCGAACTCGTCGCACACCGCGCGCCAAATGTCCTTCGTCTCGACGCCTGCCGCGATCGCCTCGTCGATAGTCGCGCCAAGTGCCGGCAGCCGGTAATCGGCAGCGACGCTGCGGGCGTAGGTGGCGCCGAAGCGCGCCTCCATCCGGTTCCAGAAGTCGGTCAGGCGCATGTCCATCACTGTAGGAGTGGCCCGCGCGGCAGCCCCGGAGCGGTTGGCACCATCGTTCGCGTGACCGACCTGTGGTACGCACTGCCAGTCCTCGCCGGGGCAAAGATCCGCCTCGAGCCGCTCGCGCTCGAGCATGCCGAGGGCTACCTCGCCGCGTCCGAGCGGGACGGCGACGAAGTGTTCCGCTGGATGGCCGTCTGGCCGCCGAAATCCGTGGAGGACGCGCGCGACCAGATCCTGACCGCGCTCACGGCCCGCGCCCGCGGCGAGCGGTTCGCGTACGCCCAGATCGACGCCGCTTCGGGAGAGTTCGCCGGCACCACCTCGTACTACGACGTCGACCCCGCGCTGCACACGATCTCGATCGGGCACACCTGGCTCGGCCGCCGGTGGTGGCGCACCGGCCACAACACCGAATCGAAGCTGCTCATGATGGGCCACGCCTTCGACACCCTGGGCGCGGCCCGGGTCGTGTGGCACACCGACATCTACAACGAGCGCTCCCAGGCCGCCATCGAGAGGCTCGGGGCCACGCGCGAGGGCGTGCTGCGCAAGCATCGGATCCGCAAGGACGGTAGCTGGCGCGACTCGGTGCAATACGCCATGACCGACGACGACTGGCCGGCCGCGAAGGCCCGGCTGACCGAGCGGCTGAGACTGTCGTAGGGGCGAGGCAGACTGGACGGCGTGTCCCGCTTCTCCCCAGCCACCCAGGCGTGGTTCGACGGCGCCTTTGCGGCGGCCACTCCGGCACAGGAGGGCGCCTGGGACGCGATAGCCCGAGGCGAGCACACCCTGGTTGTGGCGCCGACAGGGTCGGGCAAGACGCTCGCCGCGTTCCTCTCGGCGCTCGACCGGCTCGCCGCGCTGCCCATACCGGACGAACCCTTGCGCCGCTGCCGCGTCCTCTACGTCAGTCCGCTCAAGGCGCTGGCCGTCGACATCGAGCGCAACCTGCGTTCACCACTTGCCGGGATCCGACAGGCGGCGGCGCGCCTCGGGCTGCCGCCTGCCGATGTCACGGTTGCGATGCGCACGGGCGACACGTCCGCGGACGAACGGCGCCTGTTCGCCCGGCGGCCGGCCGACATCCTGATCACCACGCCGGAGTCGCTGTTTCTGCTACTTACCTCGGGCGCCCGCGAGGCGTTGCGGGGTGTCGACACCGTGATCGTCGACGAAGTGCACGCCGTCTGCGCCACGAAACGCGGGGCGCATCTCGCGCTGTCCCTGGAGCGTTTGGACGCCCTGCTCGATGCGCCGGCGCAGCGCATCGGCCTGTCCGCCACGGTGCGCCCGGTCGACGAGGTGGCTACGTTCCTGGCCGGCGGCCGCCCGGTCGCGGTCGTGCAGCCTCCTGCCGCCAAGACGTTCGATCTGCAGGTCGTCGTCCCGATCGAGGACATGTCAACACTCGGTGAGCCGGCCGGCGACCTCACCGGCCCGGCGGCGAGCGCCGAGCGGCGCACCTCCATATGGCCGCATGTCGAAGAACGGGTGCTCGACCTGGTCGAAGCGCACCGGTCCACGATTGTGTTCGCCAACTCACGCCGGCTGGCGGAGCGGCTGACCGCCCGGCTCAACGAGCTTGAGGCGGAACGCCGCGGCGCAGCCCTCGAGTCCGCGGGCCCGCCGGCGCAGCTCATGGGACAGTCCGGCGCCGGCCACCCGACCGGCGAGGTGGTCGTGGCACGTGCGCACCACGGCTCCGTCTCGCGTGAGCAACGGGTACTTGTGGAGGAGGAGCTCAAGGCCGGCCGGCTCCCTGCGGTCGTCGCGACGTCGTCACTCGAGCTCGGCATCGATATGGGCGCCGTCGACCTCGTCGTGCAGGTCGAGGCGCCGCCGTCCGTCGCGTCCGGGTTGCAGCGCATCGGCCGCGCCGGGCATCAGGTCGGCGCCATCTCGCGAGGCGTCATCTTCCCGAAGTACCGGGGCGACCTGGTCGAATGCGCAGTCGTCTCCGAACGGATGCGTGACGGCGCGATCGAGGCGATGCGTTACCCCCGCAACCCGCTCGATGTCCTCGCCCAACACATCGTCTCGATGGTGGCAATGGACGAGCTGACCGTCGATGACGTCGAGGCGGTCGTGCGCCGGACGGCGGCATTCGCCGGGCTGCCCCGGTCAGCCCTCGAGGCGGTGCTCGACATGCTTGCCGGGCGCTACCCCTCCGACGCGTTCGCCGAGCTGCGACCTCGGCTGGTGTGGGACCGGTTGACGGGCGTGCTGCGTGCGCGGCCCGGCGCTCAGCGGCTGGCCGTGACGAGCGGCGGCACGATCCCCGACCGTGGGCTGTTCGGCGTGTTCCTCGCCGGAGCGGACGGCCCGGGTCGACGGGTGGGCGAACTCGACGAGGAGATGGTGTACGAGTCGCGGGTAGGCGACGTGTTCCTGCTCGGGTCGTCCTCCTGGCGCATCGAGGACATCACCCACGACCGCGTGCTGGTCACCCCAGCTCCCGGCGAGATCGGCCGGATGCCGTTCTGGAAGGGCGACGCCCCGGGGCGACCGGTCGAGCTGGGCCGCGCGCTCGGTGCGTTCATGCGTGAGGTGTCCACTGTGGACGCCACGGCAGCCGAGCAGCGGGCCCAAGCGGCCGGGCTCGACGAATGGGGATCCGGCAACCTGCTCGCGTACCTGCGCGAGCAGCGCGAGGCCACCGGTGCACTGCCCGACGACCGCACGGTCGTGGTCGAGCGGTTCCACGACGAGCTCGGCGACTGGCGTCTTGTCGTGCACTCGCCGTTCGGCGCTCCGGTGAACGCGCCGTGGGCGCTGGCGATCAGCGCGCGACTGCGTGAGCGGTACGGCATCGACGTGCAGTCGATGCATAGCGACGACGGCATCGTCGTGCGGCTGCCCGACACCGACGCCGAGCCACCGAGTGCCGACCTGGCGGTGTTCGACTCTGACGAGATCGAGGCACTCGTGACCGCCGAGCTGGGCGGATCGGCAGTGTTCGCGGCCCGGTTCCGTGAGTGCGCCGCCCGCTCGCTGCTGCTGCCGCGTCGTGACCCGCGCCGGCGCACGCCGCTGTGGCAGCAGCGCCAGCGGGCCAACCAGCTGTTGCAGGTGGCCAGCGAATACGGCGACTTCCCCGTCACGCTCGAGGCGATGCGTGAGTGCCTGCAGGATGTGTTCGACGTACCTGGGCTGGCCGGGCTGATGCGTGAGATGGCGTCGCGGACCGTCCGCCTCGTCGAGGTCGAGACGCGTGAAGCGTCGCCGTTCGCTCGATCGCTGCTATTCGGCTATGTCGGCATGTTCCTGTACGAGGGGGACGCACCGCTGGCCGAACGGCGCGCGCAGGCGCTGTCGCTGGACAATGCGCTACTCGCCGAACTGCTCGGGTCCACGGACCTGCGCGAACTGCTCGACGCCGACGCGATCGCCGCAGTCGAGGCGGAGCTTTCCCGGCTGGCGCCCGAGCGGCACGCTCACGGCAGCGACGCCGTGCACGACCTGCTGCGCGGCATCGGCGACCTGAGCACTGCCGAGGCCCTGGCACGCGGGGCGACACCGCAGGATCTCGCGACGCTGGAGGAGCAACGGCGCGCGATACGAGTCCGGGTGGCCGGCGATCAGCGCTGGCTCGCGATCGAAGACTCCGGCCGAGTCCGCGATGCGCTCGGCACCGCGCTTCCTGTCGGTGTACCGGAGACGTTTACCGAGCCGGTACGCGACCCGCTCGGTGATCTGGTGGCGCGCTATGCCCGCACACATGGCCCGTTCCACGCGGCCGACGTGGCGGCGCGCCTCGGGCTCGGTCCTGCGGTCGTCGCCGCCGCCCTGGACCGGCTGCGCGCGTCCGGGCGGCTGCTTTCGGGCGAGTTCCGGCCGGGCGGCATCGGCGCCGAGTGGTGCGACGCCGAGGTGCTGCGACTGATCCGACGGCGCTCGTTGGCGGCGCTGCGGCGTGAGGTCGAGCCGGTTCCGGCGGATGCGCTGGCGCGCTTCCTGCCGGCATGGCAGGGCGTCACCGGCCGGCGGCTGCACGGCGCGGACGGGCTGCTGCGCGCGGTGGAGCAACTTGCAGGCGTGCCGTTGCCGGCCAGTGCCCTGGAATCGCTGGTCCTGCCCGGCCGGGTCGACGGCTACGCTCCCGCACTGCTCGACGAGTTGACCCTAGCCGGCGAGGTGCTGTGGGCCGGCGCCGGAGCGCTGGCTGGCAACGATGGCTGGATCACGCTGGCCCCGGCCGACGGGGCACCGCTGCTGCTCGCCGAGCCCGTGCCACCTCCTGAGGGCGCGGTCCATCAGGCGCTGCTCGCGGCTCTGGACGGCGATCAGGCGATGTTTTTCCGGTCGCTGGCCGAGCGCATCGACGCCGGCGACGTCGACCTCGCCCAGGCGGTGTGGGATCTCGTCTGGGCCGGCTGGCTCACCAACGACACGATCGCGCCACTGCGCGCGCTGCTGGGTAGAGGCACCCGCACCGCCCACTCCCGGCGCGCCCGCCCGCCGCGCGCCCGCTACGGCCGTTACGCCGGGCTGGCGCCGCCGGCCGGGCGGACCTCGGCCGCCCCAGCAACGTTGGCCGGACGGTGGTCGCGCCTGCCGCGCCGCGAGCTCGACCCCACCCGCCGCGCGCTGGCCGCGGCCGAGACGTTGCTCGACCGCCACGGCGTGATCACGCGAGGTGCCGTCACTGCCGAGCGGGTGCCCGGCGGCTTCGCCGCGGTGTATCCCGTGCTCAAGGCCGCCGAAGAGTCCGGCCGCGCCCGACGCGGCTACTTCGTCGAGGGGCTGGGCGCCGCACAGTTCGCCCTGCCTGGCGCCGTCGACCGGCTCCGCACCCAGGCTCGGGACGACAGCGCAGCGCCGGCGCTCGTGCTCGCCGCGACCGATCCGGCCAACCCCTACGGCGCGGCGCTGCCCTGGCCGGAACGACCAGCCGAAGACGACGGCAAGCGCGGCCACCAGCCGGCGCGTAAGGCGGGAGCGCTCGTCGTCGTGGTCGGCGGGCGGTGCGCGCTCTATGTCGAGCGCGGCGGGCGCACGCTGCTCAGCTTCAGCGACGACCCGGCGCTGCTGCAGCCGGCGGCCGACGCGCTGGCGCTGGCCGTTCGCGACGGTGCGCTGGGCAAGCTATCCGTCGAGCGGGCCGACGGCACGCCGGTTGTCGCGTCGCCACTGGGCGAGGCGCTGGAGGCCGCCGGCTTCCGGCCGACGCCGCGCGGCCTTCGGCTACGCGCCTGAACCATGCCAGAAGGCGACACGGTATGGCTGACTGCCAAGCGATTGCATGACGCCCTCGTCGGACGGATTGTCACCACATTCGACCTGCGCGTGCCCGAACTCGCGACCTGCGATCTGGCGGGCGACACGGTGCTGGAGGTAATCGCGCGGGGAAAGCACATCTTGATCCGGTTCGCGGGCGGCCTGACCCTGCACAATCACCTGCGCATGGACGGCTCGTGGCGCATCGTCGCGGCCGGGCGCCGGCCGGGCGCGTTGCCCGCGCACATGATCCGCGCACTCATCGGCAACGACACGTGGACCGCCGCGGGCTACCGGGTCCACGACCTGCGCCTCGTGCACGCCGCGGACGAGGCACGGCTGGTCGGTCATCTCGGTCCGGACCTGCTCGGCCCCGACTGGGATCCGGACACGGCTGTCGGGCGGCTCCGTGCCCGGACCGACCGTCCGGTCGGTGAGGCGCTGCTCGACCAGCGCAACCTCGCCGGCATCGGCAATCTGTACAAGTGCGAGGCCCTGTTCGTCGAGCGCACCAACCCGTGGACACAGGTGGGAAACGTCGCCGACCTGCGTCGCCTCGTCGTGACCGCCCAGCGGCTGATGCGCGTCAACCGCGACCATCCCGAGCAATCCACCACCGGCATGTCCGGTCGCGGCCGCGAGCACTGGGTGTACCGGCGCGCCGGATCGGCCTGCCGTCGATGCCGCACGCCGATCCGCCACGAGATACAGGGCGCAGCGCCCTACCAGCGCGATACGTTCTGGTGCCCGACGTGCCAGCCGGCGAGGTAGGCGCTCGGCGAAGCGCCGTCCGAGACTGAGTCAGGCCTGGTCGGGCGCCTTGGTGACGTCATTGGGAATGGCGGAGCTTGAGGGCGACTGCGAGCCGATCGCGGGTCGCTCACCGCCTTCCACCGCCTGCGGTCCGGCCGTGCCGCCCTTTTCGGCTTCGAGCGAGGCGCGGATTTCCTGCAGTCGCGCGGAACCCTTGAGGTTGACGGTCGCGCGCTCTATCTCCAGCTTCCGGCCGGCGACCGAGTCCTGCGCCAGCTCGGCCTGGCCCAGCGCCACCGAGTAGCGCTGCTCGATCTTGTCGCGCACCTCGCCGAGCGTCGGGACGTTGGACGGTGCGGCCAGCTCGCTCATCTGCTGCAGCGACTTGGACACGGCTTCCTGCATCTTGGCCTGTTCCAGCTGGGTCAGCAGCTTGGTGCGCTCGGCCAGCTGTTGCTCCAAGCGCATCTCGTTGGTCTTGACGGCCTCACGAGCCTGCGCCGCTGCTTGCAGCGACTGGTCGTGCAGCGACTTGAGGTCCTGCACCGACTGCTCAGCCGCGACAAGCTGGTTCGCCAGCGCTTGCGCGGTCTGCTCGAAATCCGCAGCCTTCTCGGCGTCTCCGCCGGCGCGCGCCTGGTCGGCGAGTACGAGCGCCTGGCGCGCCTGCGCCTGAAGGTTTTCGACCTCGCCAAGTTGACGGTCGAGCTTCATCTCCAGCTGCCGCTGGTTGCCGATGACGCTGGCGGCCTGCCTGGTCAGCGCCTGATGCTGCTGCTGTGCCTCCGCGATCGCCTGCTGGATCTGGATCTTGGGGTCAGCCTTCTCGTCGACCTTGGCGCCGAACCATGCCGAGAAGTACTTCCAACCCCGCACGAACGGATTGGGCTTGGCCATGTTCGACGCCTCCGCATGCTCACACTGAACTGATCAGCCAATGATGCCGCTTCCATCGTCTCGACGTGCGGGCGGTGCGGCAAGTTCCGTCGCTCAGGCCGAGGCCGCCTGCGCGCCGGCCGGAGCGTCGGGCAGCCCGGCGACCAGCACTTCGACGTCGGCGGCGATCACGTCAGGCGTCGACGGCGACACGATGTGAGAGGCGAGCCAGCGCAGCACGAGGTCAGCACCGCCGCGGTCCGCCCGTCCGACCGCCGTCCGCACGGCATCACGGGCCTGCCGCCATCCGACGGCGGCAGGATCGACGCGGGCAAGCGCGGTCAGGGTCGCGGGTTCGCGGCGCGCCAGCGCGCGAAGCGCGGAATGCTCGGACAGCGCCGTCGCCGCAGCGCCCAGCGCCTCGGGCAGCGGCCGGCTCACCGCGCCCTCGATCAGCTGCTCGATCTCGTCCGCGAGCAGCGCCGAAAGCACCGCCTCGCGGGTACGGAAATGGTTGTAGAGCGTCGCCTTGGCGACTCCGGCCGCGGCGGCCACCTGCGCCATCGTGATCCTGGTCCCGCTTGCCTCGACGGCATGCCGGGCACCCACCAACAGCGCGGCCCGAGTGCGGTTCATGGCGTTGCCGGCCCGCGACCGCGTGCCCGCCGCCCGGACCGGCGCCGCGGACGCGTCCTGCATCGGCGCTGCGGTCGGCCGGAAAAGGGTGTCGATGAGCGGGTCGGAACCCATGCCGAGGACGCTACCGCGCCGGTACCGCACCGCCACGGTGGCGCGCGGGTGCCTGCGTCAGGCGGCGACTGGGCCCAGTGCTCGCGCCTGCGGTCCTCGTGAGTCCTCGGGCGCCGGGTTCAGCCGAGCGCGGTCGGTACCTGGCACGTGGCCCAGGCGCACTGCCAGTTTCTCTTCCCGGCGCAGAGTGTCAGTGACTTCGCGGAACAGTTCGGACAGTTCGACGTCGAGGGCACGGCAAATCGCGGCGAGCAATTCGGACGAAGGTTCCTTCTGCCCGCGCTCAACCTCGGACAGATACCCGAGACTCACCCGCGCACTGGACGAAACCTCACGTAACGTGCGCCGCTGGCGCAACCGCAGCCCGCGAAGGGTCTCGCCAACGACTTGTCGTAGCACAGCCATGGTGGGAAACCCCCTTCACGATGCGATCCGGCGCGGGATGAGCCGGATGCAATTTACGTTACCTGCCGCTGCGGACAGCCATGTCTTTGTCCTTGGTACTCCGCTCACAGCGAACGTAACGCTGTAATCGCGCCCGCGCATTCCCTTTTGAGGATGTCCAGCATGGCCTCGACGGCGGCGGCCCGGATCGCGGCTCGCTCGCCGGCGAATGCGCGCTCGGCAACCGTCTCGTCGGACGGACCTGCGAGCGCCAGAAAGACGGTGCCGACCGGCTTATCGTCCTGTGGGTCTGGACCGGCCACGCCGGTCACCCCGAGGCCGTACGTAGCGCCAAGCCTGGCGCGCGCCCCGTGGGCGAGCGCGAGCGCGACATCCGCGTCGACCGCGCCGCGTTCGTCCAACAGCCCGGACGGCACCCCTGCGAGCGCAGTTTTCAGCTCGGTGGCATACACCACGAGACCACCACGAACCGTGACGCTTGCACCGGGCGACGCGGTCAGCGCCGCGGTGAGCAGCCCGCCGGTCAGCGACTCGGCAACCGCCACCGTCGCGCCGAGCTCGCGCAGGTCGGCGTGCAGTGCGGCGAGCTCGCTCGCATAGTCGGTCATGCCGCAGCCCGCGTGGTCCGGCGCAGGCGCATCGCCCGGGCCACATAGTCGACGCCCGTGATCAGCGCCATGACGACGGCGGCCCCCATCACGACGACGGCCAGCACGTGCAGCCAGCCGGACAGCGGCAACACGTAGAGCCCGATTGCCACGCCTTGCAGCAGCGTCTTGACTTTGCCGCCGCGGCTGGCGGGCATGACACCGTGGCGAATCACCCAGAACCGCAGCAACGTGACGCCGACCTCACGGATGAGGATCACCACCGTCACCCACCACGCCAGCTCGCCGAGCACGGAGAGGCCGACCAGCGCTGTCCCCACGAGGGCCTTGTCCGCGATGGGGTCGGCGAGCTTCCCGAACTCGGTAACGAGCCCCCGCTTGCGGGCCAACTCGCCGTCCAGCCGGTCGGTGACGGATGCGATCGCGAAGACGACACATGCCCAGATGCGCCAAACCGTGTCGTGACCGCCGTTGTGGAACAGCAGCAGCGCGAAGACCGGCACGAGCAGCAACCGCAGCACGGTCAGGGCGTTGGCGATGTTCCACGCCGAGACCGAGCCCGACGTCTCAGCGATCCGGTCGTCGGGCAACGGACCGGCCTTCACCGGCACGGGACAGCGGTCAGGTCCACGCCGTCGGCGTCGGCGACAATCGCGGTGACGAGCTCGCCCCGGCGCGCCCCGGGCACCTGTGTGACGCCGTCGTCCGGGCCCTGGTGCGCGGCGCGGCCGACGCCTGCCTGCTCGATCAGCACCTCCACCGTCGTACCGACGCGCTCGACGGCCCGCTGCGACACGAGCTCGTCCGCCAAGGTCGCGACGTGATCGACGCGGGCCGCCACCTCATCGGCGTCAAGCTTGCCGTCGAATCCGGCGGCGGCAGTCCCCTCCTCGTCGGAGTAGCCGAATACGCCGATGGCATCGAGGCCGGCAAGTCCGAGGAACCGCTCCAATTCGGCGACGTCCGCCTCGGTCTCGCCGGGAAAGCCGACAATGACGTTGCTGCGGGCCCCCAGATCAGGGGCGAGCGCGCGGGCGCGGTCGAGCAGTTCGAGGAACGCGTCGGCCGAGCCGAACCGCTTCATCCGGCGCAGCACCGGGGCACTCGCGTGCTGGAACGACAGGTCGAAGTAGGCGGCCACCTGTGGCGTCGTCGAGATCACCTCGACGAGCGAGGGCCGGAGCTCAGCCGGCTGCAGGTACGACACGCGCACCCGCTCGACGCCGCCGAGGCCGGCGAGCTGCGGCAGGAGCGCCTCGAGCGCGCGTAGATCGCCGAGATCCTTGCCGTAGGACGTGGAGTTCTCGCTGACCAGCACCAGCTCGCGCGCCCCTGTCGAGGCCAGCCAACGCGCCTCGGCGAGCACCTCATTCGGGCGGCGCGACACGAACGCACCACGGAACGACGGGATAGCGCAAAACGAACAGCGCCGGTCGCATCCGGAAGCCAGCTTGACGTACGCCACCGGGGCATCGGAAAGGCGACGGCGCGCATTCGGCAGCCAGGCGTGGCCCGGCACCGCGACGTCGGCAACCGCGGACGGACGCTGCGCCGGCGTCACCGGCAGCAGCGTGCGGCGGTCGCGCGGCGTGTGCGCGCGGACCGGACGGCCGGCGATGACATCGTCCAGCCGCGCGGCGATATCGGCGTACGAGTCGAAGCCGAGCACCGCGTCCGCCTCGGGCAGTGACTCGGCGAGCTCGGCGCCGTACCTCTCGGCAAGGCAGCCCACTGCGACCACCTTTTTGCCCGTGTCTGCGGCGCCCAAGACCGTGTCGATGGAGTCCTTCTTCGCCGAGTCGATGAAACCGCACGTGTTGATCACGATCACGTCAGCCGCCTCGGCGTCGCCGAGTGCCCAGTCCGTCGCATCCAGGCGGGCGGCCAGCTCCTCGGAGTCGACCTCGTTGCGAGCGCAGCCCAGAGTGACCAGCGCCGCGGTACGCGAGTGACCCGGGGACACGTTCGCAGGGTACCCGCGCGGGATGCCGCGAATTGGCGCCACCACAGCGTCCAGTCCGGTATGAACCGGACGAGAGCGGCGAAGGTCATCGTCCAGGCGCTTCGTTTCGTCCAGCCAGGCTGTGGTTCTGCACGGCGACCGGCTGCTCAGGCTGCACTGCTGAGCCACTAGCGTCGACCCGTGAGCCTCGTCGTGCGCCGTGCCCGCACACCGGACGTCCCGGCGATCAAGGCCCTCGTCGACATATACGCCGGCTCCGGACGCAAGCTCCTCGCCAAGGAGCTCGTCACCCTCTACGAGGATGTCGCCGACTTCCGGGTCGCGGAGCTGGAGGGGAACGTGGTCGGCTGCGGGGCGCTGCACGTGCTGTGGGCTGACCTCGGCGAAGTGCGCAGCTTGGCGGTACATCCGGACTACCTAGGTAGGCGCTTCGGTGAGCGACTGCTGCTGGAGCTGGTCGCCACCGCCGGCGAACTCGGGCTGTCCAGGCTGTTCGCCCTTACCTTCCACACGGAGTTCTTCGCCCGGCATGGCTTCGCCGAGATCGACGGCATCCCGGTCGACGCCGATACCTACGACGCGCTGCGGCGCTCGTACGACGCTGGCATCGCCGAATTTCTCGGCCTCGAGTACGTCAAACCCAACACGCTCGGCAACACGCGAATGCTCTTGCAGCTGTA
>DATFRC010000127.1:0-18715 GCA_035263725.1 Jatrophihabitantaceae bacterium | reverse complement strand
CACTACGACGGCGACCCTTACCGACAACGGCTCCACCGCGATTGGCACCGGCACGGTGACGCTGTCATTGCCCGACGGATGGACGGCGCAGCCGGCGAGCCAGCCCGTCGGACCGGTCGCTCCCGACGATTCGGCCTCGACCACGTTCACGCTCTCCCCGCCACCGCCGCCCGAAGGCAAGGCAGCGCAGACGCTGGCCGCAACCGCGGCCTATACATGGAACGGATCTACCTACCGCACCGGCGCCCAGGAAACGGTTGTCACCGACGTGCCCTACGACAACCTCACCCAGGCCTTCAACAACATCGGAATCACCGACGAGACCAACCCCACGCCCGGCAACTTCGACGGCGACGGCAACAGCTACTCGGCCCAGGCCCTGGCCGCCGGCGACCCGGCGAGCCTCGCCGACCCCAAGGTCACACCGGGCACCACGATCTCAACCAACGGCGCGACCTTCACTTGGCCGAACGTACCGTCCGGTACCGCCGACAACGTCGCGGGCGGCGGCGTTACGGTGAAGCTCAGCGGACAGGGCAGCAAACTCGCGTTCCTCGGCGCCGAGGCCGGATTCGTCAGCGACACGGTCACGGTCCACTACACCGACGGCACGACGAGCACCGGGACGCTCGGCTTCCCGAACTGGTGCTGCACCGATCCGACCACGTACGGCGCCCAGGTTGCGTTCTACGGCCTCCACCGCGACACCCAATCCGGGCCGGCCAACTACGGCATCCACTACCAGGTCTTCTACAACTCGATCCCGCTCACTGCGACGAAGACCGTTGGCTCGGTGACGCTGCCGAACGCGGTCCAGATCCACGTGTTCGACATGACCACTCAGCCGTGACGGTCCTGGAACGCCGCTCGGCAATGGCCATCTGGAAGTGAATATGCCTTTGGCCACGTCGGTCAGCGGCAATTGTCGGTGGTGTCGAAGAACAGAACGCGGCCACGCTGCGTCGTGGTTGATACGAAATGGGGTGCTGGCACTTCGAAGGTCGCAGCCTGACACCCTTGCTGGTTGCGCGGCTACGAATGTAGCGTCCGCGTGATGCTGCTTATATGGTGCGCATCACGCCCAGGAATTGAGCTAGCAAAATGCAGCAAGGGGGGAATGACATGGTGATGACGCGCATTAGACGATGGGCCGCATTTGTCTCGATCACTTTCGCGGCCGCTATGCTGGTGCCGGCAGCGACGGCTACTGCAGCCACTCCTGACAAGGGCGCCGTCGAGGTCTTCCCGTACCAGGGCTCTGCGGACTGCAGCCCGTATGGCTTCACGTTCGACAACAACGTCAAGGGCCAGGAGTCGTTCTGGGTTCAGACGTTCTTCGACACACACGGCAATCCAGTGAAGCAGGTCACCCACGATTCGTTCTCCGAGACCGACACCAATAGCGTGAGCGGCAAGACACTGCGCCTTTCCGGGAAAAGGGTCGAGACCCTGGACTTTGTCCTCAATACGCGCACGGACGTTGGAATCGATTTCATCATGATCGACCCCGGCACCGGGGCTGTCATTCTGGATGTTGGCCGCGTGGTGTTCGACGCACCGTTCCATGTCTCGTTCGAGGCCGGCCCGCACCCTGTACTTCATGGCGACATTGACCAACTCGCCTGTACTGCTTTGGCCGCCGCCTGATCTACCGTGCCACGGCACGCTACTGCACACCGACGCCCGCCCTGTTTCCAGGCCGGCTCGTTCATCGCGACTGGCGGGCGACGAGCGCGGCGAGCTCGACCCGTGACGTGAGGTCGAGTTTCGTAAGGATGTTCGAGACGTGGAATTGCACGGTCCGACGAGAGGTGAAGGTCCGCGCGGCGATGTCCGGATTGGACATGCCGTCGGAGACGAGCTCCGCGATCTTCTGCTCGGTCGGCGTCAGCGCGGTCCAGCCGGTCTTGGGCCGGCTGCGCTGACCGTGAGCCCCGCGCCGGATTCCGTAGCGGCGTAGCCGGCCGCTCGCACGTGCTGCGTCCCAATGCGCGTCGACTGCTGCATAGCGTCGCAGCGCGGCGTCGAGATGCAGGCGGGCAGCGCTGCTGTCGCCGCCCGCGGCCAGCAGCTCTGCGGCCTGCTCGCGAGCCTCTGCCTCGAAAAGCGGCCGGCCCGCGGCGGCGTAGTCGTCGGCGACCTGCAGGAGTTGGCCTGCGTCGGAATCGATCAGCGCAGCGGCGAACGCTGCAGACCGATGCATCGCCGGGCCCGGCCGATCGTTCAGGTACCGGTTGAGCACCGCGACCGCCTGACTAGCCTCCGCCTCGTGGCCTTGCGCCATGCCGAGGGCGACGAGACTCGGCAGCAGGTAATGCCCGCAGAACTCACGCTTGCCTTGGACGCAGGCGTTCCACGCGGATGCCAGCACGGCGTAGGCCCCTGCCTCGTCGCCGTCGGCGAGTGCTGCCATGCTCCGCCCCCACGATCGGTCATCGAACGTGTGCCGCATCGAGCCCGTAGGCAACGATCGATGAAGAGAGGTCTTCAGCCGAGCCACGGCGGCGCGATCACCGCGATGTGCCGCGATCACGGTCGCGAGACCGTCGAGGTGCAGCGTGTACCCGAGATGGTCGGGGGCCTGGCGGGCAGCGTCGATCTCGGTGAGAGCGTCGTCCCAAGCACCAGACAGGAACTGCATGCGGGCGACGGAGAGGTGGTGGAAGGCGAGAAAGAACGTCCCCACGCCGGCCTCCGCCAGCCTCAGGTCATCGGCATAGGCGTTCGCTGCTTCGGTCATGCGGTCGAGTTCGACGAGGCAGTTCGCGCGGATGAGGTTGGGGTCGAGTTGGGCGTCGAACATCGAGCCTGCCTGCCGGATGTGGTCCGCTGCGCGGCCGGCAAGGTCGAGCGCATCGACGAATCTGCCGTCCCACCGTTCGGCGCCGGCAATGGCCTGCAGGCCGTACGCGGCGGCACGTGGATCACCGCTCGCCAGCCCCACATCGCAAGCTTGCCGCGCCGCTGCCTTCGCGGCATCGGGTCCTTCGTTGGACAGCACGTGCATCAGCTGTGCGGCGATGCCGTGGAACCGTGCGGTCTCGACTGCGCTTAACACGCCGCTCGCCAACGCGTCGCGCGTCTCGCCAAGAGCTGATTCCGCGCGCCCCTCGTTCAACAGCGCGTGCACCACAATCCACCGCAAGGAGCCCTGGTCCGGCGTCGAGTGGCGGGCAAGGGCCTCGCGGGCGACGGTTTCCGCCTGCCCAAACCGGTGTGTTGCCAGCAGGGCGGTCGCGAGCGCCTGCTGCAGGCGTCCGACCTGTGCCTCGACGGGGTTGGCGACCTCAAGAGCCTGCCGGAAGAGCTCGACGGACAGTTCCGGCGCCCGCATCGTCAACCAGTCGGCCGCGTTCGTCATCCAGGCGAGCGCCTCGCCGTCCAATAGGTCCGCGGAGAGCAGATGCTCCGCGACCTGTTCGATGGGCGCGCCCGTCCGGGCCAGGGCATGCGCCGCTTCCAGATGCAACGCCGCGCGGGCCGACCGCGGGATGGACTCGTAGATGGCGTCTTGGATCACGCCGTGACCGAACGCGAGCCGGTCGGCGTCGGTGACTACCACGCCGGCCTCGATGAGCTCGTGCAATGCGTCGAGCATCTCGAAGGCAGGAATGCCCGACGCGGCCGACAGGTCGGCGACACTGAACCTGGGACCGAAGATGGCCGCACCACGCAGCAAGTCACGGGCGCCCGTAGACAGGGTGCTGAGGCGGCGGCTGACCGCATCGATCAGCGACTCCGGAAGCCCCGCCGTCTGGTCGGCCGCCGGCTTGACGTCGGCCACATCGTCCGTGAGGACCAGACGCCCGGTCTCGAGCAGCGCCTTGGTGAACTCGGCCACGTAGAGCGGGTTGCCGCCAGCTGGTGCGAGTAGATCCAGCAAGCCCACTGCCGGCCGTTTGCCCGTTACTCGCTCGGTGAGCAGCGCCACCGCGGGTTCGTCGACCGGGCCCAGCGTCATGAATTCGGCCCCTCGGGTCCGCCAGCTACGGATCAGCCGGCTCACGTCGTCACCACCCGCGCCGCTGCGGCAGGCGGCAACGAGCAGCAGCGGCAATTGGGAGGCGCTGAGTCCGAGGCGGTGTAACACCAGCAGGCTCGCCTCGTCGGCCCAGTGCAGGTCGTCGATCGCGAGCACCACCGGCTGCGCGCTGCACCACCGGTCGACGAGTCCGAGGATCGCTTCGGTAGCAATGAATCCGAAGTCGGCCGGCGTCGAGGCGTCGGCGTCCGTGAGGCTCGCACCGCGCAGCACGCCGGCGATGCGACGCAGCTCCGGGTCCGCCGGCGCATGGGCGAGACAACCCGCGATCGCCGCGAACGGCACGCGTTGCTCGAGTTCCTCAGCGGTACCGAGGGCAAGCAGCGCCCCGCTTACGGACGCGCGGCCGGCGATCTCGCGCAACAGAGCCGTCTTGCCGATGCCTGGTTCGCCCCTTATGAGGAGGACGTGACCCTGCCCGGATGAGAGCTCTGCCGCGAGTTCGGAAGTGCGCTGCAACTCAGCCGCACGACCCACCAGCCCGCTCACCGGCCCGGCTGCGATGCCGTCGCTCACACCGCAAGTTTGCGCAGTCCGCAGCGCCCGGGCAATCACCCCGATAAACCCCGCCACCTGGCCGGTGTTTCCGGGCGCGCTAAAGCGGAGAGTCGGTGGGCAACAGCCACTGGACGGGAGGAACGGTGTACGAGGAATTGCCGACGGCGGTAGATGTCGTGGTGGTCGGCGCGGGGCAGGCCGGCCTAGCCACGAGTCATTACCTGCAGGCGTTCGGCGTCGAGCACGTGGTACTGGAACGCGGCCGGGTCGGCGAGAGCTGGCGCACCGCTCGCTGGGACTCCTTCACGCTCGTCACGCCCAACTGGATGACGCGACTTCCCGGCGAGTATCTCGAACCGGGCAGCGCGGAGCGTTTCCTGTTCCGCGACGAGCTAGTGGCCCGGCTGGAGCGCGTCGCTGCACGTCTTCCGGTGCGCACGGGCGTAGACGTCGTGTCCGTCGCCCCTGGACACAGCGGCTATCGCGTGCAGACGACTGCCGGACTGGTGAGCGCGCGGGTCGTCGTGGTCGCTGGCGGAGGCCAACGCCGACCGACGATCCCTGGCCTCGCCGAGGCACTGCCGCCTACCGTGCAGCAGCTCGATGCGAGCCGCTATCGCGCTCCGGATGCAGTCGGGCCCGGAGCCGTGCTTGTCGTCGGCAGCGGGCAGTCCGGCGTCCAGATCGCCGAGGAGTTGGCAGCCGCAGGACGTGACGTGCTGCTCGCGACTAGCCGCGTCGCCCGGGCGCCGCGCCGCTATCGCGGCCGCGACGTGCACGAATGGAGCGTCGAACTCGGCGTCTACGACCAGCCCACCGAGCAGGTCAGCGACCGGCGTCAGCTCCGCGAGGCCCATCCGATGCTGTCGGGTGCGCGAGGCGGGCACACCATCGCGCTGCAGCAGCTCGCACGCGACGGGGTGAGACTGCTCGGCAGGCTCACCGAGGTCGATGACACAAAGCTGCGCTTCGCGCCCAACTTGCCCGACAACATTCGCTACGCGGACGAGCAAGCGGCACGATTCCGAAACATGGTCAACCAGCACATCGCGCGCGTCGGCGTGGTCGCGCCACCGCCCGACATCGACCCGGTGGAACGAACCTGGAACGGCGCCGATCGCGCCGCACTAGTGCTCGACAGCCGGACCGAGCGTATCGGCACCGTCATCTGGGCCACCGGCTTCGGGCCAGACCTCAACTGGCTCGACGTGCCGGTGCTCGCACGCGACGGTTCGCTGGCACACCGGCGCGGCATCACCGCCCTTCCCGGCCTCTACCTCGTCGGCCACCCGTGGCTGTCGACCCGAGGTTCCGGAATCCTCTACGGCGTCGACGCCGACGCCGGCCGCATCGCGCAACACGCGGCCGCTGACCTGGGCGCCGGCGACGGGCATCTGGCGGTTCCGTCAAAAATGACGCCTGTCGGTTGATGACAGACCGAGGTCATGGCGTCAGCATGAGTGACTACACGGTTCGGTTTTCGGTTTTCGGTTTCGGTTTCGGTTTCAGCGCAGGCTGAGGGCCGGCGGCCGGCATCACGGAGGGTCCGTTGTGAGCCAAGAAAAACTTGCTGAAGAAGTCCCCCGCCCTGAGGCTCCGGCAAAGCCTCGCCGCTCTCGCGGGGTCTATATCGTCGCCGCGCTCGGAATCTTCTGGCTGCTCTTCGGGCTGGCCGGTGGCGCGTTTCAATCGAAGCTGTCCGATGTCCAGAAGAACGACAACGCGGCGTGGCTCCCCAAGTCTGCCGAGTCGACCAAGGTGGACAAGCAGCAGCAGAACTTTCAGCAGGTCCAGACGATCCCAGGATTCGTGGTCTACACCCGCGACTCCGGTCTGACCGCCGAAGACAAGGCCAAGATCGCTTCTGATGTGCAGGCCTTTCGCGGGTTGCCAGGAGTTGCCGCAGATCAGGTCGGCCCGGCGAAGTTCTCGTCCGACGGCCGCACCGCTGCGGTTCCGGTGCCACTGATCGGGAAGGTGGGCAACGTCTCGGTCAAGGGCCCGGACCTGGTCAACAACGAGAAGCGCGTCCTCAGGACGGCACGGGCGGGCGCGCCGCCCGGCCTCGTCATCCACAGCGCAGGGGCCGGCGGGCTACTGGTCGCCTTCATTGATGCGTTCTCGGGAATTGACGGCAAGCTGATCCTCGCGGCACTGCTCGTCGTCATCGTGATCCTACTGATTGTCTATCGGAGCCCGATTCTGCCATTCATTCCGTTGCTCAGCGCGTTCCTTGCGCTCAACTCGGCCGCGCTGATCGTCTACCAGTTGGCCAAGCACAACGTGCTCACGTTGAACGGGCAGAGTCAGGGCATTCTCTTCGTGCTCATACTCGGCGCCGGCACTGACTATGCGCTATTGCTCATCAGCAGGTATCGCGAGGAACTGCATACCTATGACAGTCGAGTAGCAGCCATGACAGCAGCGTGGCGTGGCGCAGCCCCACCGATCATCGCGTCCGCCACCACCGTCACCATTGCGCTGCTCACTTTGACGCTTTGTGAGCTCAATTCGGACCGCAGCCTTGGGCCGGTATGCGCAATCGGGATCGTCTGCACCGCATTCATGATGCTGACCTTCCTGCCTGTGTTTCTGGTGCTGTTCGGACGGTGGGTGTTCTGGCCGCGTATTCCGCACGTCGATCATCAGGCGGACATCGCGACGCACGGCATCTGGGCTAAGTTCGCAGCCGCTCTCGGACGACGCGCCCGGCCGGCGTGGATCATCACCGCCGCCGCGCTTGCGATATGCGCCACGTTCATCGGCGCTCTCAAGCTCGGTGGTCTCGGCGTCGTCGATAGCTTCACCAACAAACCGGACGCTCTTACGGGCCAGAAGATCTACGATGCGAACTTCCCACAGGGCGCAGGTACCCCGGCGCTCATTACGGCAAGGGCCGAGAAGACAGACGAGGTTATCAACGCCGTGTCGAAGGTCCCCGGTGTTGCCACGACGCCTGGCTCCGTCTGCGTACAGCCTGACTACCCAGCAGTGGCACGGGCCGCGCAATCGGGACAGCTGCAGGGGCCCCCATCGGGCTGCCTGCCGGCAGAGTTGTCGGTTCAGCCGCACAACGGACGCATCTTGATCAACGCCAACCTGCAGTACCGGTACGACACGACGCAGGCCTATGACACTGTAAAACGCATCCGTGCCGCGGTGCACGCTATCGCCGGCGCCAATGCTTTGGTCGGTGGTTCGTCGGCCATAAACTACGACACCCTGCAAGCCTCGAGGCACGATCGGAACCTGGTTATCCCGATCGTCTTGCTAGTAATCTTGATAGTGCTCTCGATACTGCTTCGGGCGCTACTCATTCCGATCTTGCTCATCGGGACCGTCGTGCTCTCGTTCGCTGCCACGCTCGGTGTGAGTTCGCTGGTGTTCAACGACCTGTTCCATTTCAAGAACGCCGATCCGGCATTCCCCCTGTTTGTGTTCATATTCTTGGTGGCATTGGGCATCGATTACAACATCTTCTTGATGACCCGTGTCCGTGAGGAGACGCTCGAATTCGGGACTCGCAATGGCATCCTCCGTGGGCTCTCCGTCACGGGTGGAGTCATCACGTCCGCCGGCCTGGTGCTTGCCGCCACCTTTGCCGTCCTCGGCGTGCTTCCCCTGGTCAGCCTTGCTGAGATCGGATTCGCCGTCGCGTTCGGTGTGCTGCTCGACACAATCGTCGTGCGGTCGATCCTCGTCCCGGCTCTGAGCTACGACATCGGTCGCACGATCTGGTGGCCGTCGCGATTGGCCCACGGGGCAGCCTGACCAGTTGGTGCTATTTGAGCTCGATGCGGATCGCGTGATAGCGGCGCTCGTCGAGGTTTTCGACCGAGTGCGGCCCCTCGGGCTCCATCCAGCGAACCCGGACCCCGGGCGCAGCTTCTGCGGCGCGTGCCGATTCGAAGCGCAGTTCGTCGCCGGCGAAGTACCTGATCTGAGCGGGCTCGTCGATGAGCATGACGCTGGGCGCCCGATGGGTGTGCTCCGGTTCGCGGGTGCCTGGCTCGATCAGCACGTCCAGCACCCGGACCCGGTCGTTCTCGAACAAGACGTGATGCGAGTCAGGCGCAGCCACCAGGGCGTCCATCGTGTTCGGCCAGGGCCACGGTTCGGGCATCGTCACGCCGCCACCCTGTCACAGCGGGCGCCCGATCGACCCGGCTCGGGCAGCAGCCGGGCTAGCAGCGTCGCCGGCACCGGCAGCAGGCAGAACACGGTGAAGACGGTTGCCAGGCCATGGCTGGCGGCGATTGCTCCGAAGCCGGGCGCGGCAAGCCCGCCGGCACTGACCGCAAGCCCGAGCGTGACCCCGGATGCCGTGCCGGGCCGCGTGGGCAAGTAGTCCTGCCCAAGCTTGACGAGCACCGAGAAGGGAATCTGGATCGTGATCCCGGCGGCGGTAGCGGCGACAAGGCCGATGATCGCGTCCGGGCATACCCGCAACCCGATCAGGGCCGGTATCGCGGCGGCATTGCCCGCGAAGACGGTGCGGGTGAGCCCGTGCCGGTCTGCGATGCGTCCGCCGAGCAACGTGCCGGCGATGCCACCGGCCAGGAAGCAGGCCAACGCCGCGCCGGCGCTAAGGCGGGTACCGCCGAGATGGGTCAGCCAATACAGCTCGATGAATGTGCTGACGCCGAAGAAGTTCACCGATCGGGTGACCTCGACGGCGGTCAGCAGCAGGAACGGCCGCCAACGGTCGGCGCCGGTGCCGCTGACGACCCGACGCACCGGTACGACGCGCTGCTGACGGCGTAGCAGCACGAACCCGGCAAGTACCGCGGGCGGGAGGAACAGTGCCGTGGCGCCGACACCCAGCGCGTCCAGTGCCGGCGTAGCCAGCACGGGTGCCACGAAGAACCCGACGTTGCCGCCGGTGGCGAAGACGCTCATGGCGGTCGCGCTCTCACCGGCTGCGCGCCGAGCCGCCTTGCCCGCCGCCGGATGGAACATCGCCACACCCAGACCGGACGCGAACAGCATTGCCCAGACCGCCGTGTATCCGGGCACCAGCCCGGACAGCCCGACACCGACCCCGGCCAGGCCCACGCCGGTCGGCGCCAGCCAGCTCGCCGCGTACCGGTCGACGAGCAGGCCCACGATCGGCTGCGGCAGCGCGGCGCCCAGGGTGGCCGCCAGGCTGAGCCCGGACGCCGCAACGTAGCCGTAGTGCCGGTCCAGCACGAAGTAGGGCACGCTCGCCGGCACGAGTCCCTGGTACAGGTCGTCGACGGCGTGTGCGGCGCCCCACACGCGCATGCGCTGCCAGATCGAGAGTGCCTGTTCAGTCTTGATCACGGGCTCAGCGTCGCCGACGGTCGACCTGGCCTGCTACCGGTAACCTGACCCGTAATGTTGGTGAACCGCCAGACCGTCGCCGGCCCCTTGAGCCTGCAGCTCAGGCACGGCGAGCACATCGACTGGCACGACCATGCGCAGCATCAGCTGGTCTATCCGAACCGGGGCGTGCTTGCCGTCCGCACCGACCACGGCTCATGGGTCGTGCCGCCGCGCCGAGCGGTGTGGCTGCCGGCAGGCGTGCCGCACAGCCACCGCGCATACGGCGAGACGCAAATGCTGACCCTGGCACTCGACGCCAACCCGCTCAGCATCAACGAACCCACTGTGCTCGCCGTCTCGGCCCTGCTCCGCGAGGTCATCGTCGCCCTGACCGGCGACGAAACGCTTAGCGCCGACGACCGGGCCGATCTATCCCGCGTGGCGCTGCGCCGGCTGACGCCGACGCCCGCCCTGCGCCATCACCTGCCGATACCGGCCGACCCGCGATTACGCGACGTGGCCGCCATCCTGATCGACGATCCCGCGGAGCAACGCACCCTGACCGAGCTGGGACGCGCGGTCGGGGCCAGCGAACGGACGCTGAGCCGGCTGTTCCGCCGCGACACCGCGATGACCTTCCCGCAATGGCGGGCCCAGCTCCGCCTGCAACACTCGATGATTCTGCTTACGGCCGGGCACAGCGTCACCGCTGCGGCGATCGCGAGCGGGTACAGCAATGTCAGCGCCTACATCGCCGCATTCCGTGACGCCTTCGGGGTGACGCCAGCCGGCTACGGCCGGCCGACCACCGAGCACTGACGGCGACGTCGCGGTAGGGCACAACCGAATGGAAAATGGGCGGTCATGGATTCCGGTGTGCATTTGCCCTTGATCGATTTCGGTGGCGAGGGGCTGTCGTACGGCCGGCTGGCCGAGGCCGTGGACGCGGCGCGGGACGGCGGGTTCGCGGCGATCTCGGCGAATGATCACTTTCTGTACTCCGCGCCTTGGCTCGACGGCCCGACAGCGCTCGCTGCGGTCGTCGAGCGGTCGGGCGGGATGAGGCTCGCGACGTCCGTTGCGCTGGTGAACCTGCGCGGATCGGTGCCGCTGGCGAAAATGCTGTCGGCGCTGGACGTCCTCTCCGGCGGCCGGGTGATCGCAGGCGTCGGTCCGGGTTCGTCCAGGGCGGACTACGAAGCGGTGGGCGTGCCCTTCGAGCAGCGGTGGCAGCGCTTTGACCAGGCGGTCCGCCAGCTCAAGGGCCTGCTGAGCGATAGCAACCTGTCCGGCGCGCCGGCTGTGCATTTGGCGCCGGCGCCCGCGCAACGGGGCGGGGTCCCCCTGTGGCTCGGAAGCTGGGGCTCGGCTGCGGGCTTGCGCCGCGTCGCCGGTCTCGGCGATGGCTGGTTCGCGTCTGCCTACAACGCGACCCCCGACAGCTTCGCCGCGAACAGGAAGCTGCTCGGCGAAGAGCTGGAAAGACAAGGGCGGCCAGGTGATTTGCCCAATGCGCTCGTGACGATGTGGACGTGGATCACCGACACAGTGTCAGATGCCGAGCGTGTCCTTTCGGAGATCGTCGGTCCTCTGGTCCGACGAGACCCGGCGGAACTTCGCGGACGGATCTGCGTCGGCCCGCCGGCGGACTGCGCGGAACTGCTTTCCCGCTATGCCCGGGCAGGCTGTCAGCGGGTCCACTTCTGGCCGGTAGGCGATGAGCGGCGCCAGATCGAGCTGATCGCGGGCGAGGTCATGCCGCGGGTGGCATGCTGAGCTTGCCGGCGGATCCGTTCCATCCGCGTGCGACCGCTTCCGTTAGGCTCGGCGGCATCGTGGCCCACCAGCCCCACCCCGCCGCGGCCGGCCGGCCGCTCGGCGGCGGCCCTCAGATGGTCGACCTGAGCTGCGACGGCAGACGCCTGTACGTGATCAGCGAGTCCTAGTGCTTAGCGCGGCGACGGCCACTCACACATCGGCCATGCCGCCGAGCCTGATACTGGCCGGCGCCGGCATCCTGGCGGTCTCGACCGTGGCCGGGGCGTGGACGGCCCGCCGCCGCCCCGGGCATCGTGAGATCTCGTTCGCGGCCGCCGCCGGCGCGCTGCTGATCATCGCAGTGTTGCACCTGCTCCCGGACGCTTGGGCCGGCGCGCACGTCGCACGGGTCTGGCCGGGGTTGGTGCCGATCGCCATGGGCGGCGCCTTCGTCGCCGCCGGGCTGGCCGCGCGCGCGGGGTGTGCCTGCCAGGAGCAGAAGGTGAGCGCCGGCGGCGCCGCGACAGCAGCGGCCCTGGCGGCTCACCGCTTCCTGGAAGGCTCTGTGATCGCGCTGGCCGGCTCGGCCGCCATCGCCGCTGCCCTTGCCGTACACGCCTTCGCCGAAGGCCTGGCCACCGGAGCGCTACTCGGCACCCAGCCACGCCGTCGCGTCGCCGGATGGCTGGCGGTCATGAGCATCAGCCCCGCCATCGGCGCCGCGACCACCTCGTTGTTCGACGTGCCCACAGCCGCCGGGCCGGTACTGCTGGCCCTGGCGGCCGGGATCCTGACGCAAGCCGCCTGGCTAAGCCTGCGCGCGGCCTCTCGCGGGCTGCGCGCCGGCCGGCTCGCGCTCCCCGGTCCCGCAGCGGCCGCCATGGCCGCCGCGATCCTCACCGCCGCGGCCGTGCACGTGGCCGGCTGATCTGCGAATGCCACGTGGTGGCCGTCTGTAATCGGTCGCGCAGATCAGGGCTGGTTTCAGGGTCGTCACTGATTCGGGCGGCGGCATGGTTGGTGAAGCATTCTCCGCGTGATCGCGCTCATGGACCGGGTGTGCATTATCGGGGCGGGGTCGTCGGGGATCGCAGCCTGCCAGGTTCTGCATGCCCGCGGCATTCCTTTCGATTGTTTCGAGGCCGGCTCAGCGGTTGGCGGCAACTGGCGGTACAACAATGACAACGGCATGTCGTCCGCATATCGCTCATTGCGCGCCAAGACATCGCGGCGGTGCATGCAGTACGCAGCGTTCCCGATGCCGCTCGATTACCCGGATTATCTGAGCCATGAGTTGATCGCGGAGTATCTCGATAATTTCGTAGATCACTTCGGTTTCCGCGGCATGATTCAGTTCCGGACCGAGGTGACCAAGGCCGAGCCGGTCGCGGGAGGAGGCTGGGACGTCACGGTCCGGCAGCGAGACACCGGGGCGGTCCGCACCGAGCGGTACGGTGCCGTGCTGGTCGCCAATGGTCACCACTGGGATCCGCAATATCCCGAGCCGGCCTTTCCGGGTGCGGGCACCTTCGCGGGCCAGCAGATGCACTCCCACCACTACCGCACGCCGGAACCCCTGGCCGGCAAACGCGTCCTTGTCCTCGGCGTCGGCAACTCCGCCTGCGACGTCGCAGCCGATTGCTCCCTGGTCGCAGGACGAACGCTGCTCGCCATGCGGCGGGGCGCCCATATCGTGCCCCAGTATCTATTCGGCAGGCCAACAGATCACCTGACGCTAACGCGTCTCGGGACGAGAGCACCGTTTCGGCTCCAGAGCCTCGTGGTGGCACTGCTGCTGCGGATGGCTCAGGGCAATGTGACGAGATATGGCATGCCCAGGCCTGATCACCGGGTACTGTGCGCTCCCCCCACGGTGTCGGACAGTCTGCTCAGCAAGCTGGATGACGGTGACATCGTCGTCAAGCCGGCTATCGACGGGTTTCACGGGGACTGCGTGCGCTTCGCCGACGGCAGCCGCGAGCCCGTGGATGTGGTGATCTACTGCACGGGCTACAAGATCAGCTTTCCGTTTCTCAATGAGACCACAATCGGCATAGACGGCAAGCAGATCCCCCTCTATCGCCGGATAGTCCCCCCTCAGCTGCCCGGGCTGTACTTTATCGGGCTCATCCAGCCCATCGGGGCGGTCATGCCGATAGCCGAGATCCAGTCGCAGTGGGTCGCGGACCTGCTTCAGGGCAATGCGACGCTGCCGACGAACCAGCAAATGAGCCGTGAGATCGCCGGGTACACGGCGGCGACAGTCAGGCGATACCGCGCCTGCACCACGCATGCCATACAGGTCGACTTCCTGGCCTATATGAGGGAAATCCGCAGGGAACGACACATGGGCGTCAGGCGAACGCGCCGCAGTCATCGCGACCGAGTCTGACGCAGCGATGCTCAGCAGTCCGTGATCGAGCGGCGCTTAATGCGGGTTCTGCCGAGAAAGTCGAGATCGCAGCCGACCTAACCCTCCATCCCTCACGTCGGCACTTGGCGTTTGTTTCTCGCTACCATTCAGGAGTGCCGACCGGGGGTATAGCGCCGCCACCGCAGCACCTGCGGTTCTGCCGGTCTGCTGACGGCACCCGGATCGCGTACGCCCGCCACGGCTCCGGCCCGCCGCTGGTGATCGCCACCTGCTGGTTGAGTCATCTGCAGTACGACTGGGAGAGCCCGGTCTGGCGACACTTCCTTGATGATCTCGGCAAGATCGCGACGGTCGTGCGCTACGACGAGCGCGGTTACGGGCTATCCGACTGGGATGTCACCGACTTCAGCCTGGAGGCGCGCGTCGCCGACCTCGAAGCCGTCATCGAGGACTCGGGGCTCGACCGGGTGGCTCTGATGGCGATGGCGCAGGGCGGCCCGCCGTCGATCGTGTACGCCGTGCGCAATCCGGGGCGAATTTCGCGGTTGCTGTTCTACAACAGCTACGCCGCGTGGATGCGCGATCCGACACCGGACGATCTGGCGCTCAGCGAGACATTCCAGCAGCTCATCGAGGTCGGCTGGGCCCGCCCGGAGTCGGAGTTCCGCCGAGTGTTCACATCGTTGATGATTCCCGGCGCCACCGAGGAGCAGATGCGCTGGCTCGACGAGCTGACGCGCGTCGCATCGTCCGCCCAGAACGCCGGCGCGGCACGCCGGGCGCGCACTACAGACGACGTCGTGCGGCTGCTGCCGCAGGTCAACGCCCCGACGCTGGTGTTGCACTCGCGCCAGGACCGGATGAACGACTTCGACGACGGCGTCCTGCTCGCGTCGACGATCGCCGGAGCTCGCCTCGTGGTGCTCGAAACGTCGAACCACATCCTCCTGGGCGAAGAGCCGGCCTGGCACGTGTTCGTGGACGAGGTCGCGGCCTTCATGGCGGAGGATCGCGGGCCGGCGACGTCCGCGTCAGGCGGTGCCGCGGCGGCGCTGCTCTCCGCCCGCGAGCTCGACGTGCTCCGTCTGGCGGCGCAGGGCCACGACAACGCGGCGATCGCCGAGTCGCTGACGTTGAGCGTGCGGACCGTCGAACGGCACCTGCAAAACGCCTATCTGAAGCTTGGCGTCCAAGGAAAGTCGGCGCGAGCGGCCGCTGTCGCGCGGCTCATGGCGCGGGCCTGACGGCTACGCGCATACCGACACGCTGCTCTCCCGCGGCCGGCTGTAATTGCGCGCACGCACGGACGCGCGGACTGCCGAGCCGTTCGTAGCTTTCACTGCGTGACCAACGCAACCGCGACCGAGGGCACCGGGTTCCTCGACGCACCACCGGCGAGCGCAGGTGCACAGCGCCTATTCGACAACGACCTGGAGCGAAACGGGTTCGTCATGAACCTGTCGAGCCTGTGGGGACACCAGCCGGCCCTGTATGAGGGGCTGTCCGCCTTGATCGACGGCGCACGCTCCGCCGCGGGCCTGACCGTGCGCCAGCGGGCCGTCCTGATCGCGGCCTGCGCCTCGGCGCTCGGTGACTCATATTGCTCGCTGACCTGGGGCAGAAGGCTGGCCCGGGAAGCAGGCGCAGACGCGGCGGCCGGCGTACTGCGCGGCGCCGACGACGGCCTGGATCCAGCCGAGCAGGCACTGGCCCGGTGGGCGCGCACGGTGACGCGGCGGCCGAGCTCCACCGAGGCCGACGATCTCCAGCCGTTGCGCGACGCCGGCTACGACGACGCGCAAATCTTCGCGATCACCATGTTCGTCGCGTTGCGGCTGGCGTTCGCCTACGTCAACGACGCGCTCGGCGCGCAGCCGGACGCCGAACTGCTTGCGATCGTTCCCGCGGCCGTCAAGGACGCCGTCACATTCGGCAGGCCGCCCGTCCGTGCCCAGCACGGTGCCGGCAGATCCGTGGTGACCACGGATGTGCCGCCGGCCGGCCACCGCGAATCTCGTACGGACACGAATCCGTCGTTCCGACACAACCACCGATGAGGAGCAACGTAATGACCACTACCGAGAGCCCGATCCGCAACGGCGTCGACACCGCAACTCTGTTCGCGACGCTCGATGCGGTGAAGGGCGACCCGGACATCGCCAAGTTCCAGTTCCGGGCCACGAACACGTGGGTCAGCGGGACCCACAACCGGTCGACCATCCATGGCTTCTACGGCGCCAAGCAGGAAATGACCCATCGGCAGCCTTATGTGTTCGACGCCGACCACCCGCCGGTGCTCGTCGGCACAGACAACGGCCCGACGCCGGCCGAGCACCTGCTGCACGCCCTGGCTGCCTGCCTGACCGCGGGTATCGCCAACGTCGCCGCCGCCCGCGGTATCAACCTCACAGAGGTCTCCTCAACGGTCGAGGGCGACATCGATCTGCTCGGAATCCTCGGGCTGGACGCCGACGTCCGCAACGGCTACCAGCAGATCAAGGTCAGCTTTACGCTCCGCGGCGACGAGCCGGAGAAGCTGCGCTCCGTCGTGGAGCAGTCGCGCCGCCGTTCGGCGGTGTTCGACATCGTCACCAACGGCGTTCCCGTGTCGATCGACGTCGACGCCGCCTGACCAAGTCTCGCCCACGCGTCGGGGCCGGCCGCTCACCAGCGGCCGGCCCTGTGCGCGGGCAGAACGCGAGGAATCTCATGCCGACTACGGAAACCGTCGTCATCGGCGCCGGCCAAGCCGGTCTGGCCGCTAGCCGTTGCCTGTCCGATCGCGGCCGCGACCACGTCGTACTCGAGCGCGGCCGCGTCGGGCAGCGGTGGCGCAGCGAGACCTGGGACGGGCTGCATCTGTTGACACCCAACTGGATGAACGCGCTGCCCGGGCGGCCCTACGAGGGGCAGGACCCGGACGGGTTCCTCGCTGCTACGGCGTTCGCTGACGAGTTGGCCGACTACGCGCGGTCCTTCGGCGCACCGGTCGAGGAAGTCACGCGGGTCGCGGCTGTCGAGCACCGCGGCGACCGCTTTCATGTCGTGACCGACCACGGCGTGTGGACCGCAGCGAACGTCGTAGTCGCCACCGGATGGTGCGATCGGCCCGCCGTTCCAGCGCTGTCCGGCGCCCTAGCCGATGACGTCTATCAGGTTGCGCCGAATGAGTACCACAATCCCGAACAGCTGCCGCAGGGCGGCGTGCTGGTGGTCGGGGCGTCTGCGACCGGTGTACAGCTGGCTGACGCGCTGCGCGCCGCTGGCCGGGACGTGACGATCGCGGTGGGCAGCCATACCCGGGTGCCGCGCACGTACCGCGGGATGGACATTTACTGGTGGCTCGACCGCCTGGGCTTGCTCGACAAGACGATCGACGAGATGCGCGACCCCGTGCTCGCGCGGCGGGAGCCCTCGCTGCAGCTGGTGGGCAGCCAAGATCGGCGCTCACTCGACCTCGCCACCCTGCAAGCCGACGGCGTGCGCCTGGTCGGCCGGCTGACCGGAGTCGACGGCCATCGCGTCGATCTCGCATCCGACCTGTCCGCGACCGTTGCCGAGGCCCGGCGCCGGATGAACCAGCTCCTTGCCGGCATCGAGGACCACATCGCGGCGAATGGGCTGGCCACCGAAGTACTCGCCCCGGAGCCGAGCCGGGCCATCGTCGCTACCCCCGGCGTACGGAAGCTCGATTTGCGTGCATCCGGGATCAGCACCGTGCTGTGGGCCACCGGATATCGCCGGTCCTACCCATGGCTGCTGGTGCCGGTGCTCAATCGGGACGGCGAGATCCAGCAACGTCGCGGCCGTACGCCGGTGCCCGGGCTATACGTCCTCGGACAACGCTTCCAGCACCACCGCAGCTCCAACTTCATCGGCGGGGTCGGGCGGGACGCGTCCTTTGTCGCCGACCGAATCACCGGACGGTCTCCGGCCACGGACCGCCACAGCTGCGCTCGGGCCGGCAACTGATCTTGGCGCGAATCGGAAGGGATCGTTTTGTCATGTTCATACTGCACCGAGGTGCGACGGCGCGCCGCAGCCGCGCCGTCACGCGCCGTGACATCGCCTTGTTCACCGAGATCACCGGAGATCGCAACCCGATCCACTACGACAAGCAGGTGGCCGGGCGCAGCCGGTTCGGCGGAATCGTCGTCCAAGGCGGCGTCACGACGGGTCTGCTCAACGCGCTCGTTGCCGAGCAACTGCCCGGGCCGGGCAGCGTCTTCCTTGAGGTCTCATGGCGCTTCCTCGCGCCGGTCCGGCCCGGTGACGTGATC
The DNA here is from genome assembly GCA_035263725.1 of Jatrophihabitantaceae bacterium. Lineage (GTDB taxonomy): Bacteria > Actinomycetota > Actinomycetes > Mycobacteriales > Jatrophihabitantaceae > DASXRA01. Next base: position 477 of record DATFRC010000127.1, on the reverse strand, counting down.
ACGGCAGAAGCAACCGTCAGTGATGTCCGCGCGGACAAGCCGGTGACGACACTTGCCACGCGGATCACCAACCAGGACGGTGTCATCGTGGTCGACGGCAGCGCCGTCGTCTGGCGCGACCCGAGCGTCGCCGCGGCCGTGCCGGGCGAGGAAGAGCGCGAGGCCGCGTCATGAGCAGCCGGTACGACGTCGTGGTGGTCGGGGCGCGAGTGGCCGGCGCGTCGACCGCATTGCTGCTCGCCCGCGCGGGTGCGCGTGTCGCACTTGTTGAGCGCGCAGCCTATGGCGCAGACACAGTGTCGACCCATGCGCTGATGCGCGCCGGGGTGCACCAGCTGCACCGCTGGGGGTTGCTGGACGAGATCGTCGCCACAGGTGTGCCGGCGATCCGGCGCACCACGTTCCACTACTCGGACGGCGAGCCCGTGGAGGTCGCGATACGCAGCAGCGCCGGGGTAGCTGCCCTGTATGCGCCGC
>DATFRC010000126.1:0-5467 GCA_035263725.1 Jatrophihabitantaceae bacterium | reverse complement strand
ACTTTGCCGCCGTCGACACGAAGGCGCAGGTGTCGTCCACCGACGCGGACGGCACCGGCGCCGATCCACTGAGCCAGGACTTGCTGGCGGCCGGTTACGCCTTGGCCGGCTCGGCGTACAAGTCGAACGGCTGGGCCGTGGCCGACGGCGTGCAAGCCGGCGAGGACCTGCACGCGAAGTTCGTCTCGCTCGTCGGCACCCCGCTGCGGACCTACGTGTGGGGCGACTCGCTCGGCGGGCTGATCACCGAGATCCTCGCCGAGCAGAATCGTTCCTGGGTCGACGGTTCCGCGCCGATGTGCGGGGCGCTCGCCGGTCCGAACATCAACTTCGACCTCGCACTGGACGTCGCGTACGCGGTGAAGGCGCTCATCGATCCGGACCTGAAGCTCACCGGCTACACCAGCGCCGACGACGCGGCTGCGAACTGGGAGCGCGCCGAGCAACTGATCGAAAAGGCGGCCGCTGACGTCAGCGGCGGCGGCACGGCGAAGGTGCTGTTCATCGCCGCGCTGGCCGACGCCCCGACCAAAACCCAGACGTACGACGGTGCCGACCTCACGTCGCAGGTCAAAGCACGCGTCGAGGCGCTGCTGACCGCGCTGGCGTTCGGCACCAGCGGACGCTACGAGGTCGAACAACGCGTCGGCGGCAACCCGTCGGACAACACAAAGGCGGACTACGCCGCGCGCATCAGTACGGACGAGGCCACCACGATTGCTACGGCGGGCGGCAACATCAGCGCGATGCTGGCGAAGCTGAATGCCGTGCCGCGGGTCAGCGCTGACCCGGCCGCCCGCGCCGCCTTCGAGAAGCTGGGCGACACTACCGGCGACCTGACGGCCCCGACCGTGACCATGCACACCGAATTCGACCCGTTGGTGCTCGTCCAGAACGAGCAGGTCTTCGCCGAGCGTGTGCAGTCGCACAATGACAACGGCAGCCTGGTGCAGTTGTACATCGCCCCGCCCGCTACCTACCCTGAGTCGACTGGCGCGCCCTACGGCGCCGGGCACTGCGTGTTCTCCGACCAGCAGCGCGAGGCCCTGGTCAAGACGCTCGACGGCTGGGTGCGCAACGGCGTCTACCCAGTGGCCGCCGGTGTGGGTGCACGGTTCGGTGCCGGCCTCGACCCGTCCTACGTTCCGGCGGCCTGGCCGGCAGCCGCGAGCTGAGCTTGGGGCAACCGGACCGCACTGAGCAGCACCGAAGCCGCCGCAGCCAGGACGGTCGTGGCGACGACGGGGCCGACGACCCGCCCGATCGATACCGGCGGGCTGCTGGACAGCACCAGGACCGAGTCGGCGGCGACCGCCGTCCAGAGCACGATCGTCTGCCGGGTGCGCCGCAACGCCAGTCCGGCGACCATGCCCAATTGCAGCACGGCGAGGGCGGCGCCCAGGGTCGCGAACATCCAGCAGAAGGGCACGAGTTCCGGATAGCGTCCGCCGCCGACGACCTTCGCAACAAGGGCGGGCATGGCAGCCGTCGCCGCGACGACCAGGGCTCCCACGCCGACGACGACGGCAAGGGCGCGCCGCAACAGGCGGCCATGGCGCTCCGTGTCGGTGAGATGCGCGAAGACGAGCGTGGCCACCGATTGCGGCAGCCATAGCGCGGCTCGGGTCACCACGGAGCCCGTCGCATAAACGGCAGCGAGATGGCTCGACAGCACGTGCCGGGCCAGCAGGAGATCCAGCGTCGACAGGAACCAGAACGTCCCGTGGGCGTGTAGCGCGTGGGCGATCTCGCGCAGCGGACCGGCGGGACGCCCCGGGGCGAGGATCCCCCGAAGCCGGACGCCGACCAGGATCGCGCAGGCGGTGGTCCCGACCACGGTGCCGGCCAGGGTCAGCGTCGTGCCGTGCCCGGCGAGCAAGCCGATCAGCCCGAATCCGGACCGGCCCACTGCGGCGAGGACCAGGACTGCCGCGAGCCGGGTGAATCGCCGTTGGCCCTGCAGGATTCCCTGGTACATGCCGAGTGCCGTGACGCCGGGTAGCGCCGCGCCGACGAGCACCAGGTCGCCGGCATGCGAGAGGTGCAAGAACGCGGTGAGGGCGGGGCTTAGCGCGACCACCAGGCCGCTCGCGGCGAGTGCGACCACAGCGGTTGCCCGAGCGGTTCCGGCTGTGTCGTCGACCGCGACCCGGCGGGCGGTTACGGTCTGCACCGCGAACGACGGCACCGTCCCGACGAGCAGCACGTTGAGCAGCACCACGATCTGCCCGTAGCCCGACGGCGACAGCGCATGCACGGCGGCCAGCAGGACTGCATAGCTCAGCAGATTCGCCGCAAAACCGGCCGCCGTCACCGCAGCGGCCGAGCCGGCGGAGGTGCGCACCGCCTGCGCCGAACCCGTCACACGTTGTCCTCCTGCCGAGCGCATCGACTACAGTCGCCGCGCCAGAGTAGGCCATGTCCTGGCCCACCCGCCGTTTTGGAGCCGACCACGAAGCCGACGTTCACCGGGCAATCCCTACGCGCGGTGCCGGCTGCCTGGGCGGCGATACTGACGGGCATACTGCTCTGGCCGCAGCACCGCGCGGGCTACGGCCTGGGCCACGACATGGTGTTCACGCCGCGGCAGCCACTGTCGTGGGCGTCGGTGGGACTGGGTTCGTCATCGCCGCGCGCGGTGCCGGTCGACGCAGTGGTGTCTCTGCTCAGCAAGCTCGTCGACGGCGCCGTCATCGGCCGGGTGGCGTTGGCGTTCCCCCTGCTCGCCGTGGGAATCGGCGCCGCGTGGCTTCTGGCGGACAGCCGCCTGTTCGGGGGGATCGCCGCGACCGGCATGGCCATCTGGAACCCGTACGTTCTCGAGCGGCTCGCACTCGGACAGTGGGCGTTGCTGTGGGCCTACGCAGCGCTGCCCTGGGTCGTCGGATACGCCGCCCGGATGCGACGGGGAGAAGGTCGGCTGCGCCCGCTGCTGCTCTGGACTGCTGCCGCATCGATCACGCCGACGGGTGGGCTGATCGCACTCGTCACCGGATGTGTGATCGGAATTCCGCAGCACGGCGGCAACTGGCGCCGCTGGTGGCTCGCCGCGGGTGGTGCGGGGCTGCTGCAACTGCCGTGGGTGGTGCCCGCGCTCGTCGGGACGGCTGGGCTGACCAGCGATCCGGAGGGCGTCACTGCCTTCGCGGCGCGCTCCGAACATGCGGGTGGCACGTTGCTGACGCTAGCCGGCATGGGTGGCATCTGGGACGCGGAGGTGGTTCCGGGCAGTCGCGCCGGCCCGCTGGCAGTTGCCGGCCTGGCCTTCATCGTCGTCGCGGCGCTGGTCGGCTGGCCACAGTTGGTGGCGTTGCTCGGCCGCGCCACCGTAGTGCGGCTCGGGACGTGCGCAGCCGGGGCGTTCGTGCTGTCGGCGGCTGCGTCCGTTCCGGGACTCTCGGCGGCCATGCGCTGGGTGGTCCGCACCGTGCCCGGAGCGGGACTGCTGCGCGACGCGCAGAAGTGGCTGATGCCCTACGTGCTGCTGGTCGTTCTGCTCATCGGTGCCGCCGTGGCGCGGCTCGCGGTGCTCGCCACCTGGAGGGTCGCGGTCGCGGCGGTTGCGCTCGCCGGTCCGATCGTCCTCGTGCCGGACGCGACGCGAACCGTCCATCCGGTGATGCAGCCGGTGCGGTATCCGGTGGACTGGTCATGGGCAGCGCACACTGTCGGCCACGGTGGGGACGTAGCGGTGGTGCCGTTCCAGTCCTACCGGAGCTTCGCCTGGGTTCCCGGGCGGACGGTCCTCGACCCGGCACCGCGTCTGCTGCCCGGCGACGTCGTCGTCTCCGATCAGCTCGCCGTGTCCGGCCGGGTGCTGCGCGGCGAGGACGCTCGGGCCCGAACCGTGGCTTCCGCCCTGGGCGCCGGTGCGGACCTACCGCGCAGGCTCGCCGAGGCCGGCGTGGGCTGGGTCCTGGTCGAGCGCGGCACGCCCGGCGCGGTACCCGATCTGCGTCGTCTCCCGCTTGTGCGAGCGGGTCCGGAGCTCGAGCTGTACCGCGTTCCGGGGCCGATCGACCACGCGGCACCGGGCGTGGCTCGCATCATCGTGGTGCTCGCCGGTGATGCGGTCGCGATGGCGCTGGTGGTCGCGCTGTGCTTGCCAGGGCTGCGACGCAGGGTAAGGTACCCGGCAGTAACGTGACCGGAGGCAGGCGAGCGTGGGCAGGATCATCTCGATCGTGGTGTCGGCTGTCCTCGGCGCCGGCCTCGCAGTGGGCGCGTCGGTCGGCATCCTGAGCTCTGCCACCAAGGCGCCGAGCCACAACCCGGCCAACAGCCAGATCGTCGACTACGGCAACCGCTGATTCACCCCGAGCACCTGCGCAAAGTTGCGTGCCGTCTCCGGCCAGCAGAATCCGGCCGCCCGCTCCCGCGCGGCCTGGCCGAGGCGTTCCCGCAGCGCCGGGTCGGTGAGCAGCTCGTCGGTCGCCTTGGCCATTTCGTCGAGATCGTCGACGAGCTTGCCGGTCTCACCGTCGATGATCGATTCGCACACCCCGCCGGCCGATCGATAGGCGAGCGCGGGGACGCCACGGGCCGCCGCCTCCATGATCGCGATACCCCAGCCTTCTTTCACCGACGGAGCGAGAAGCAGCCACGACTCGTCGAGGATCCGGCCGCGTTCGACGGCGCTCACGTGGCCGTGGAAGCGGACCGCGTCGGATATGCCGAGCTCAGCGGCGCGCCGTTCCAGGTCGGCTCGCCACCACCCGTCGCCGACGACCTCGACGCGCAGGGCCGGCATCGTGGGGCGCAGCTGTGCGGCCACCTCGAGTGCATGTTCCACCTGCTTGTGCGGCACGAGGCGGCACAACACGCACAGCGTCGGCGCGGCGCTGCGTGGCGCGGTTGCCTGCGGATGTGGCACGTCGATCCCGTTGTGTACGACCTGGACGCGTTCCGCGGCGACGCCGAGCCGGACAAGGTCGGCGCGGCTGGCCTGCGACACCGTCACGTAGCGACGGCCGCGATAGACGCGCGGAGCGAGGCGCGACTCGAGCCACCAGCCGAGGTGCCCACGCCAGCCGGGGTAGATGATCTGCCACTGCTCGCGATGCACGTGGTGGACGAGGACGACCAGGCCGCGCCTGCGCACGAGCGGGGAGAAGAACGGCAGTCCGTTCTGGACGTCGACAACGACGTCGGTCCGGCGCCCGCGCGCAGTAAGCAGGTAGGCGAGCCCGTGCAGGTAGACCGTGAGCCGGCCGCCGCGTCGGCGAAACCTGACGCCGGCGCGGATCTCGTCACGGGGCGCGTCGGCGTGCGCCGCGCACACGACGGTCACCTCGTGCCCCTGGCCGGCCAGCCACTCCGCCATTCGCTCGACGAACAGCTCCGAACCACCACCTTCGGGATGACGGGTGTCGCGCCAGACAAGAAACGCGATGCGGCCCGTGGATGACATGTCGGCCCCTGTTCTGGCGGTGCCGGCACACCGCGGACGGCTTGACGAGACGGAGCA
>DATFRC010000125.1:0-4825 GCA_035263725.1 Jatrophihabitantaceae bacterium | reverse complement strand
TGCGGCTCATCTTCTTCGGGCGTACCCAGATCCCCGGCGTGGTCCCGGGTGCCACCATTCGGGCAACCGGGCGAGCCGGCGAATACAAGGGGCACCTCGCCATCGCCAACCCGAAGTATGAGCTTGTGAAGTCCGCGCCGGTGTCGACGCGTTGATCCGAGCTGACGGCCGTATCGGCAAGCTCCGCTAATTTCCAAGGTTCTTCTAAGGCTGGCGGACGAGTGGTCTTGGGCTGGGCTGCTGCGCTGGCTCTACCGGACCAGACAAGGAGCCCGTCATGCCAACCATTCACCGGCGTCTCGCCGTTGCCGGAATCCTTACAGCCGCGGCGATCGCCGTCCCCGCCGCCGCCCTGGCGGCCGGATCCGATTCGCCGCACCCGAAGGCGGGGCACCCGGGTGCTACCGGGACCACGTCGAGCGCGGCGGACCAGGCGCCCGACCTGACTGCCATTGCCAAGTCGGCGGGTATCAGCGTGAGCCGGCTCGAGGCCGGGCTCCGCGCCGCGAAGCAGGCCGGCGGCAACAACACAGCGGGGATCGCCGCGTTCGCCGCCGCGGCGGGGGTGTCGAACGCGACCGCGCACCGGATTGTGGACACCGTCTTCGGCACAAATTCGCCGGGCCCTAGATCGAAGGCCGGCTCAAGCGCTGGCCCATCGGACAAGTCGGGGCCGACGGTCGACTTGTCTGCCCTTGCCTCGTCGGCGGGTATCAGCGTGAGCCGGCTCCAGGCCGGGCTTGTCGCCGCGAAGCAGGCCGGCGGCAACAACGCGGCGGGTATCGCCGCGTTCACCGCCGCGGCGGGGGTGTCGAACGCGACCGCGCACCGGATCGTGGACGCCGTCTTCGGCACTCAGGTCAACGGCAGCCTGACCGGGCCGGCAGCCACCGGCGTGCTCGCGAGCCGCCTCGGCATCAGCAGGAGCGCTGCGCAGCACGCGCTGGAGGAGATCGCGGCCCTGAGCGGTAAGGACGGGGTTCGCCCGGCCAGTGCGGCATTCGCCAGGATCGCTCACGAACTCGGGGTCAGCCCGGCGCGGCTGGCCACCGCCCTGGACGGGGTCAAGCAGAGCATGGCCGGCAAGTAGCAGGGCCTTTGCGGCGTGAGTGCCGCGCACAATAGGCGGGTGCGGATTCTCGTCGTCGACGACGACGCAGCCGTTCGCCGATCGCTTGCCACCGCACTCGGCCGCGACGGCTACGACGTCGTGTCCGCCGACGACGGTGGGGCGGCACTGGCCCATACCTCGCTTGCGGGCGTGGACGCGATCGTCCTGGACGTCGCGATGCCGGAGCCGAACGGTCTCGAAGTGTGCCGCCGGCTGCGCTCCCGAGGCGACCGCACCCCGATCCTGATGCTCACCGCCCGCGACCTGATCGACGACCGCGTCGCCGGGCTGGACGCGGGCGCCGATGACTACCTCATTAAGCCGTTCGCGCTGGCGGAGCTGCGGGCCAGGCTTCGGGCCCTGCTGCGTCGCAACGGGGCGAGCGCCGAGCAGCTCAGCTACTCCGACGTGGTGCTCGATCTCGCGGGGGCACGGGTGACCCGTGGCGGGCGCGAGGTCTCGCTGACCCGGACCGAATACCTGCTCCTCGAGCTGTTCCTGCGCAACCCCGACCGGGTGCTGAGCCGCTCGCAGATCTTCCAGGCAGTCTGGGGATACGACTTCGGTCCACGCTCGAACAACCTCTGGGTGTACGTCAGTTACCTGCGCACGAAGCTGGAAGCCGGGGGTGAACCGCGTCTCCTGCACACCGTGCGAGGACTCGGCTACGTGCTCCGGGATGCCCCATGACGCTGCGGAACCGGATCTCGGTCGCGGCGGCCGCCGGCGTGCTGGTCGTCGTCAGCGCCGTCAGCATTGTGCTGTACCTCTCGTACGACGCCAGCCTCCGCTCTCGTGTCGACCCGGCTCTTGTCGACGCCGCGCAGCAAGCCAACACCGTCGCTCAGCGGATCAAGCAGTCTGCCGGCGACACGGGAGTCACCCCCGACGTGAGCGCACCGGTCACGATCGGCAGCGTCGATATCCAGTTGTTTCCGGAACCGGGAGTCGGCCAGCCCACCCGGTTCGGCCCGCTGAGCAGCCGAGATGTTGCTGTCGCGAGTGGCGACCAGGCCGCGTATTTCACTAACGCACACGACGGTGGCAAGCGGTACCGCGTCTATACCGCGGCCATGCCGAATAGCGTTGGCGGCTTCCTGGTGCGCACCAGCCGCGCCGCCGACGCGGACGACGCGGCGCTGCGAACCGCCGCACTTTTGCTCGCCGCACTGACCGTCGGCGCCGCAGCCGTCACCTACGCCGCCGCCCGGCTCACCGCCGGCCGCGTCCTGCGCCCGATCGGCAAACTCACAGCGGCCGCCGAACATGTCACCCGGACCCGCGACCTGTCCGCCCGGCTCCGAAACGGTGGTCCCGACGAGGTGGGCCGGCTCAGCGCCGCGTTCGACACAATGATGGGGGCACTGTCCGAATCAGTCACCGCGCAACGCCAACTCGTAGCGGATGCCTCGCACGAACTACGCACCCCGCTGACCAGCCTGACCACCAACCTCGATCTGCTCGAGGACGGCGACGGGCTGGCCGATCCGCAGGCGCCTGGTCTCGTCCGCGCCGCGCGCGAGCAGGCCGGCGAACTCGACCAGCTGATCACCGACCTGCTGGATCTCGCCCGGCATCGCGAGTCGGCAGCGCATCGCGAGACGGTGCGGCTGGACCTGCTGACCGGCGAGGTTGTGCACCGCCTGCTGCAGCGGGCACCCGATGCCGTGGTCGAGACACAGCTGCAACCCAGCCTGGTGGAGGTCGATGCCGCTGCGGTCGACCGCGCGATCGCGAACCTGATCGAGAACGCGATCAAGTGGAATCCGCCCGACGCCGCAGTCCGCGTCGTCGTGGAGAACGGACACGTGTCGGTGACGGATCACGGCCCGGGTATCGCCGAGGAGGACCTGCCGCACGTCTTCGAGCGCTTCTACCGCGCGCCGGCCGCCCGAGGGATGCCCGGTGCCGGACTGGGCCTCGCGATCGTGGGGAGTGTCGCGGAGGCGAACGGCGCGACGTTGGACGTGCAGACGGGTCCCGGCGGTTCGACCTTCACGCTCGGGTTTGCGCCGTCCACACAGCGGGATGCCAGCTAGCGCACAGCGCGCGGCCGCGCGCCGCGCGTACTGTCGAGCGCATGATTTTGCTCGCCCTCGTCGCCGCGGTGGTTGTCCTCGTGCTGGTGTTCTCGTTGATCGGCATCGCGCTCTGGGCGCTCATCAGCGTCGGCATCGTCGGCATCGTGATCGGCGGACTGGCCCGGCTGATCCTGCCTGGTCAGCAAAATATCGGCGTTCTCGGAACGGTGCTGCTCGGCTGGCTCGGCTCGGTGATCGGCGGGTTTGTCGGCTATCGGATCCTCGACACCGGCCGGCTGCTCACCATCCTGCTCGAGATCGGCGTCGCGGCCGCGCTCATCTTCCTCTATAGCCAGTCACAGCGGAATCGCCTGCCTGGTCGGACCAGGAGCGGCACCCGCCTGTAACCACCAGTGCCATCGTCACCCCCGTACCTTGGCAAGTCGCCTATAGGCGGGCAGCATCCGTCGAGTCAAGCACGCCGTTCGTGCGACGGCGTGTCCGTCGGCGTTAGGGGTTCGGATGGCGTGGTTGCGAAATCGCAAACGTCTAGCAGTAATCGTTGCTATAGGCGCTCTCGCTGTGGCGGGCGCGGCGGCGCTGGCGGCCCCGGCAGGTGCTGCCGCCAAGGCACTGCCCGCGCCGGCGCCCACGATCAGTGACTTCCAGTTCCTGAGCGGCTCGACTACGCCGCCGACCCAGGCCCAGTGCTTCTCGGCCAACCCGGTGGCTACCCATCGACGATGCTTCACGCCGACCACGATGCGAAATTCGTACAATGTCACGCCCCTGATCTCGGCTGGAAACGACGGGACGGGCGTAACGATCGCGATCATCGACTCGTTCGGAAACCCGAACATGGCCTCGGACCTGAACGTGTTCAACACCCAGATGGGGACACCGCACATGTGCGGCGAGCCCGGCACCACCTGCTCGTCCGGGATGCCGACGTTCCAGCACGTCTACTGGAACGGCAAGACGATGGTCAAGGCGCCGCCGTCCGGCAGTAACGGCACCGGCCTCCAGACGCGCAACATCTGGGCACTGGAAACGGCTCTGGACGTCGAGTGGGCACACTCCATTGCGCCCGGCGCGAACATCCTCAACGTGACCACGAACCCGGCGGAGACGCTGGGGGTCCAAGGCTTCCCGGCCATGATGGACGCCGAGCAGTACATCGTCGACAACCACCTCGCGAGCGTGATCTCGCAGAGCTTCGCGTCCGCGGAGGAGGCGTTCGCCAGCACCAAGTCGCTGCTGAACCTGCGGCACGCGTACATCTCCGCGGCAGCGAACGGCGTGACCGTACTTGGCAGCTCGGGCGACGGCGGCTCGGCGAACAGCAAGAAGACGCCGGTGAAGAACCCGGTCACGCTCCCGTTCCCGACGGTGGAGTGGCCGGCGTCCGACCCGCTGGTCACCGGGGTCGGCGGCACCTACCTGTGCACCAACCCGGTGACCGGCATCGGTGTCGACTCCGCCGATCCGCCGGGGCCATGCCAGGCCCACCCGGGAGTGCGTGAGGTCGGCTGGATCGCCGCTGGCGGCGGCTTCAGCCACGTCTTCTCCACACCCTCCTACCAGACCACGCTGCCGGCCGGGTCCACCCCGATCGGCGCCATGCGCGGCGTCCCCGACGTGGCGTTCCAGGCCAGCGCCCGTACCGGGACGTTGGTCTACGACACCGCTCCGG
>DATFRC010000124.1:0-13103 GCA_035263725.1 Jatrophihabitantaceae bacterium | reverse complement strand
TGTTCGGCGCGGCGCGGGTCGGCGGCGATCACGGCGCGCCGCAGTGAGGTGCCGAATTGGGCCAGGGTCTGCTCCGGTGCGCGACGCAGCACCCGCTGTTCGATCTTCGTGGTCGTCTCGGCGTCGAACGGGCTGACCGCTTCGGCGAGTTTCATGGCGTGCAGGTAGGTGAGCTGCCCACCGCGCAGCAGCTCCAGCGTCGCGGGTAGCCGCTCGACGAGGGTGCGGGCAACGGACAGTCGGCGTTCGGCGGTACCCGGGGAGAGCCGCAGCGCGGCGCCGACCTGCTCGCGGGTGTAATCGATCAGCTTCTTGCCCGACCAATCCAACGCCCGTCCGTCCAGCGACGCGAGGACCTGCTGCTGCGCGGCCTGCAATAGCGCGATGGACCGCTCGAAGCCGACCAGCAGATCAACCCGCCCCGCGTCGGACAACGCCTCGGGGTCGAGCAGCACCAGCGCGGAGATGTCTTCCGCACGCGGCAGGCTCGTAGCCAATTCGGCGGCGACCGCGTCCGGGGATTCGAGCACGTCGACCTCGGAGAGAGGCGGCGGTTGGCCGAACATGTGTTCGAGTCTATCAACAGTCAGTGGTGCTGTCTACCCTTATTTCATAAGGAGATTCGAGCGGACAGTGTTGCGTCAAGGTAAGCAGAGCACGCAACAGACTCCCTCCGTCGCTGCCGTTCTAAAAGCGAGCGAAGCGAGTCGGCAACCCGGCAAGGTAAGCAGAGCAAGCAACAGATCCCCTCCGTCCCTGCCGTTCCAAAAGGTGACCGAAGCGACGCTTACCGCAGCGGCCCGTCAGAAGCGTCGACTTCCGTGAGGATCTCGACGGGATCTCCGACGCGGATAGTGGCGCCGGCGATAACACCGTCCGGAATCAGGTTCATGCCGAACCATGTCGCGCCGTCCCAGCGGCGGTACCGGGCGAGCGTCGCGATCGGCTCCTTCGTCGTCCTCAGCGTGTCAGGATCGATCATCGTCATGACGCAGCGGTCGCAGCCCTTGACCGCGCGAAACGTCACGTCGCCGATGCGCAGTCGCCGCCAGCCGTCCTCCGCCCATGGCGCGGCACCACCCACGACGACATTCGGACGGAACCGCGTCATCGGCAGCGGCCCATCGGACGCGCGCGGGCCTTCGGCGATCCAGCGGTTCAAGCACGCAAGCGAATCCTCCGACGCCAGCAGCAGCGGGTACCCGTCGGCGAACGCCACCCGATCGCCCGCCGCGCTGAATCGCGGGCTCGGGCGCCGGCGCATCGGATCGTCCAGGTACACCAGGCGGAGCGCCATGCCGGCCAGCTCGCTGAACCACGCATGCGCCTCGGGCGCGGCCGGCATCACGTCGATGCGACTCTTCCAGATCGTGACCGTGGCGAGCTCGCCATCGGGCACCTTGACCGTCAGCGACGGACGACCCGGTGCGTGCAGCCGCAGTGCGGTCCCGTCGAGCACCGGGGTCACCAGCAGTAGTTGGTGGCGCTCGCGGGCGGTCACCACCTCACCCTCGTCATCGACCAGCATCCAGCGCCGGTCGCCGGAAAGGCCCCACGGTTCGACCTCCGCCTGCTGCATCTCGTCCCGCCGGCACGACTTGATCGGGTAGCGGTTGATGCCGGTCAAGGTAAGGGCCACGCTCACCAGCCTAGGAAGGCTCAGCCGAACGGCTAGCCAATAACCGACGGAACGCGGCGAGCCGCTCGGGCGTCGAATGGCCTTCGGCCACCCAGGCGTCCAGCATGCAGCCGGCCTGCGCGGATTGGTGCTCGCAGCCGGGCGGGCACTGCACCGCGCCGTCCTCCAGGTCCGGGAACGCCCACAGCAGATCGTCGGCACTCACGTGCGCCAGCCCGAAGGAGCGCAGCCCGGGTGTGTCGATCACCCAGCCATCACCGGTCGGCAGCCGTAATGCCACCGCCGAGCTCGAGGTGTGCTGGCCTTTGCCGATCGCGCTCACCGCACCGACCGCGCGTTGCGCACCCGGCACGAGGGCGTTGATCAGCGTCGACTTGCCGACGCCGGAATGGCCGATGAAGACCGACGTGCGCCCGCGCAGCCGGCGACGCAGCGAGGTCGGCTTGCCGTGCTTCGTCACCACCGCCGGCACGTCGAGCTGCGCGTACCGGGCCAGCGCCTCCTCCGGCCCGGCTAGGTCGGCCTTGGTCAGGCACAGCAGGGGTTCCAGACCAGCGGTAAGGCAGGCGACCAGGCTGCGGTCGATCAACCCGTAGCTGGGCGGCGGTTCGGCGAGCGACGCGACGATCACCATCTGGTCGGCGTTCGCCACGATGATCCGTTCGAGCGGATCCGTGTCATCTGCCGTACGCCGCAGTACGGTTTCTCGCTCATGCACCCGGACGATGCGGGCGAGCGTATCCGGCTGACCGGACAGGTCGCCGACCACGCTCACCCGGTCACCCACGACGATGCCCCTGCGGCCGAGCTCACGTGCGCGCATCGCGGTGACCGTCACGTCGTCCACGAGCACCGCGTAGCGGCCCCGGTCGACGGTGAGCACCATGCCGTCGGCCGCGTCGACGTGCTCCGGGCGTTGCTTGGACCGTGGGCGGCTGCCCCGACCGGGTCGCACCCGGACGTCGTCCTCGTCGAGCCGCCGGACGTCGCGAGGCACGCGTCAGCGGCCTAGCATCCGTGCCCACATGCCGGGGAAGTCCGGCAGGGTCTTGCTCGTCGTCGCGATGTCGTCGACCTGGACCCCGTCCACGACCAGTCCCAGAACCGCGCCGGCGGTGGCCATGCGGTGATCGTCATACGCGCGCCAGACGCCGCCCGAGAGCGGACGCGGGGTGATGTCAAGGGCGTCGGGCGACTGCGAGACCTCGCCGCCCAGCACGGTCAGTTCGGCGCGCAGCGCGGAAAGCCGGTCCGTCTCGTGGCCCTGCATGTGCGCGAGCCCGGTCAGCCGGGACGGGCCGTCGGCCAGAGCGGCGAGCGCCGCGACCACCGTGACGAGTTCGGTGACGTCGCGCAGGTCGGCGGATATGGGCGTGATCGTGCCGCCACCACGCACGGTGAGGCCGTCGCCGGACAGCGTCACCGAACCGCCCATGCGCGCGAGTATTTCGCGCAACGCGTCGCCGGGCTGGGTGGTCGCTGCGGGCCAGCCCGGAATCGTCACCTCGCCGCCCGTGACGAGAGCCGCGGCCAGGAACGGCGCCGCGTTCGAAAGGTCAGGTTCGATCACGACGTCCCGCGCGTGGATCGGTCCCGGAGCGACCCGCCACGTCGTAGCACTCGGCCGCGCCACGTCGACACCGGCACGGGCCAGCATGTCGATCGTCATCTCGATGTGGGGCGCCGATACCGGTCGGCTTCCGCCGGAGTGCGCGATCTCCAGGCCCTGGTCGTAGCGCGCCCCGGAGAGTAGGAGCGCCGACACGAACTGCGACGACACCGATGCGTCGATCTCCACCTTTCCCCCGGAGACCGATCCGGCCCCGCGCACCGTGAACGGCAGCCGTCCGCGGCCGGCATCGTCCACGACCACGCCGGCCTGGCGCAGCGCCTCGATTAGTGTCCACATAGGACGCTCGCGGGCTCGGTCGTCGCCGTCGAACGTGACCGGCGCGTCGGCGAGCGCCGCCATCGGCGGGACGAAGCGCATGACCGTGCCGGCCAGCCCGGTGTCGACCACGCCGCCGTGGAACGGGGCCGGCGTCACCGCCCACACGTCGGCATCGTCGACCGAAACGCCCAGCGTGCGCAGGGCATCGACCATCAGTGTGGTGTCGCGTGCCCGCAGTGCGCCCTCGATGCGCGACGACCCGTCGGCCAACGCCGCGAGGACGAGGGCGCGGTTCGTCTGCGACTTCGAACCCGGAATCGGGACGTGCGCATGCACCGGCCCGGCAGCACGCGGAGCCGGCCACGGCGCCGATCGCATCGTCACGTGAGCAGTCTGCCGGATGGGCCGACTGCGACGTCACAGGTCAAGACGCTCTTGCAGCGGTCGCAGCGCCGGATCGACCGGCTTGATCAGCTCTGGGCCGTTGTTCTTCACGTTTCCTACTGCAGATGACACGACGTACGGTTCCAGCTGCGCCGGCGGGATCTCGTCGAGAACGCGCTGCGCAACGGCGGCGTCCTCGCTGGAGCAGTCGAGCCATTGCTCGCGCAGCTCGGCTGGTATGACCACCGGGTTGCGGTCGTGGATCAGGCCGAGCAGGTCCGGCGCCTGCTGGGTGATCACGGTGCAGGTCCAGAGCCAGCGCTTCGGGTCGTCGTCGGCCAGCGCCGGATCGCGCCACAGCTCGTAAAGGCCGGCCATCGCGAGTAGCCCGCCGTCGGGGTCGTGCAGGAAGTAGGGGACCTTGCCGCGGTCGGTCTTCTGCCATTCGTAGTAGCCGAGCGCAGGCACCAGGCAGCGCCGGCGCGCGGCCGCGGTCTTGAACGCCGGTTTGGTCGTCACGGTCTCGATGCGGGCGTTGATCATCTTTGCACCGCCGTTGCTGTCCCGCGACCAGTTCGGCACGAGCCCCCAGCGCACCGTGCGCAGTTGGCGGACGGCGGCCGCGGGCGCATCGGGTTCGCGGGGCGCGCGCTCGACGATGACCCGCACCGGGTCGGTCGGCGCCACGTTCCACGACGGACCGGGGTCGTCGCCGACAACTTCCTCGACCTCGAACTCCTTGGTGAGGTCGTCGTTCGACGCGACGTTCACATAGCGACCGCACATGCCACCAGTCTGCCGTGTGCAGCGCTCACCCGGCGGCCAGCAACTCGGCCGCGTAGCGGGCGTAGACGGCGGCGACACGGCGCATTGCGACCTCGTCCACGTACTCGTCGGGGCCGTGCGAGACATCGAAGCGGCCGGGCCCGAACCCGAACGACGGGATGCCGAGCTGGGCGTACCAGCGCGTGTCAAGGCACCCGGCGCACAGCTCGAACCGTGCCGAGCGTCCGGTCACCTCGGCGACGCAGTTGCCCAGCAACGTTGCTGCCGGGTGGCTGGCTGAGGTGTCGGAGGGCGGCGCGAGTTGGGTGACCTCGACGGATACTTCGGCGCCCGCGGCACGGGCGGCGTCGCTGACGATGGCCGTAATCCGGGCCTGTTCGGCGTCCAGATCCACCTCGGGGTTGAAGCGCCCGTCGACGGTGAACCACGTCCGCTCCGGCACGACGTTGAAGTTGGAACCGCCACCTGACCGGCCGCCGACCACGATCATCGAACCGCGTTCGCTCATCTCTCCTACGTGCGCCTCAAGCGCTGCGGCCACCCGGAGCATGTGCAAAAAGGAATTGACGCCTTTAAATGCCTCCCCGACATGCGCGGCGCGGCCGTGCACGTCGACGCGCAGCGAGAGCGCACCCCTGGCCGTGTTCCAGATGACCTCGCCACTCTGCTCGGCGGTCAGCATCGCGACCGCGTTCCGGTCGATCAGGTTGCGTTCTCGCAACTGGCCGGAGCCCACGGCGCTGCCCGTCTCTTCGTCGCAGACCAGGTGGATGACGATGCGTCCGCGGTCGAGCAGGCCGAGTTCCTGGGCCGCCGCAGCGCCGTAGAGCATGCTGACGATGCCGCCCTTCATGTCCGCCGTGCCCCGGCCGGTGATCCTCCCGTCGCGTCGCACAGCGCGGAACTGGGCCCGGTCCTGCACGGGGACCACGTCGAAGTGCCCGTGGAAGTAGACGACCCGAGCACCGTCGCCGGCGGCGCCGCGCACGATGCGCGGCTCGGCAAGTGCGGCGGTGGGTGTGAGCTCGAGAATCTCCGGCTTGAGGCCGAGGCGGTCCATCGCCTCGCCCAGCAATACGGCGCAGTCGGCGAGGTACCGCCCAGGCGGGTTCTCGGTCTCGCAGGCCACCAACCTGACCAGCAGCTCGGCCATCTCGTCCGCGCGGCGGTCCAGCCACGCCAGCACGTCGGTCATGGAACAAGGCTATTGCGGGCGAGCCAGAAGGTGGTCCCAACTTCCGGCGCTGCAAGTCGCATACGTGGAAGACTTGTGCTCATGGATCGCATCGATCGGCAGATCCTTGCGGAGCTGCAGGAGGACGGGCGGCTCAGCATCACCGAGCTGGCCGGCAAGGTCGGGCTCAGCCTGTCCCCGTGCCATCGCAGGGTGCGCGAACTCGAACGCAGCGACGTGATCACCGGGTACCGCGCCGTCGTCAACCGCGAGTTGGTCGGGCTGACGTTCGAGGCCCTCGTGTTCGTCACCATGCGCCAAGAGGATCGCGACACGCTGCTCGGCTTCGAGGACGCAGTGGCCCGCATCCCGAACGTCGTGCAGGCCCAGAGGCTGTTCGGTGATCCCGACTACCTGCTACGCGTCGTCACCGCCGATCTCAACGCCTATGCGAACCTCGAGGATGACATCCTCGCGGCTCTGCCCGGCGTGCAGCGCCTGACCTCCACACTCGTCATGAAGCATGTCGTGAACGACCGGCCGCTACCCGTATCGGCGTGAGGCGGAAGTACGGCCGTGGCACGCTTCGGGGGTGGACGAGCCCGACGTGCTGCTGCATCCGCTCCTAGCCGGCCGGTGGAGCCCGACGACGTTCGACCCGTCCTATGCCGCTACGGCCTCCGAAGTGGCGACGATTCTCGAGGCGGCGCGCTGGGCGCCGTCGGCCGGCAATTCCCAACCGTGGGCATTCATCCTCGGACGGCGCGCTGACCCGGTGCACGCCCGTCTCGTCCGGCACCTGGCCGGCAGCTCAGCTCCGTGGGCGTCGACTGCCAGCCTGCTCGTCGCCAACCTGTGTCACCGCTTCGTCGAAGACACCGACTGGGACTATTCCGAATTCGCGCTGTACGACCTGGGCCAGGCGGTCGCGCACATGACCGTTCAGGCCCAGGCGCTGGGCTTGTTCGCACGCCAGTTCCGCGCGTTCGACCGAGCCGGCCTGGTAGCCGAGTTCGCGGTGCCCGCGCACTGGGAGATCACCACCATGACCGCCTTCGGCCGGGCCGGAGCAGGGCCGGAGGGCGATCCGTCGCGGCTGCGGCGGCCGATGAGCGGCATCGAGTGGCCGGTGGCCACGTAGGCTCCCGACTCATGACGCGCGTCGAGATCGAGACGCCCGTCGGGCCGGCTTGGGCCGACATCGATCGGCCTAGCGGCGATCCGATCGGCGTGTTCTACGCCGGCCACGGCGCCGGCGGCGGAGTCGAAAGCCCCGATGTGCGTGCGGCCCGCGACGGCGCGCTTGCCGCCGGCTACCTCGTTGCGCGCATTACCCAGCCGTACCGAGTGGCCGGACGGCGCACGCCGCCTCCGGCCCCGCGCCTGGACGAGGCGTGGCTCGCCGCAACCGCCGCGCTGCACGAGCAACTCGGCGGCGCGTTACCGGCCGTCCACTGCGGCCGGTCCAGCGGCGCCCGGGTGGCGTGTCGCACGGCTGCCGCGACCGGGGCCGTGGCGGTCGTCGCGCTCGCGTTTCCGCTGCATCCGCCGGGCAAGCCCGAACGCAGCCGGCTCGCGGAACTGGACGCGCCGACGGTGCCGGTGCTCGTCGTACAAGGCGATCGCGACGCATTCGGTATGCCGCCGCCCGATCCACGGCGCGAGATCGTCGTCATCCCCGGCGACACCCACGCGCTGAAGCAGGACCCCCGCGCCGTAGCCGCCGCGGTCCGTGCGTTTCTAGTCGAGCACGTCCCGCAGCCGCGGTAACGCCGCGTCCTTCGCCGAGAGCTGCGCCCGGTCGGTGACGTCGACAGGCAGCGGCCAGACGATGCCGAGGTCCGGATCGAGCGGGTTGACCGCCACGCCGGGCATGCCGGGCACCCATTCGGCGTCGAAGCAGTACAAGTACTGCGACGTACCGGGGCCGATCGACTGGAAGCCGTTGCAAACACCGGGCGGTACCAGCACTTGCGTGCCCTTGACGAGCGGCACGGTGACCACCTTGCCGCGGGTGGACGAGTTGGCCCGCACGTCGACGTAGGCACCGAGCGCCTCGCCGTGCACGATGGCGACCAGCTTGGTCATGGTCTCGCCGTGCAGCCCCCGAGTCGCCCCCCGGGTCGTCTCCGTCGCGTTGATCTGGAGCCACGGGCCCGCCGCGACGCCCGCATCGGCGAACGCGCTGGTGCGGAATAGTTCCCGGATCGTGCCACGCTCGTCGCCGACCTGCCTCATGCGGATGACGAGCAATCCGTCGATGTCGGTGTGCTCGATCGCGAACGGTGTCGTCATGGCACCGGATGCTCTCATGTCGCGATCGAGGCGGCGATGGCGGCGGTGAGCCGCATCAGGTCGCCAGGCGCAAGCTCTACCTGCAGGCCGCGCTTGCCGGCCGATACGAATACGGACGAGAACTCGAGCGCGGAGGCGTCCAGGACGACCGGCAGCCGGGTCTTCTGGCCCAGTGGCGATATTCCGCCGAGGACATAGCCCGTGGCCCGCTGGGCCGCTGCTGCGTCGGCCATCACACCCCGCTTGCCGCCGGTCGCCGCGGCGAGCGCCTTGAGATCGAGCCGAGCGGACACGGGCACCACCGCGCACACGAGGTGTCCGTCGATCGAGGCGATCAGCGTCTTGAACAGCCGGCCCGGTTCCACACCCAGGGCAGTGGCCGCTTCCGCGCCGTAGCTGTCTGCTCGCGGATCGTGCGGATACGGGTGCAGCGCATGTGTGACGTTCTCTCGCGCGAGCAACGCGGTCGCGGGCGTCCCGGTCGCCATTCCGGTGACGCTACGGGAATGCGGGAGGTCATCTCGCCGGTTCCCTGAAGTAGGCGAAGGGAAGGACGATGACCGTGGTCGAAGCCGTCCGGCGGGCGGACACGATACGTGACTGGCCGGTATGGCAGCCCCCCGTGGATCTGACGATCCGCGCGCTGCCGGATGCCGGTGGAGCCGTATCCTCCGTAGGAGACGGAGAGAGGAACGCGGTGCCAGAAGAGACGGTCGAAGAACGGCGGCAGCGATTCGAACGCGACGCGCTGCCTTTCGTCGACCAGCTCTACGCGGCGGCCATGCGCATGACGCGGAACCCGGCCGACGCCGAAGACCTGGTGCAGGAGACCTTCGTCAAGGCATTCGCGGCGTTCCACCAGTTCCAGGAGGGCACGAACCTCAAGGCGTGGCTCTACCGAATCCTGACAAACACGTTCATCAACAACTACCGCAAGCGGCAGCGCCAACCCCAGCAGGCCAACACCGACACCGTTGAGGACTGGCAGCTCGCGCGCGCTGAATCGCACACCTCCGACGGCCTGCGTTCCGCGGAGATGGAGGCGCTGGATCACCTCCCTGACTCCGACGTCAAGGAGGCACTGCAGGCCTTGCCGGAGGACTTCCGGCTTGCCGTGTACCTCGCCGACGTCGAGGGATTCGCGTACAAGGAGATCGCCGAGATCATGGGCACGCCGATCGGGACGGTGATGTCCCGGCTGCACCGAGGGCGCCGTCAATTGCAGCGCCTCCTCGCCGATTACGCGCGCGAGCGCGGCCTCGTCCCGAGCGGCTCGACCGCCGCGGTCGGAGGCGAGTCATGAGCGGGTTGGGCTTCGGCCCTGGCGGGATCGACTGCGGTGACGTGCTTCGGGACGTGTTCAGTTATCTCGACGACGAGTCGGACCCCACGATAAAGAACAGGATCCGGCAGCACCTTGACGAGTGCGGACCGTGCCTTCGCCAGTACGGCCTCGAGCAGGACGTGAAGTCGCTGGTCGCCCGGTGTTGCGGTGGCGACATCGCGCCGGAGCGCCTGCGTGCCCGTATTCGGATACGGCTCACCGAGGTCACCATCGAAGCCGCACACAGCGAGTACCGCCCCGACTAGTACGCGCCGATCGCGCCGTCGCGGTCCGTGCCCGGCGGCCGAATACCCTGATCGGTGATGTCCGCGCTTTCAGATCTGCTCGCCGCCCGCACGTCCCTCGACGACGCCCAGGTCAGCCACCTGCAGCGACTGGTAGGGGAATGGCAACTCCTCGCCGACCTGTCGTTCTCCGACCTGCTGCTGTGGATTCCTGTCGCCGACGGCGTGTTCCTGTGCGCCGCGCAATGTCGGCCCACCACCGGACCGACCGCCTACCTGCACGACCAGGTGGGCATCGGGATTCAAGGCAGCCGCGCGATGCCGATGCGCATCGCGTTGACCGAGGGGCGCATCTACCGGGAAGCCGACCCGGACTGGGACGGCGACTTGCCGATCCGCCGCGAGGCGATCCCGGTGCGCGCCGCTGGCGAGGTGATCGCCGTGCTGGGCCGGGACAGCAACCTGGCCAGTGTGCGCAGCCCGAGTCAGCTCGAACTGGTCTACCTGCAAAGCGCCGCCGACCTGGCGGCGATGGTCGCCGACGGGACGTTCCCCGGCCCGGCAGGGGAGTCCGAGGAGGGCGCCGGCCCCCGCGTCGGGGACGGGCTGATGCGCGTCGAGCGGGACGGCACGATCCTCTACGCCAGCCCGAACGCGTTGTCCGCCTTCCGCCGGCTGGGCGTTACCGGCAACGTCCTGGGCGAGCCGATCGACATGCTGACCAGCACGGTGGCCGACGACCCTTTCGACGCCAGCGACCTGGCCCAGGCGATTCGGCATGCCATCGACGGCGGCAACCCGACCGGGCTGGAGGTCGACGGTGGCGGCGCCACGGTCGCGTTCAAGGCGCTTCCGCTGCACCCGCGCGGGGAGGTGCTCGGCGCGCTGATCCTCATGCACGACGTGACCGAGCTGCGCAACCGGGACCGGCAGCTCATGAGCAAGGACGCGACGATCCGCGAGATCCACCATCGCGTGAAGAACAACCTCCAGACCGTCGCGGCACTGCTGCGCCTTCAGGCGCGCCGGGTTGCCCAG
Source organism: Jatrophihabitantaceae bacterium (assembly GCA_035263725.1). Lineage (GTDB taxonomy): Bacteria > Actinomycetota > Actinomycetes > Mycobacteriales > Jatrophihabitantaceae > DASXRA01. Next base: position 2,327 of record DATFRC010000124.1, on the reverse strand, counting down.
CCCGAGGCGCGCACCGCGCTCGAGGAATCGATGCGGCGGATCAGCTCGATCGCGCTCGTCCACGACACACTGTCGGTATCGGTGGACGAGGTGGTCGAGTTCGACGAGGTGGTCGACCGGCTCCTCGACATGCTGGCCGACGTCGCGGGGTCGGCGGGCAGGCTGCGGTTACGACGGACGGGGACCTTCGGCGAGATCCCGGGGGAGACCGCGACCGCGCTGGTACTGGTGCTGACCGAGTTGGTGCAGAACGCCGTGGAGCACGCCTTCCCGGGCCGGGAAGGCGGCACGGTGGACGTGGGCGCAGCGCGCTCACGCGGCAGGATGACCGTTACCGTGAGCGACGACGGGGTGGGGCTACCGCCCGGGTTCACACCTGACCGGGGCGACCGCCTGGGCCTGCAGATCGTGCGAACGTTGGTCGCGGCCGAACTGCGAGGTTCGCTCGAGCTGCGCGCCCGCAACGACGGTCGAAGCGGTGCGGAGGCTCAGGTGACGTTGTCGCTGGCGCGGCCCTTGGCGACTACTGGTGGGTGACCGCCACGCGGTCAGGCGGTCCTAGCCCGAGTGCGGGCCCGGCGGCGCTTCAGCGCCCGGCGTTCGTCTTCGGAGAGACCACCCCAGACCCCCGCGTCCTGGCCACTTTCCAGAGCCCAGGCCAGACAATCCTGGACTACCGGGCAACGACGGCACACGGTCTTGGCCTGCTCGATCTGCAATAGTGCGGGACCGGTGTTTCCGATGGGGAAGAACAGCTCGGGGTCCTCGTCACGGCAGATCGCGCGGTGACGCCAATCCATTGGTCTATCTCTCCTCTACCTCGTGCTACGGCGGGGCTTCGTCGCCGTCGCCGTGCTTGTGAATTCTTTCACGAGCTAGGTCATGCTTCAAGGCCTGTCTGAGCGATGCGGGCGGAATCACGCCAGAGCGCGTGTTGTGCACGCGCCGGCGCACACTGGCACTCCGCGGGATTTCCGCTAGAGATCCCGCCCACGACCAAGCCTTACCCAATCCAAGCCTGCCGGCAAGCAGAGATCTGTCGGAACTTCCGCGATCCCTACATACAACAGGCGGACATTATGCGGCGTACGGCACTAGATGACAACAGTGAGCGCCCGCGGGATCGACCAGAACTGCATCTTCTCGCGCGGTTCGACCAGGTCACCGTCCACCTGCACGGGGATCGGCTCATCCGCATGCAGCACGAATCCGGGCAGATCATGGTGCAGATAGACGCCCCAACTGCCCTTGCTAGGGGGCTTCTTGCGCAGCATCTGGGCGAGCCCGTAGCCGACGCTGGCGGAGCCCATGCTCCGGCGCGCGTAGAGGTCCAGCCCGGTCTCGAAGGACGCCTCGGGAGTCGGCCGTAGCGGTCGATCGCCGATATATGTCCACGGATCACCATTTGCTACGATTGCGTAGTACATGTTGTCGAGGGTGCCGCCGTCGGGCAGCTCTAGGTGCAGCGCGGGATGCCGTCGGTCGGCGCGCACGAACTCGCGTACGCCGACCCGGGCGTAGAGCAGATGGCTGGAGCGCTTGCCGCGGCGGCGCTGCTTCTCCACTCCGGCGACGATGGCCGCATCGAAGCCCACTCCGGCTGTGAACGTGAACCAGCGGTCCTCCAGCCGGCCCAGGCTGATCGCGCGCCGCCGGCCGTGCCGCAGCGCGTCCAGCAGCGCTCCGGTGGCCTCGATTGGGTTGTTCGGCAGGCCCAGGGCGCGCGCGAACACGTTCGTCGACCCTGCCGGGACCACTCCGAGTGCGGGTACCGCGTCGTGAACGCCGTCGGTGAGCAGCCCGTTGGCGACCTCGTTGACCGTCCCGTCTCCGCCCAGGGCGATGACGACGTCGACCCCGTCGCGCATCGCCCGGCACGCCAGCGCCGCGGCGTGGCCACGGTAGGCGGTCTCCTCGATGGAAAGCTCGGAGGCACTGCCGAGCGCGTGCGCAAGCACATCGCGCTGGCGCTCCGACATCGCGGTCGCCGCGGGGTTCACCACGACGACCACGCGCATATTGGGCAGCGTAGCGATTACATCCGCCGGATTCGGCTCTCGGGTGCGCCGCTCGCTGCCGCTCGGGCGCGACCCTCGAACCGAGCCTCGCTCCGCTCGGCCCGCGCCGCTCTTCGCGCGAGCGCTCATCGCTGAGTGCTGGTGCGAGTCGGTATGGAAGAATGACTCGGGACAACTGAACAACCGCTCATCAAGAGGGGCAGAGGGAACGGCCCGATGAAGCCCCGGCAACCACTGCGATGACTCGCTCCTGAACCGTGCGAGGCCGCCGCAGCAGGTGCCAATTCCGTCCCGGCGCGACCGTGTCCG
>DATFRC010000123.1:0-16139 GCA_035263725.1 Jatrophihabitantaceae bacterium | reverse complement strand
GATCCCTCTCTTGGCGGCGCCAGCTCTGGCACGCTGATCGCCTCGTGCGCTCGCGTGCTGCGACAGGAGTACCGACGAAAAGCGGAGGACATGGCCAAGAAGGACGGGGCTATCGAGGTTGAGGGGCGCGTGGTCGAGCCGCTGCCGAACGCGATGTTCCGGGTGGAACTGAGCAATGGGCACAAAGTGCTCGCCCACATCAGCGGGAAGATGCGCCAGCACTACATCCGGATCCTGCCGGAGGATCGCGTGGTGGTTGAGCTTTCCCCCTACGACCTGACCCGAGGCCGCATCGTCTACCGCTACAAGTGACGGATATCAACGAGGAAGGCCGGCCTTGAAGGTCAAGCCGAGCGTGAAACCGATCTGCGACAAGTGCAAGGTCATTCGTCGCCACGGTCGGGTCATGGTGATCTGCGAGAACCTGCGCCACAAGCAGCGCCAGGGCTGATCGCAGCGTCGTCCAAACATGCGCACACCTGATGCCGTCAGCGACGGCTAAGCACGCCCGGACGGAGGCCGGGACCGTTCCACTGTGGACGGACGGGTGCGCACCACACCTTCGATAACGAGTTCAGGAGAACCATGGCACGTCTTGCCGGCGTCGACCTGCCGCGTGACAAGCGGCTCGAGGTCGCGCTCACCTACATCTACGGCGTGGGACGCACCCGCGCCCTGCAGACGCTCAAAGCCACAGGGGTAAGCCCCGACCTGCGCGCTCGCGACCTCAGCGACGAGGACCTTGTCAAGCTGCGCGACTACATCGAGAGCAACTACCAGATCGAGGGTGATCTGCGGCGCGAGGTCGCGTCCGACATCCGGCGCAAGATCGAGATCGGCGCCTACGAAGGTATCCGGCACCGCCGCGGCCTACCGGTGCACGGCCAGCGGACCAAGACCAACGCGCGCACCCGGAAGGGTCCGAAGAAGACCATCGCCGGCAAGAAGAAGGCAGGAAAGAAGTGACGATGAGCGCTCGCGCGAAGAGCGGGGTGGCCTAGCATGCCGGGTCCGGCACGTAAGACGGCGGCCAAGAAGGTCCGGCGCAAGGAGAAGAAGAACGTCGCGCACGGTCACGCGCACATCAAGAGCACGTTCAACAACACGATCGTCACGATCTCCGACCCGCAGGGCAACGTGATCAGCTGGGCATCTGCCGGTCACGTCGGCTTCAAGGGCTCACGCAAGTCGACGCCGTTCGCTGCGCAGATGGCCGCCGAGAGCGCCGCCCGCAAGGCGCAGGAGCACGGGCTGCGCAAGGTCGACGTCTTCGTCAAGGGCCCCGGCTCGGGTCGTGAGACGGCGATCCGCTCGCTGCAGGCCGCAGGCCTCGAGGTGGGCACGATCGCCGACGTCACGCCGCAGCCACACAACGGCTGCCGTCCGCCGAAGCGCCGGAGGGTCTGATGGCTCGCTATACGGGTCCTGCCACGCGCGTTTCGCGTCGCCTGAACGTCGATCTGGTCGGCGGCGACAAGGCGTTCGAGCGTCGCCCCTACCCGCCCGGCCAGCACGGCCGCGCCCGCATCAAGCAGAGCGAGTACCTGCTCCAGATGCAGGAGAAGCAGAAGGCGAAGTACAGCTACGGCGTGCTCGAGAAGCAGTTCCGCCGCTACTACGAGGAGGCGGTGAAGCGTCCCGGCAAGACGGGCGACAACCTGCTCCAGATCCTCGAGTCGCGGCTGGACAACGTCGTGTACCGCTCCGGGCTTGCCCGCACGCGGCGGCACGCCCGGCAGCTCGTGAGTCACGGCCACTTCCTGGTCAACGGAGAGAAGGTCAACATCCCGAGCTACCGCGTCACGCAGTACGACGTCATCGACGTCAAGCCGAAGTCGCTCGAGACGACGCCGTTCCTCATCGCCCGGGAGACGCAGGGCGAACGGCCGGTGCCGGGCTGGCTCCAAGTCGTCCCGAACCGGCTGCGGGTGCTTGTGCACCAGTTGCCGGAGCGGGCCCAGATCGACATTCCGCTGCAGGAGCAGCTGATCGTCGAGCTCTACTCGAAGTAATACAACTGAATAGCCCTATTGATGGACGTCATATAGCGGGCGTCCTGACCCAAGGAGTACAGCTGTGCTGATTTCTCAGCGTCCCTCGCTCACCGAGGAACCCATCGCCGACAACCGCTCCCGGTTCGTGATCGAGCCGCTCGAGCCGGGCTTCGGCTACACGCTCGGCAACTCGCTGCGTCGCACGCTGCTGTCGTCCATCCCGGGCGCGGCTGTAACGAGCATCCGCATCGACGGCGTGCTGCACGAGTTCACCACCGTCGAGGGCGTCAAGGAAGACGTCACCGACATCATCCTGAACCTCAAGGAGCTGGTCATCAGCTCCGAGAGCGACGAGCCGGTCGTCATGTACCTGCGCAAGCAGGGGCCGGGCGAGGTGACCGCTGCCGACATCGCGCCGCCGGCCGGTGTCACCGTGCACAACGCCGATCTGCACATCGCGACGATCAACAAGAAGGGCCGGCTCGAGATCGAACTGGTCGTCGAGCGCGGACGTGGGTACGTCACCGCGGTACAGAACAAGCAGCCCGGTCAGGAGATCGGCCGCATCCCGATCGACTCGATCTACTCGCCCGTGCTGAAGGTGACGTACGCCGTGGAGGCGACGCGTGTCGAGCAGCGCACCGACTTCGACCGACTCGTCGTCGACGTCGAAACGAAACTATCGATCACGCCTCGCGATGCCGTGGCCTCCGCTGGCCACACGCTGGTCGAACTGTTCGGGCTCTTCCGGGAGCTGAACGAAGAGGCCGAGGGCATCGACGTCGGGCCGTCGCCGGCCGAGGTCGCCGACATCGCGGCGTTCTCGATGCCGATCGAGGAGCTCGATCTCACCGTGCGCTCGTACAACTGCCTCAAGCGCGAGGGCATCCACACCGTGGGTGAGCTCGTCGGGCGCAGTGAGGCCGACCTGCTCGATATTCGCAACTTCGGCTCGAAGTCCATCGACGAGGTCAAGATCAAGCTGGCCGGCCTGGGTCTGTCGCTCAAGGACAGCCCGCCCGGGTTCGACGTCAGCCGCGTCGAGTCCTACGGCGACGATGACTTCGACGGCGAGGACCACGACTACGCCGAGACCGAGCAGCTCTGACCACCACGCTTATCCAGTAACGGAGTATCTACATGCCCACGCCCTCCAAGGGCCATCGCCTCGGCGCCGGCCCCGCGCACGAACGGCTGATGCTCGCGAACCTCGCGACGTCGTTGTTCGAGCACGACCGGATCACCACCACCGAGGCCAAGGCAAAGCGGCTGCGCCCGCTGGCCGAGCGGCTCATCACGTTCGCCAAGCGAGGTGACCTGCACGCCCGGCGCCAGGTCATGCGGGTCGTCCGCGACAAGGACGTGGTGCACAAGCTGTTCGCGGAGATCGGGCCGAACTACGTCGAGCGGGCGGGTGGCTACACCCGCATCGTGAAGCTGGGGCCGCGCAAGGGCGACAACGCCCCGATGGCTTCGATCGAACTGGTCGAGGCGCTCACCACCGCACAGTCGGCCGTGCGAGAAGGGGAGCGGGCTCGCGGGACGAAGTCCGCTCCTCGCAAGGCAGCGCGCGGGCGCACCGCGGAGATCGCCGAGGAGGCCAAGGACGAATCGCCGACTGCCGCCTCAGTGGCGGCCGATGCGGTGTCCCAGGTGGTCATTAGCGGCGACGACGCGACCGACGAAGCCGTAGAGCCAGAGGCGGTCGAGGAGTCGGCCAGCACCGAGGAAGCGCCGTACGGCGACGGCTCGCATGCCCCGCTGGACGACGGCGGGCAGCCCGACGGCTTCCCGATCAAGGGCAACGAGGACTCGAAGTTCTACTACGCGCCGGGCTCGGAAACCTACGACGACGCCGCAGCCGAGGTGTGGTTCGCGACGGCGGACGATGCGGAAGCGGCCGGATTCTCGGTGCCGCCGGCACAGGAGGAGTCCGCCGACGAGGACAGTAACGCCTGAGCGTGCCGAGCCCGCCGCGCCTCATGAGGGCGGCGGGCTCGTTCGAATCCGGCTCGACATCGGCTACGACGGGACGGACTTCTCCGGCTGGGCGGCGCAGCCCGGCACGCGCACCGTCCAGGGCGTCCTCTCCGAGGCGCTGACGCGAATCGTCCGGGTACCTGCTGCGCTGACCGTCGCGGGGCGTACCGACGCCGGCGTGCACGCGACCGGACAGGTGGCGCATGCCGATCTGCCGGTGGTGCCCGAGCCGCGGCGCCTGAACGGTGTGCTTCCTCCCGACGTCCGGGTCACCGCGGCGCAGGCCGTAGCGGGGGAGTTCGACGCACGCTTCTCCGCACTGTGGCGCCGATACGTGTACCGGATATGCGATGGCGTGATCAATCCCTTGCGCCGTCGGTACGTTCTGAGCCGGCCGCGATCGCTCGACGTCGAGGCAATGGCCCGCGCGGCGGCGAAGCTGCTCGGCGAGCACGACTTCGTGGCGTTCTGCCGGTACCGGGAAGGTGCCACGTCGGTGCGTCACATCGACGCGTTCGAGGTGACGCGGGAAGGTGACGAGATCGCCTGTACGGTGCAGGCCGACGCGTTCTGCCACTCTATGGTGCGCTCCCTGGTCGGCGCGCTCCTTTCCGTGGGCGAGGGCGGGCGAGATGAGGCGTGGCCGGCGTCCCTGCTCGAACGCACTGATCGGGCCGGCGAAGTCGGTGTCGCGCCGCCGCACGGGCTCACCCTCGTAGCAGTGGGCTACCCGCCGGACGACGAGTTGGCGGAACGCGCCATCCAGACGCGCCGGCTGCGCAGGCGTTGATCAGTCCGCGAATGCCGGCGTCCGGTGGCGGGCCGTCTGGGCCACAATCACTCCCGCGATCACAAGGAACGCTCCGATGACCTGCGGCGTATCGAGCGTCTCGCCCAGCCACATCCAGGCCACGGCGAAGCCGAACAGCACCTCTGTCGTCGCGACGACGCCCATCGGCGTGGCGCCCAGCCGGGACAGTGCAATGAAGTCCAGCAAGAACGGCACGAACGACCCGAGCGCCATCACGTAGCACAGCAGTGCCCACACCGGCAGCGCGGTGCCCGCGAGGTGGCCACCCAGTGAGACGCGGCGGGTCAGCACCGCGGGGTCGATCGTCCACCAACTGCTGAACACCGACCAGAACAGTGCGGCGAACAGCATCGACCAGAACGCCGACGCCAGCGGTGACGTGCGCGTCACCAGCCGTTCGCCGAGCATGAGATACGTGGCGAATGCCACGGCGGCGAGCCCGGCGATGCCCACTCCGGCCAGCGCCAGATCGCTGGACCAGATCTTGGCAACCACGGCGAGGCCGACCAGCACGAAGCCGATCGCCAGCCACAGTCGAGGCCGCACGTTCTCCGCGAAGAAGACCCGCCCGACGACCGCAACCATCAGTACGGCTGTAAATTCGATGAGCAGCGCGACGCCGACAGGCAGTCGCTCGATTGCGACGGCGTAGAGCCACTGCACAAGCGCCATGCCGACGATGCCCAGGACGGCAGAGTGGATGAGTTCGCGGCGGCTCAACCGGAGCGCGCCGCGGTCGGTGACGAGCAGCACGACGCCGCCTACCAGTGCGGCGGACAGCGTCCGGAACAGGGTCAGCTGCGCGGGCGTGATCCCGGCACCCAGGGCCACCTTGGCCACGCTTCCGTTCACCCCGAACAGGAATGCGGCCAGCAGCGCGCAGCCGTATCCCATGACCACTCCCGTCAGGTTCTAGTAGTGTGTTAGCACGTGACGCTAGGCGGACCCCCGTCAGGAGTCAACATGGTTCTAAGTCATGACACGGCACGAGATATCGTGGCCGCCGCCGCACTCGTCAACACCGCCTCGCGGGGCGAGGAGATGCTTACCGACCTCGGCGCCCTCGAGGTCTTCCTGGACAAGCACGGCTTCTCGGGACGCCGGGACCACACCGCGGCCGAGCTGCGGCAGGTCCGTGCGTTGCGGCCGAAACTGCGTGCCGCCTGGCAGGCCGCCGATATCGATGCCGTCGTGGCGCTCGCCAATGGCCTGTTGCGAGACGCGCACGCGCGTCCCTGGCTGATCGATCACGACGGCTGGGGCTGGCATCTGCACGTCACCGCACTGGACGCGCCGCTCGTCGATCGGCTCGCCGCAGAGGCCGGCATGGCCCTCGCCGATATGATCCGGTCCGGCGAGCTGGACCGGCTGCGCATCTGCGCCGCCGCGGACTGCGACGCCGTGCTCGTCGATCTGACGCGCAACCGCTCGCGCATCTACTGCGACACCGGCAACTGCGGCAACCGGCAACACGTCGCCGCCTACCGAGCGAGGCAAAGGGGCAGCGAATGACCGAGCACGGCGGCGAGCGAAGCGAGCTTGCCAGCGAGCGTAGCGAGCGACCGGTTGCGAGTGCTCCCCCGGAGGGGGAGCGCGAGTCGACCGGTGCAGCGATCAATGTGCTGGGCCCTCCCGATGCTCGGCAGGTTCCGCGGTTTGCCGGCCCGGGGACGTTCGCCCGGCTGCCCCGCCTGGACGAGGTTTCGCACGCGGACGCAGCCGTGCTCGGCGTCCCGTTCGACTCGGGTACCTCCTACCGGCCCGGGGCGCGCTTCGGACCGGAGGCGATCCGTGCCGGGTCCAAGCTGTTGCGTCCCTACCACCTCGGCCTGGAAGTCGAGCCGTGGACGATCCTCCAACTGGCCGACGCCGGCGACGTGAGCGCCAACCCGTTCAACATCATGGAGGCAGTAAGCCAGATCGAGGCCGCTGCAAACACCCTGTACGGCAAGGCTGATCGCATCGTCGCGCTCGGCGGCGACCACACCGTGGCACTGCCGCTGCTGCGCGCGGTGCACGGCAGGGTCGGACCGGTCGCCCTGATCCACTTCGACGCACACCTCGACACGTGGGACACCTACTTCGGGATGCCGTACACGCATGGCACGCCGTTCCGCCGAGCGTCCGAGGAAGGGCTGCTCGCGCTCGACCACTGCGCGCACGTCGGCGTCCGCAACTCCGTCTACGCCCGCACCGACTTCGACGACGACCGCCGCCTCGGATTCGCCACGGTGTCGACGCTCGACGTGGCTCGCGGGGGAATCGACGCCGCTCTCGATCGGGTGCGCGAACGGGTCGGCAGCCATGCTGTGTACATCAGCATCGACATCGACGTGCTCGACCCCGCTCATGCACCGGGCACCGGCACGCCCGAACCGGGCGGGCTCACCACCCGTGAGCTACAGCTGTTCCTGTACGGGCTGGCTGATCTGCCTGTCGTCGGCGCCGACGTCGTCGAGGTGTCGCCCGCCTACGATCACGCGCAGCTGACCGCACTTGCCGCGACGAGCATCGTCTACGACTTGCTAGCAATCTTCACCCGGTGAACGCGAGATTGTCGCGTCCGCACCAGTCGAGCATCGCAGGCCAAGGGCCGAATCCCGCCTCGACGTTGATGTGCCGCAGTCCGGGCAGCACCGTGGTCGCCATTTTGAGCGACCTGCCGTACGCGATTGCGGCGCCTTCGGGGCAGTACGGATCGTTGTCCGAGCACACCAGCACGGTGCCGTCCGCCGCGTGCCGCACCAGGTCGACGTCCAAGGGGACGGGCAGGAAAGGTGCGAGCTCGGGTATCGGGGTCCGTGGCGACGGCGGCGCCACGAGCACCACCCGAGCCGGCCGTGGCCCGGCACCGGCCCGCACATGATGCAGCCATAGCAGCACGCCCAGGGAATGGCAGACCACGTCGAATCCGTCGTCGGGCAGCCCGTCGAGCGTGCCGTCAAGCGCGGCAAGCCACGGGGAGAGCCGCGGCGTGTCGACGTCAGGCAGCGAGGGATAACGCACGTCGCGGCCGGTGCCGGAAAGCTGCGCAGCGAGCCAGGTCTGCCAGTGCGACGGCTCGTTTCCTTGCCAGCCGTGCACGATGACGGTCGGAGCGGTACGGGTCGGCCGACGCGGCACGAGGTCAGGTTAGCGTGGCGGATATGAGTGACGCGGTGCGCGCCGGCTATGACGCCGTAGCCGGCGAGTACGAGAAGCAGATCGCCGGCGAGTTGGCCGGCAAGCCTTTCGACCGGGCGCTACTGGCCGCGTTCGCGGAGCTGGTGCCCCGCGGACTGCTGGTTGGCGATGTCGGCTGCGGGCCGGGGCACGTGGCGGGCCACCTGGACGGGCTGGGTTGTGACATGACGGGCATCGACCTGTCGCCGGCGATGATCGACATCGCCCGGCGGCGCTACCCCCAGCTCGCGTTCCAGACGGCGTCGATGCTCGAGCTGCCGGTCGCGGACGGTGCCTGGGGCGGCGCGGTCGCGATGTACTCGATCATTCACCTTTCCCAGGCGGACCGGCGCGCTGCCTGCCGTGAATTGGGCCGCGTGATCCGGCCTGGCGGCACCGTCATGATCGCGTTTCACGTCAGCGACGCGGGCCACCAGCCGGGCGATGCCGTCGACGAGGATGAGTTCCTCGGCCAGCGCATCCAGCTCACCATGCACTTCCTGCACCCCGATGACGTCGCGGCCGATCTGAGCGCGTCCGGGTTCGCCGAGCACGCCCGGTTGGTCCGCGATCCCGACCCGGCTGTCGAGTATCCGTCCCGGCGCTGCTACCTGATAGCGCGCCGCGCGGGACACTAGACACGTGGACGAAGCGACCACCAGCCCGCAGGCGCTGGCCGACGCCCTGGAGCGCACCGGCTACCTGCCCGACGAAGGGCTTGCCACGGCGGCGTTCCTGGCGCTGCGCATGCATCGGCCGCTCTTCTTGGAGGGCGACGCCGGGGTGGGCAAGACGAGCCTGGCCAGTGCGCTGGCCGAGGTGCTTGACGCCCCGCTCGTCCGGTTGCAGTGCTACGAGGGCATCGACGCAGCGCAGGCACTCTACGACTGGGACTTCCCACGCCAGGTGTTGCACCTGCGCGCCGCCGAGGGGCGTGACCCGGACGAGCTAGAGCGGTCGTTGTACGACCGGCGCTTCCTCGTCGCGCGCCCGATTCTGCAGGCGATCGAGCAGGCGCCGTGCGTGCTGCTCGTCGACGAGATCGACCGCGCGGACGACGAGTTCGAGGCGTTCCTGCTGGAGGTGCTGGCCGACAACGCGGTGACGATCCCGGAGATCGGCACGATCCGCGCCGAGACGCCGCCGCTGGTGGTGCTGACGTCCAACCGGACGCGTGAGGTGCACGACGCACTGAAACGACGCTGCTTCTACCACTGGCTGGCCCACCCGTCCTATGAGCGCGAGGTGGCGATCCTGCAGCGGCGCCTGCCGGAGGTCGCCGAACGGCTGGCCCGAGACGTCGCCCGGGTCACCGCCCGGCTGCGCGAGGCCGACCTGCTCAAGCCGCCGGGGGTGGCGGAGTCGCTCGACTGGGCCCTGGCGCTGCACCTGCTCGGCGCCCGGTACCTGGATGCCGACAACGCGGCAGCGACGCTCGGCGCGGTGCTGAAGTATCACGAAGACGCGGTGCGAGCGCGAGAAACAGTGCTTGCCGAGCTGACCGGATGACTGCCGCAACGCTCGGGATCGTGTTGGGCTTCGCCCGCACGCTGCGGCACGCCGGCGTGCCGGCCACGCCCGACCGCGTGCAGGCCATGGTCACCGCCCTGGATCACCTCGACGTGGCATCGCCCGTCGACACCTACTGGGTAGGCCGGCTCACCCTGTGCGGCGACCCGGCCGACATCGCCCGCTACGACGCCGCGTTCGCCGCGTACTTCGGTCGGGTCCCGATCGTGCGCCCACCCCGCGTCGTCACCCGGCTGCGCGCTGTCCCGCTCGAGGCGGACGAGGACGAGGGCACGGGCGAAGGCGGCGATGCGCAGCTCGTCGGCCGGGCGAGCCGGCAGGAGGTGCTGCGGCATCGCGACCTCGCCGCGCTCAGCGCCGCGGAACGGGATGAAGTGCGCCGGATGCTCGCTCTGCTCGCGCCGCGCGTAGGGCGTCGCCGTACCCGGCGGTATGGTCGGGCCCGCAACGGCCGCGTCGACCTGGAGCGGACCGTGCGCGGCATGCTGCGCCAGGGCGGCGAGCCGACCCGCCTCGCGCACCGGGCCAGGCGGCGCAAGCCGCGCCGGCTGGTCGTGCTCGCCGACGTCAGCGGCTCGATGGAGCCGTACGCGGACGCACTGCTGCGCTTCGCGCATGCCGCGGTCCGCGCCGCACCGTTCAACACCGAGGTCTTCACGCTCGGGACGCGGCTTACCCGGATCACCCGGGAGCTGCGCGCTCGTGACCCGGACGTGGCCCTGCGCGCCGCCGCGGCGGCCATCCCGGATTGGAGCGGTGGCACCCGGCTGGGCGATGCGCTCAAGGTGTTCCTCGACCAGTGGGGGCAGCGCGGCGTCGCCCGTGGCGCGGTCGTGGTCCTCTGTTCGGACGGCTGGGAGCGCGGCGATCCCACTCAGCTCGGCGCGCAGGTGGAGCGCCTCGCCCGGCTGGCGCACGCCGTCGTCTGGGTGAATCCGCACAAAGGCAAGCCCGGATATCAACCGATCACCGGCGGCATGGTCGCCGCGCTGCCGCACATCGACCAGCTGATCGCCGGGCACAGCCTCGCTGCCGTTGAGCGGCTGGTGCAGATAATCGCGGAGGCTTGACCCGTCGCGCTTCTGGGACTTGTGTGGTGACCACACAAACCTCATGGCGCGGGAGGTCCCATGACGCAGGTCGACGTGAAGGTGGACGGGGTCGCGTACCGGGATGACGTCGAACCGAGGATGCTGCTCGTGCACTACCTGCGAGAGCGGCTCGGCAAGGTCGGCACTGTGGTGGGCTGCGACACCGGCAACTGTGGCGCATGCACCGTTGCGGTGGATGGCCGCAGCGTAAAGAGCTGTTCGCTGCTGGCCGTACAGGCCGACGGTCGCGAAGTCACCACGATCGAAGGGCTGTCCGACGGGGACGGCGCGCTGCATCCGGTGCAGCAGGCCTTCCACGACGAGCACGCGCTGCAGTGCGGGTTCTGCACGCCAGGAATGATCATGTCCGCATGCGACCTGCTTCGTGAGAACCCCAACCCGACGGAAGCGGACGTGCGCCAGGGCATCGAGGGCAACCTGTGCCGGTGCACCGGCTACCAGAACATCGTCCGGGCCGTGCAGAGCGCCGCGAAGGCGATGGTGAGGTCATGACCGCGACGGCAGAACGACCCGCCGAGATCGGGCAGGCCCGCAAGCGCAAGGAGGACGCGCGCCTCGTCACCGGCCGCACCATGTGGACCGACAACCTGACACTGCCGGGCATGCTGCACATGGCGATCCTGCGCAGCCCCGTGGCGCACGCCCGGATCACGAGCATCGACGTGTCCGGCGCGCGGCAACGCCCCGGTGTCATCGCGGCCTTCTCTGGGCAGGACTTCAAGGACGTCCAGGGCTCGATCCCGTGTGTCTGGCCCGTTACCGAAGACACTGTGGTGCCGAACCATCCGAGCATCGCGGTCGATCAGGTGAACCACGTCGGCGAGGCGGTCGCCGCGGTCGTAGCCCGGTCCAAGGCCGAGGCGCAGGATGCGCTCGAGGCGATCGACGTCGACTACGAGCCGCTCGCACCAATCCTCGACATGGAGGCCGCGCTGGCTGACGACGCGCCCCGCGTGCACCCGGAGCTGTCGTCGAACAAGTCGTACACGTGGGCCTTCGAGTCGGGCGCGGCCGGCAGCGGGCGCCCCATCGAAGACGTGCTGCGCGAGGCCGAGGTGACTGTCACCCGGCGGTTCCGGCAGCAGCGGATCATCCCGGCGTTCATGGAACCCCGCTCCACGGTCGTGCTTCCCGAAGGCGACGGTGTGACCGTGTGGTCGTCCACGCAGATACCGCACGTCCTGCGGACGCTGATGTCGTTGTCTCTGGGCATCCCCGAACAGAAGATCCGCGTGATCGCCCCGGACGTCGGCGGCGGCTTCGGCGGCAAGCTGCAGGTCACGCCCGAGGAGTTCCTGACCACGCTGGTCGCCCGCCGGGTAGGTAAGCCGGTCAAGTACACCGAGTCCCGCTCCGAATCGATGATGAGCTGCCATCACGGGCGCGACCAGATCCAGGACATCACGATCACCGCCACTCAGGACGGGCGCCTCACCGGTCTGGACGTGCACATCCTGTCCGACATGGGCGCCTACGCCCGTCTGATCACGCCGGGCATACCCATCCTCGGCGCGTTCATGTTCAACGGGATCTACAAGTTCGACGCCTACCGGTTTGTATGCGACGGCGTATTCACCACGAAGACACCGACCGACGCGGTCCGCGGTGCCGGGCGACCCGAGGCAACGTTCGCTATCGAACGGATCGTCGACGAGCTGGCCGCCGAACTCGGCATGGATCCGATGCAGCTGCGCCGCAAGAACTGGATCTCACACGACGAGTTCCCGTTCACCACGGTCACCGGAATCACCTACGACAGCGGCAACTACGAGGCAGCGACCGACCGGGCGCTGGAACTGATCCAGTGGGACGAGCTCAAGAAGGAGCAGGCCGAGCGGCGCGCCCGGCACGACACGGTGCAGCTCGGGTTGGGCATATCGACGTTCTCGGAGCTGTGCGGCTGGGCGCCGTCGCGGCTGCTGGGTGCGCTTCGTTACGCAGGCGGGGGCTGGGAGCAGGCCACCGTGCGGGTGCTGCCGACCGGCAAGGTCGAGGTCGTCACGGGCACCAGTCCGCACGGTCAGGGCAACGAGACGACGTGGAGTCAGATCGTCGCCGACCGGGTCGGCGTCCCGTTCGAGGACGTCGAGGTACTGCACGGTGACACGCAGACCTCACCGCGGGGCTGGGACACGTATGGGTCGCGCTCGGCGGCGGTCGGTGCCGTCGCCGTTTCCAACGCCGCGTTGCGGGTCGTGGAGAAGGCGAAGCGCGTGGCGGCCCACCTGCTCGAAGCCAGCGAGGACGATATCGAGTTCGCGGACGGCAAATTCAGTGTGCGGGGCTCGCCCGGCGCCGAGAAGACCATCCAGGAGCTGGCGTTCGAGGCGTTCGCGGCGCATGACATGCCCGAGGGCGTCGAGCCGAACCTGGACGCCGAGGCGACGTACGACCCGGTGGCGCTGTCGTTCCCGCACGGCACGCACCTGTGTGCCGTCGACGTCGACACCGAGACCGGGCGCACGACGATTCGCAAGTACGTCTGCGTCGACGACGTCGGGACGGTGATCAATCCCCTGATCGTCGACGGCCAGGTGCACGGCGGGGTCGCCCACGGAATCGCTCAGGCGCTGTACGAAGAGGCGGTATTCGACGACGACGGCAACCTGACGACCGGCACGCTGGTCGACTACCTGGTGCCGTCCGCGCTCGACCTGCCGTCGTTCACGACCGACCGCACGGTCAGCCCGGCCACGACCAATCCCCTTGGCGTCAAGGGAGTTGGCGAGACCGGCGCCATCGCGGCCACCCCGGCCGTTGTGAATGCGGTGGTCGACGCGCTGCGCCCGTTCGGCGTGACCGACGTGCGAATGCCCTGCACCCCGGAACGAGTATGGCGCGCTGTGCAAGGAGGCTCGGAATGATCCCGGCGGCGTTCGATTATGTCCGACCGTCCACAGTGGACGATGCGGTGGCAGCGCTGGCAGCAGCCGGAGAGGACGGCAAGGTGCTGGCCGGTGGGCAGTCGCTGCTGCCGGTGTTGCGCATGCGGTTGTCCCACCCGTCGACACTGGTCGACCTGGGCCGCATCAACTCGCTGCGTGGAGTACGCGACGACGGCGATGCGCTCGTGATCGGCGCGATGACAACGCACGACGAGGTGCTGCGTGATCCGCTCGTGGCGCAGCACGCACCCTTGCTCGCGCAGGCGGCGGCGACGGTCGGCGATCCGCAGGTGCGCCATGTCGGCACGCTCGGCGGCTCGCTCTCACACGCCGATCCGGCAGCCGACCTGCCCACTGTTGCGCTGACGCTGGACGCTTCGCTCGAGGTCGTCGGCCCGTCCGGCTCGCGTACTGTCCCGGCACGCGACTTCTTCGTCGACTACTTCACGACGGCTTTGGCGCCGGACGAGCTGCTCACAGCGGTACGCGTTCCCAAGCTCGGCGCGGGCTGGACAACCCACTACGAGAAGTTCAACAGGGTGGCGCAGGCGTGGGCGATCGTCGCGGTGGCAGCCGCGGTTCGGCGTTCGGATGGCTCGGTCGGCGAGGCACGGGTCGGGCTCAGCAACATGGGATCCACGCCGTTGCGCGCGTCCGCCGTCGAGAGTGCGCTGGCCGGGGCGGACGCCTCGGCGGACGCCGTCCGGGCAGCGAGCGAGCACGCCGCCGAAGGCACCCACCCGCCGAGTGACGTGTCGGGGGGCGCCGACTATCGCGAGCACCTCGCCCGGGTGCTGACGCGCCGGGCCGTTCTTGCCGCGGCGAGCATCTGATGCAGCTCGAGCAATCGTTCACGGTGCCGGTCGGCGTCGACGAGGCGTGGCGTGTCCTGCTCGACATCGAGCGGGTCGCGCCGTGCATGCCGGGCGCCACACTCGAGAGCGTCGACGGCGACTCGTTCACCGGGACCGTCAAGGTGCGGGTCGGACCGATCGCGCTCCAGTACCGGGGCAAGGCGAGCTTCATCGAGAAGGACGAGGCCGCGCACCGCGCGGTCATGGACGCCCAGGGCCGCGACACGCGGGGTAACGGCACCGCGGCGGCAAAGGTGACCACGTCACTGGCGGCGGACGGCGACCATACCCGTGTCGAGGTCGTCACCGACCTGTCGATTACCGGCAAGCCCGCGCAGTTCGGCCGCGGCCTGATTGCCGACGTCAGCAACAAGCTGATCGGGCAGTTCGCCGATTGTCTGGCCAGACAGCTCAGTGGCCCGTCCGGCGCCGCAACGTCAGCTGAGTCCGATACGCAGGGGGCGACGAAGGCCGCGACGGCAAAGTCCGCCGAGGCGCCACCGATCGATCTGGTGCGCACCGCCGGCCCGGCAGTGGCGAAGCGCGCCGTGGCACCGCTCCTCGTGCTCATCCTCCTCATCGTCGTGCTCCGGCGCTTGAGGCACTGACGGCGTGCTCGTTACAGCACCGCACCGGGATTGAGGATGCCCTGCGGATCGAGGGCGTGCTTGATCCGCTGGGACAGTTCCATGACGTCTGCGCCGAGGTAGGCGGGCAGCCACGCCTTCTTCAGCCGGCCGACGCCGTGCTCGCCGGTGATCGTGCCGCCGAGGGAGATTGCCAGGTCCATGATCTGGCCGAACGCCTTCTGCGCGCGGGTCGACTCGTCGGAGTTCGAGGCGTCGAAGACGATCAGCGGGTGTGTGTTGCCGTCGCCGGCGTGCGCGACGACGGCGATCAACACGTCCTGCTCCTTGGCGATCGCTTCGACCCCGGCGACCAGTGCGGGCAGTTGCGGCAGCGGCACGCCGACGTCCTCGAGCAGCAGATTGCCCTTGCGCTCCAAGGCCGGAAACGCCGCACGCCGAGCGGCCGCGTACGCCTCGCCCTCGTCGGGGTCATCCGTGGTGTACAGCTCGAAGGCACCGCAGGACGTACAGGCCTCCTGCACGATCGCGATCTCGTGTGCGGCGGCGGCTCCCGGGGCATCGGAGCGGGCGAGCAGCAGCGCGCGAGCGGTGCGGTCCAGACCCATGGAGACGTAGTCCTCGACGGCGTTGATGGAGGCGTTGTCCATCAGCTCGAGGGTTGACGGGCGCAGCTGCTGGACGATCGTGAGAACGGCCTGCGCCGCCTCCTCTACCGAGTCGAAGCACGCCACCAGCGTGGACATCGGCGGCTGCGCCGGAAGCAGGCGCAGCGTCAGCTCGGTGATCACCCCGAGCGTGCCCTCACTGCCCACGAACAGTTTGGTGAGCGACAGCCCTGCGACGTCCTTGATCCGTGGACCGCCGAGCCGCACCGCCGTACCGTCCGCGAGGACCACCTGCATTCCCAGCACGTAATCGGTGGTGACGCCGTACTTCACACAGCACAACCCACCTGAGTTCGTCGCCGCGTTGCCGCCTATCGAGCACATCTCGAACGAGGACGGGTCAGGTGGATACCACAGCCCGCGCTCGGCGGCAGCCTTCTTGACCTCGACGTTCAGCGCTCCGGGTTGGGCGACTGCTACCCGCATCGCCGGGTCGACCTCGACGGCGCGCATCTTCTCCAGGCTGAGGACGAGGCCACCGTCCACCGCGGTGGCACCGCCGGACAGCCCCGAACCCGCGCCACGGGGCACCACCGGTACTTGGTGCGCGCTCGCC
>DATFRC010000122.1:0-3162 GCA_035263725.1 Jatrophihabitantaceae bacterium | reverse complement strand
ACTCGCCCCGTTCGTTCTAGCGCGCTGCACTCGGACACAGCCGGCCGGCGTGGTGCGATGATCGGGGCCTATGGAGTCCGTTGCCGGAGCGGACGCCGTTGCGGGCGGCGCCGCTGAAACTGGCGCGGGGGGCGTTGTATCTCGTCCCCGGCTGTTCAGGCGGCTCGGCACAGCTCAGGTGACGGTCGTGTCCGCACCGGCGGCCAGCGGGAAGACGGTGCTGCTGCGGTCCTGGATCAGCACGGCGGGCCTGGAGCAGCGCACCGCGTGGGTGCCGGCCGGGCGCGGCGAGCGGGAGCCGCAGCGGTTCTGGCTATCGGTCCTGGCCGCGCTGCGCCGGACAGGCCCGGGAGCTCTCCTGGTGCGGGTGCTGACTGCGGCGCCTCATCTGGACGGGTGGGCGCTCGTGGAGCGGTTGCTGAAGGATCTGGCGCCGCTCGATGAGCGGATCTGGCTGGTGATCGACGACGTGCACGAGTTGGGTCCGGAGGTGCTGCAGCAGCTGGAGCTGCTGCTATTGCGGGCCCCCGACGAGCTGCGGTTCGTGCTGGCCGCCCGGCCGGAGGTGCGCCTGGGGCTGCACCGGCTGCGGCTGGAGGGCCAGCTGGCCGAGATCCGACGGTCGGTGCGCTCGCGGAGATCGTCCGGCAAGGTGCCGCAGCCGCTGCCGGTGATCCCGCGAAGGTCGCCGAACTCGTGCTGCAGATCGCGGCGATGGACAACCCGCCGCTGCGCCTGCTTGTCGGCACTGACGCGGTCACCTACGCCGCTGCGGCTGCAGACGCTCGCGCTGCGGCCGACGCCACGTGGCGCGAACTCAGCATCACCACCGACCACGACGATGTAGATGCTCGAGCGCTCGACCCACTCGGCCAGCAACGCACCTGAACGACGAGGCGGCCAGGTCGGAATCTCTATGGCGCGGCGGCCGACCAGCGAAGGCGAACATCGCGGCGCCCGGCATCGGTCAGCTCGCCGAACAGCCGCAGTCGCGCCAGGCCACCGTCCGGGTAGATATCAAGGCGCACCTCGATGGCCGGTGGTGCCTCGTCGAGCAGGAACTGGTGCCGCGTGTCCGGCTGCAATCGCGTGCGCGGCAGCAGCTCCGCCCAGTCGCCGGACCCGCGGCCGCGCAGGGTGGCCCAGCCCGGAGCGTTGTACAGGAAGTAGGACGTGTCGAGCTCGGCCAGCCGCACCCGGCCTTCGCCAGCGAGTTGCACGCTGACCCAGTCGTTGCCGGCGTCGCGGCGCCGCGCCGTCTCCCAGCCGTCACCCGGCGCACGAGCCAGGCCGGGCGAGATCAGGTTGTTGGGAGAGCCGTAGAACCTGTCCGAGCAGGCGATAACCCGACCTCCGTTCTCCACCGCCGCGAGATCGACAGTGCCGATCTCCAACCGGACCGGATCGGGGATGACCTCGCCATGAACGCGAAGTCGCGCCACTCCGCCGTCTGGGTAGATCGACAACCGCACGTGTGTCCACCGACTGCGGGACGTCACCTGGAAGGCGTTCTCGGCATCACCCTCGATTGCCGTGCGGCCGAGCATCGGATGCCAGGTGGCGTCGAGCAGTTCGTCGACAGACGGGTAGCCGTCGACGCACGCGGCCTCGACCGATGCCTCCGGTGGGAAGTTGCCTTTGAACCACGAGGTATCGATGACGATTCCGTGGATGATGCCGGGCGCAGCGAGCCGCACGATCGCGGCGTCGTTTCCGGGCGCGCGGCGGCGACGGGTCTCCCAGCCGTCGTAAACCTTGCCGCGGTGCCCGAACGAGTCGGCATCGAAGGTCGGGGGCCGCGCCAGGATCAGGTTCTGCCTTTCGGCGAACGACTCGTCGGTGGCCCACACCACACTGCCCCCGAGCGTGCGCACCGCAAGATCGGGCAGGATGCGGAAGCCGGTGCCCATCACGCCTCGCCTCGGACGAGCAGTCGGCCTTGCGGGCGGTCGCCTGCGGGTCGCCCGCGCAACCAGGTGCGCCGGACGACGCCCGTCAACCCGCGCCCCGCGTACGGCGTGATGGGGTGCCGGTGGTGCAGCCGTGCAGGATCGACGGTGAACGTCTCGTCCGGAGCGAACGCCACGAGGTCCGCGTCGGCGCCAACCGCGATGCGGCCCTTGCGGCGCAGCCCGGCCCGCTCGGCCGGCTGCGCGGCCATCCACCGGACGATGTCCGCCAGACCGAAGCCGCGTGCTCTCGCGCCCGTCCAGACGATCGGCAGCCCCAACTGCAGCGACGCGATGCCGCCCCAGGCGGCACCGAAGTCGCCGTCGCCGAGCCGCTTGAGCTCCGGCGGCGCCGGCGAGTGGTCGCTGACGATCGCGTCGATGACGCCGTCGGCGAGGCCCTGCCAGAGCGCCACGCGGTGGCCGGCGTCGCGGATAGGCGGGCAGCACTTGAACTGTGTCGCGCCGTCGCCGATCTCCTCCGCGGTGAACGTCAAATAGTGCGGACACGTCTCGCCCGAGACACGCAGGCCGTCGGCCCGCGCCGCGGCCACCGCCGGCAGCGCGGTTGCGCTCGCGAGGTGCAACATGTGGACCCGCAGCCCCGTTGCCCGCGCACCGCCGATAACCCGCTCGACGGCGCGGAGCTCAGCCTCCGCAGGCCGCGACGCGAGGAAGTCGCGGTACGCCCGGCCGTGCGCTTCGCCTATTAATGCGCGGTCCTCGGCGTGGACGATGAGCAGCCCGTCGAAGTCGGCGATCTCCTTCATCGCGTCGTGGAGCTGCGCGTCGGAAAGCGGGGCGAACTCATCGACGCCCGAGTGGACGAGGAACGCCTTGAAGCCGAACACGCCCTCGTCGTGCAATACCCGAAGGTGACCGAGGCTCGCCGGAACCGCGCCGCCCCAGAAGCCGACGTCGATGTGGCACTGCCCCTCGGCTGCCGTTCGCTTCATGGAAAGCGCCCGCGGGTCGACGGTGGGCGGCACGCTGTTCAGCGGCATGTCGATCAGCGTCGTCACGCCGCCGGCTGCTGCCGCCCGAGTGGCGGACGCGAACCCCTCCCATTCCGTGCGACCGGGCTCGTTGACGTGGACGTGCGTGTCGACGAGCCCGGGCAGCAGCACCTCGTCGGCCGCGAGCTCGACGACATCCCGTGCCCCTGCCGGCAATCGGTCGGACAGCCCGGCGATGACGCCGTCGCGAACCTCGA
>DATFRC010000121.1:0-23544 GCA_035263725.1 Jatrophihabitantaceae bacterium | reverse complement strand
ACCCGCGCCGAGAGCGGCCAGCATGATGCCGAGCAGCGCTCCCAAAAGCGGCGTGTAGAACCGGAAATTCTGGCTGTTTCCCGGCGGCTTCCAGTTCCACGGCGCCGCGATGAACACGACGATGAACGCCACGCCGGCCAGCGCCGCGATCGCGAAAAGCGCGGCGACGGCACGCTCGGAGCGTTTCTCAGCCTTCGTGCCGGGCACCGGAAAGCGGTTGCGCCGATGTACTGGGTAGACCCCATCGGTGGCCGCCCCGGTGAGCATCGTCTGCTCGGTGCTCATCTCCCGGAGCTCGTCCTCGCTCGGGGTGTCCGGGCCGGTCGAGCTCACGTCTTCGCTCCGATCCACAAGATCACGATCATCAGTGCGCCGATGCCGAGAATCCAGACCACGAGACCCTCGGACACGGGGCCGATCCGATCCAGGCCGTTCCCACCCGGGTCCTTGGACGCCTTGAGGGTCTGGATGTAGCTGAGAATCGCCTTCTTCTGGTCGGGGGTCAGCTGGTTGTCGCTGAAGACCGGCATGTTCCCTGGGCCGGTCAGCATTGCGGTGTAAATCTGCTGGTCGCTGGCATTGCGCAACCCCGGCGCGGACTTGCCTGCGGAAAGCGGCGCGCCCTTGCCGGTCGCCCCATGGCAGCCCGCGCAGTTGAGCCGGAACAGCTCGCCACCTTCGGCCAGCTGTGAGTCGGGTACCCGCAGATCGCCGGTGGGCACCTGCGGGCCGCCTCCGAGCGACTCGACGAATGCGCCTAGCTGGTCGATCTGCTGCTGGTCGAACCTCGAGGTCTTCCGCGGCATGCTGCCGCCCTGCGCGGACGCGGGCATCCGCCCCGTGCTGACCTGGAAGTACACCGCGGCGGACCCGACGCCGATCAGCGACGGGCCGCGGCCCGGCACGCCCTGGAGGTTGGCGCCGTGGCAGGTGATGCACGCGGTGTTGAACAACTGGCGGCCGGCTTCGACGTCTTGCTGGTTCGTGCCTGAGTCGTTCGCCCCGGACGAGCCGGCGAACACCGTGTAGACGCCGCCGACAGCGCCCAGTGCGACGAGCAGTGCCATACCGCTGGCGACGCGGCGCCGCAACCGGTTGCGTGCCCGCTTCGGCCTGGGCGTGGAACGTTCCGGATCCGCGCCGGTGGCCGAGACCGCCGGCTCGAAGCCCAGTTCGTCCACGTCGTGACTCACCCGGCCGTCCTCTCTGGGGCTATTCATCGGATCAAATAGATCGTGGCGAACAGCCCGATCCACACCACGTCAACGAAGTGCCAGTAGTACGAGACGACGATCGCCGCGGTGGCCTGCGCCGGCGTGAAGCGGCTGAGCGTCGTCCGGATCAGGTAGAAGATGAACGCGAGCAGCCCGCCGATGACGTGTAAACCGTGGAAGCCGGTCGTCAGGTAGAACACCGAGCCGTAGCCGGTGTGCGAGATCGTGTTGCCGTCGTTCACCTGCATCCGGTACTCGTTCGCCTGCCCGAGCACGAAGATCAGGCCCATCACGAACGTGATCGTGAACCAGCGGCGCAGCTTGAAGACGTCGCCCTTCTCTGCCGCGAACACGCCCCACTGGCAGGTGAAGCTCGACGCGACGAGGATGATCGTGAACGGCAGTGCGTACGCGGGGATGCCGTGCCACAGCGCGAGGTTGACGTGCTCGTCGCAGGCGGCCCCGACCGCGCCAACCGGCTTGAGGCACATCGGCCACTGGTCGGAGTGCACCGAGCGGATCGTGAAGTACATCGCGAACAGGCCGGCAAAGAACATGAGCTCGCTCGACAACCACACGATCGTGCCGACGCTGACCAGGTTGGGCCGCGTCAGCGAGTGCACCTGGCCGGACTCGAACCGAGGCGCGCTGGCAGTCGAGGTCACAGATCGCATTATTGCGGTGCGCGTGGCGGGCGGAGTCAGGGGGGTAGGGCGTGTCCCGCGAGCCCGCCCAGCCGCCGATACGATGCCCGCATGCCCGCGCAGACAAGCGTTCCGGCGACTGTCGTCGTCTACAGCAACCGGCCCGAGATACGGGCCGCGGTGCGCACGGCGGTAGGACGGCGCCCGGCCCCGGATGTGCCGCGCATCGACTGGATCGAGTGCGCCACCAGCGCCGCCGTCGTAGAGCAGATCGACCTCGGCGAGATCGACCTCGTGATCCTGGACGGCGAGGCGCAGCCCACCGGGGGCATGGGGCTGGCGCGGCAGTTCAAGTTCGAGATCGACGACTGCCCGCCGCTCATCGTCCTGGTTGCCCGCAGGGACGACAAGTGGCTCGCGCACTGGTCACTCGCCGACGGGGTGATCACTCAGCCGCTTGATCCGATCGCAGCGGGCGAAGCAGTGGCCGAGCAGCTGCGCAAACGGATCTCGGGCATCCCTGTCGTGCGATGAAGCGCACCTGGGCCGCGGTGCTCGGCGCGTTGATGCGCGGCGAGTCGCTTGAGGCGCCCGACACCGCCTGGGCGATGGACGAGATCATGGGCGGCGCGGCGACCCCCGCGCAGCTCGCCGCGTTCGTCGTGCTGCTGCGCGCGAAGGGTGAGACGACCGACGAGCTGACCGGGCTGGTCGACACGATGCTGGCCCGCGCGACGCGGGTACCGCTCGACGTGCGGGCCGTCGACGTCGTCGGTACCGGCGGCGATCTCGCCCACACGGTGAACATCACCACGATGGCCGCCTTGGCGGTCGCCGGATCCGGGCGGCGCGTGGTCAAGCACGGCAACCGCAGTGCTTCGTCACAGTGCGGCTCGGCCGACGTCCTGGAGGAGCTGGGCGTCGTCATCGACCTCGGCGCAGCCGGCGTGGCGACGACGGTCACCGAGGTAGGCATCGGCTTCTGCTTCGCGCCGGTCTTCCACCCGGGCATGCGCCATGCCGGGCCGCCGCGGCGCGAGATCGGCGTCCCGACGGCGTTCAACGTGCTCGGTCCGCTGACCAACCCCGCGCAGCCGGCGGCGTCTGCCGTGGGGTGCGCGGACCGCCGCATGGCACCGTTGATGGCCGAGGTCTTCGCCCGGCGCGGCCACACCGCGCTCGTGTTCCGCGGCGACGACGGCCTGGACGAGCTGACGACCACGACGACGTCGAGCATGTGGGTAGCCACCGACGGCGGCGTCCACGAGACGAGCGTCGACCCACGCGTCTTCGGGCTCGCCATTGCCACACCCGACGACCTGCGCGGCGGTGACCGGCCCTACAACGCCGGTGTGGTGCGCGAGATCCTGGCCGGGCGCGGTGCCGGTGCCCGCGACGCCGTGCTCCTCAACGCCGGGGCGGCCATCGCGACACACGACGGCATCGACACACCGTCCGCAGTCGACACTGCGATCGCGAAGGGCATCGACGAGGCACGACGCGCGATCGACTCCGGCGCGGCGGCGGACCTGCTCGACCGGTGGGTGGCGGCCAGCCAGCAGGCACAGAGGCCGGCCAACCGCTCGTGATCTTGGACTTGTGGCTGGATAGCGACCGCAACTCCAAGATCATCGCGAGGTGAAGCGCGGCGTTGCGTCAGTCGGCTGATTCGACCCCGATCGAGAACGCCGCGTCGAGGTCGTGGCGCGAGTAGGCGCGGAACGCGATATGCGTATCCGTGTGTAGTACGCCGGGGACCTTCGACATTCGCCCGGCGATCACCTCGGCGATCTGGTCGAACTCGCGGACGCGCACCACGGCAATGAGGTCGGCATCGCCGGCTACCGAGTACACCTCGCTTACGCCGTCAATGTCGGCGATCTGCTGCGCCACTTCGGGTATCTGGTCGGTCTCGACGGATACCATCACGATCGCGGTGATCACGCGGCACATCCTAGGAGGCGCGAGCCGGGCGGTGCGACATCGGCAGGTGGCGCCGGTCGGCGAACGGGTCGAAGGCGGCACGGCTCGCATCGCTGCCGAGGAACGCGCGCATACCGCCGGCGCCGAAGGCGGGGGATGCCCAGGGCTGTGAGGCCAGCATCAGTCGGGTGCCGGGTTCTTCGAGCCAGCGCAGGATGCAGTCGGTCTCCTCGGCGAGCGCCGCCCGCAGCGGCCCGGCGCGCGGGGTGACCGTCTCCGCGGTGGCCTGCAGCGCGTCGACGACCGGCCACGGCGGCGCGCCCCGCGGCGCGACCCCCGCGGCGGCGAGGCGACCGTGCCGAACGAGCGCCAGCTGCCAGCCGCCCGATCCGTCGGGGCGCGCCGCGACCAGTTCGGCGATTGATGTCAACGAGTCGAGGCGCTGCATGCGCGCACAGGCCCGCACCAGGGCGGCGACCCGGTCGCGCACCACAGCGGCATGCTCGAAACGCTGCTCGCCGGACAGGCGGGCCAGCCGTTCGCGCAGCGGGTCGACCAGCGGGCGCACGTCGCCCGTCCACGCCGTGCGCACGACCTCGACCAGCTCCGCGTAGGAGCGCGACTCGCGATGCTGGCACGGCGCCGAGCAGCGCCCGATGCCCGCCAGCGCGCACGCTGCGCGTACCACGCGGCGCAGCGACAACCGATCGCTGCACTGACGCAGCGGTACCGCGTCGTGGATCGCGTCGCGCACCGATTCGGCCTGGCGGCGCGAACGCAGCGGGCCCAGGTAGGAAGCGTCGTCGTCGCGGCGCTCATGCACGATGGACAGTCGCGGGAACGCCTCGTCGGTGAGCTTGAGCCACATGGAGCGTTCCGGAAATTTCGATCGGCGGTTGTAGCGCGGCTTGTACGCGGCGATCAGCCGCAGCTCGCGCACCTGCGCCTCGAGCGGGTGGGCGCACTCGATGGGGTCGACCCGCTCGGCCAGTCCGACCATCTCCCCCATGCGGCTGCGCGTCTCGCTGGCGACGAAGTACTGCCGCACCCGGGCGCGCAGATTGCGGCTCGTGCCCACGTACAGCGGCTCGCCTCGCGCGTCCCGGAACACGTACACGCCAGGGCCAGACGGCAGGTGGTCGGCCAGGTGCCGCTTGCGCCGCTGCGCGTCCGACACCTGCGCGGTGAACGCGCGAAGCTCCGGCAGCGACTGCACGCCGAGGTTGCCCACCCGGTCCAGGAGCCCGTGCAGTACGTCGACGGTGGCTCGCGCGTCGGCCAGCGCACGGTGTACCGGCTCGGTTCCGGCATGGAAGTAGATCGCGAGGGTGCCGAGCCGGCAGTTCGGCACCTCGTCGCGGGTCAGGATGCGCCGCGCGAGCACTGCGGTGTCGATCACCTCGAACCGCGGCCACGCGACATCGAGTGCGGTACACGCGTTACGGAGGAATCCCACGTCGAACGGGGCGTTGTGCGCGACCAGCACGCTGCCGTGGGCGAACTCCAGGAACGCCGGCACGGCGGCGCCGACGGGTGGCGCGGTGGCGACCATCGCGTCGGTGATTCCGGTGAGCACGCTCACGTACGGATCGATCGCCCGGCCCGGATCGACCAGTGTTTGAAACTCGCCTACGACGGCGCCGGTGCGCACCTTCACCGCGCCGATCTCGGTGATCGAATCCGAGCCCGCGGCACCGCCCGTCGTCTCGAGATCGACCACGGTGAACGTCGTTTCGCGCAGTGGTTCGTCCAGCTCGTCGAAGCTCGGCTGGATCATGATTTCGCTGGGCGCTGCCGTCACGCTCTGGACGGTAGGTCCAGGGTCTGACGGAAAGGCGACGGCGCGCGCGACACGCCGCGACGTAACCTCGCCGCATGACCGGTGAGCAGGACGGGCACGACGACGTTGTGCTGAGTGAGCCTGCCCGCCAGCAGCTGATCACGATTGCGGCCGATCTTGTCGGCCGACTGCCGCACGACGAGGTGCCGGCGACCTTGCGGCCGTTCGCTCGCTTCACTCCGACGAAGCGGGCGCGCCTGGGGGCAACCCAGCTGGCCGCGGTCTTGGACGCAGACGACGTGTTCCGTTCCCGGGTGGCCGACGCCGTCGCGGAGGCGCTGCCGCAGCTCGCGGCGGCTGTGCGTGACGGGGAGTCCACCGTGGCGTCCGATCCGGTCGACACGGCCGTAGTCGCCTACCTGATGCGGCCCACCGACTGGCAACGTGTCGTGGCGGAGGCCAACGAACGCCACGCCGCCGAACGCGCTGACAGCCGGGCCGGCGCTGCCGAGGTGGCGCAGCTGCGCGCCCGCATCGACGAGCTCAAAGGGCGGCTGCGGGCCGAAGTGTCCCAGGGCAAGGCCGCGGTGGCGAGCGCGGCGGGCGCGGCCGAGGCGGAGCTTGCCGACCTGCGCAAGCAGCTGCGCGCCCGCACCGGTGAGCTGCGCGCGGTCGAGCGTGCGCGTGACGATGCGCAAGCCGTCGCCGCGGCTGCAACGCGCCGCGCGGAGGCAGCCGAGAGCGCCCGAGAGGCGGAGACCCGCCGGTTGCGGTCTCGCATCAGCGAGCTGGAACGCGCGGTCGAGTCGGCGCGCCGTGGCACGCGTGTCGAACGCGATATGGACGACGCACGGCTGTGGCTGCTCGTCGACACGGTGACCGAGGCGGCCGCCGGCATTCGCCGCGAGCTGTCGTTGCCCGCACCTCCTATGCGCCCGGCCGACACCGTCGGCTCGGCGGAGGCCCGCGCGCAGCGCCGCGTCGTCGGCGACCCGGCCGCGCTCGACGCCCTGCTCGCGCTGCCCAACGCGCACTTGATCGTGGACGGTTACAACGTGACCAAAGCCGGATACGGCGAATTGCCTCTGGCCGACCAGCGGACTCGACTGATCGGCGCACTCGCGGCGGTGGCTGCCCGCTCCGGCGCCGAGATCACAGTCGCGTTCGACGGAGGCCTGCGCCCGCCCGCGATGCCGCCGACGCCGCGCAGCGTGCGGGTGCTGTTCAGCGCGCCCGACGAGATCGCCGACGACCTGATCCGGCGCGTGGTGGCGGCCGAGCCGCCCGGTCGGCCGTTGCTCGTGGTGTCGTCGGACAAGCAGGTGGCGCTCGACGTGGGGCGCGCCGGCGCCTGGACGGCCGACGCGGCGGTGCTGCTGGCACGCTTCGGCCTGACCTGACCGGGCCCCGAGCGCAACGAGCGATGAGCGCTTGCGCGTAGAGCCCCGCCCCGCAACGCGGCCCGCGCCGAAGGCGCGGAGCGGTGCTCGAGACGGGCCCGAGCGAAGCGAGCGGTCCGGATCGCGCGCCGCGCGGGCGGGAAGAAAATTGTCAGCACGGCTGCATAGCCTCGTCGCGAACGCCGAGCAAACGACGGAGGCGATCGAGTGATCATCGACTGCGAGACCTGCCGCGTGCGTGACGTGGCCTGTCCGGACTGCGTTGTCACAGCATTGCTTGGCAAGGCAGGCACGTCCGTTCACTTCGACGAGGAGGAGCGTCAGGCGGTCGGCGCCCTGGCAGATCAGGGACTGGTGCCGCCATTACGGCTCGTGCCGATCATTGCTGTTACGCAGCGTGATATAGCGTAAGCGGCGCCAAAAAATAGGTCACCCCCGGTCGTTGCTGCCGGGTCCCGGGTGTCATACCCTTTCCGCGACTTTCCGGCCCACTGGCTCCCCAAACCGGGGGGTCACGGATAGTTACCGCTGAATCGCAGCGGTGTCGACACTCTGTATGCGGGGCAGGGCGTCGGGGCCAGCGAACCGGGGACCCATAAGTAGTACCGGGGTGAATCGGGACGGTGGTTCGTCGCGACCTGTCGCGATGCGCCCCCGCGCCGTAGGGCTTCTTCCGGCCCGAACCCGTCAGCTAACCCGGTAGGCGGTTCGAGGAAGAAGGAGTTCCGCCGACCGTGGCGTTGACTCGGACCCCCAGCCGTGTTCGATCGCTTCTAGCCGGTGCCGCACTGGCCGCCCTGATCGGGGCGGGTGCCGTCGTCTTGCCACACATCGCTGGAGCGACCCCTGGGCAACCCACGATCGAGGACGTCAAGGCGAGACTCGACAAGCTCGCGCATCAGAACGAGATCCTGGCCGAGAAGTACAACAAGGCTGCAGGCGAGGTTAAGGCAGAGCAGAAGGCCGCCGACACCGCCCAGCGCACTGCGCTTGCCGCCGCCGCGAACTTCGACAAGGCGCGTGCTCGCCTCAGCCAGACGATCACGGCCGAGTACGAGTCGTCGTCGTTCAGCCACGCCGGCGCGCTGCTCACGAGTAGCGACGGGCAGAGTTACCTCGACACGCTGGACACACTGACTCTCATCTCCTCGCACCGCGCGGAGATTGTGGCGCAGATCAAGGCGATCCGGGCGAAGGCCAAGGCCGCGCAGGCGCAAGCTTCCAAGCTGCTCGCAGCCGCGCAGGCCCAAGCGGCCGCACTCGACAAGCAAAGAAAGCAGATCCAGGCCGACACCAACAAATTCAAAGATCTCCTCGCCACCCTGACCGCGCAACAGCAGGCGACCTACACGAGCAGTGGCACGGTGCCCCAGGCTGTGGGCAACATCGGTGTCGGCAAGGCACCGAACGCGCGGGCCCAGGCGGCCGTCAACTACGCGGTTGCGCAGGTCGGCAAGGCGTATGTGTTCGCCGCGGCGGGGCCGAATGCGTTCGACTGCTCCGGGCTGACGATGATGGCCTGGGAGCAGGGCGGCGTCAGCCTGCCCCACGAGGCGTCGTCTCAGTACGACTACGGCCGGCATGTCTCCTACAACGAGCTGCTGCCCGGCGACCTGATCTTCCTGTACAGCCCCATCAGCCACGTCGAGATCTACGTCGGCAACGACCTCGCGGTGTCCGCGGCGGACGAGGCCCTCGGCGTGCGATATGTGCATCCGTCGCAGGACATGGGGGACTGGGCCGGGGCGACGCGGCTCGCGTGAGAGTCACCGGGAAGGAGGCCGGCGGGGCGGGTGCCGAAGAAGGGCCCGCCCCGCTGCTGCGTCGACGGGACCGTGCGCGCTTAGGTGCGCCGGACACTCCGCCGGGGCCGCGCTGCGTACCGTCGTGCAGATGAGCCCGGCAGCGAGGCAGAACCCGTGACCTCGCGCGTTCGGCGCGCGCTCATCGTCACCAACGACTTTCCGCCCCGGCAGGGCGGCATCCAGTCGTTCGTGCACGAGGTGGCGATCCGGCAGCCGCCGGGCTCGATCGTCGTCTACGCATCCGACCATGACGGCGCGCGCGCGTTCGACTCGGCGCAGCCGTTCCCGGTGATCCGGCATCACACGGGCCTGCTGCTACCGACGCCAGCGGCGAGCCGGCGCGTTACGGCCGTTGCTCGCAGGCATGGTTGCAGCGCCGTGTGGTTCGGTGCCGCCGCACCGCTCGCCCTGTTGGCTCCGGCGCTGCGCCGCGCCGGTGCGCAGCGGATCGTCGCCACGACTCACGGGCATGAGGCCGGCTGGGCGATGCTGCCCGGTGCGCGCCAGGTGCTGCGGCGTATCGGCGGCACCTGCGACGTGGTCACGTACTTGAGCGAGTACTTCTCTAGACGTCTGGCGCCAGCGCTCGGCCCGCACGCGACGCTGCGCCGGCTCACACCTGGAGTGGACGTCGAGACATTCCATCCCGGCGTGGACGGCTCGGTGGTGCGCGCCCGACACGGGCTGAGCGGGCGGCCGATCGTGGTGTGCGTGTCCCGGCTCGTGCCGCGCAAAGGGCAGGATGCGCTGATTCGCGCGCTGCCGGCGATCCGCCGCGCGGTGCCCGGCGCGGCGCTGCTACTCGTCGGACGGGGTCGTTACCGCGACGAGCTTGCCCGGCTGGCCCGTCGCGTCGGCGTGGCCGATCATGTGGTGTTCGCGGGCGGCGTCCCTGCCGGCGAGTTGGCAGCGCACTACGCTGCGGGTGATGTGTTCGCCATGCCGTGCCGCACGCGGCGCGCCGGCATGGACGTCGAAGGGCTCGGCATCGTCTACCTGGAGGCATCGGCGCTGGGCCTGCCCGTAGTGGTGGGCGATTCCGGTGGAGCGCCCGAGGCGGTACGCGATGGCGAGACGGGCTACCTCGTCGACGGCCGGGACGTGGCGGCGATCGCGGATCGCACCGCCGAACTGCTGGACGACGCTGCGCTGCGTGCCAAGTTCGGGGAGGCCGGCCGCCAGTGGGTGCAGGCCGAGTGGCGCTGGGACGCCGTCGCCGCCAAACTCCGGGCGCTCCTCGACGGCTGACGCGGCCCGATCGCGCAACATATCCTCGCCTCAGGCGGGGAATTGTTGCGCAATCGGTTAGCTGTACAGGGCGGCGATCTCGGCGGCGCACTCCTTCTGCACGACGTTGCGCTTGAGCTTCAGCGACGGGGTGAGCTGCCCGGTTGCCTCCGTCCAGTCGAACGGCAAGATCGTGAACTTACGGATCGCCTCTGCCTTGCTGACGGCCTTGTTCGCGTCGTCGATCGCGGACTGCACCTCGGCGCGCAATTCGGGATCGTCGACCACGTCGGCAAGATTCGTGGTGGCCGGGCGCCCGGTCTTCTCGAGCCAGGTCGGGAACCCCTCGGGGTCGATGGTGACCAGCGCCGCGATGAACGGCTGGCGGTCGCCCACGACGAGGCACTGGCTCACCAGCCAGTTCGCGCGCAGTCGGTCCTCCAGGACGGCCGGCGCGACGTTCTTGCCGCCTGCGGTGACGATCAGCTCCTTCTTGCGGCCGGTGATCGTCACGAAGCCGTCTTGATCGATTTCACCGATGTCGCCGGTGTGGAACCAGCCCTCGGCGTCGATCGCATCAGCCGTGGCCGCCTCGTTGCGCCAGTATCCGGCGAAGACGAGATTGGACTTGAACAGCAGCTCGCCGTCGTCGGCGATGCGTACCGAGGTCCCGCCGACCGGCGGCCCGACGGTCCCGATGCGCAACGCATCCGGGCGGTTGACGCAGATGCCGGCCGTCGTTTCGGTGAGGCCGTACCCCTCGTAGATGGTGAGGCCGACACCGCGGAAGAAATGGCCCAGCCGGGCACCGAGCGGTGCTCCTCCGGAGATAGCTGCTGTGCACCGGCCCCCGAGGGCCGCTCGAAACTTGCCGTATACCAGCCTGTCGAAGACGGCGTGCTGGAGCTTGAGCGGCAGGGGTACCGAGCCGTGCTCCAGAGCCTGCGAGTAGCGGATCGCGACTCGCTCGGCCATGTCGAAGATCTTGCCCTTGCCGTCAGCGTGCGCCTTCTGCCGCGCCGTGTTGTAGACCTTCTCGAAGACGCGCGGGACGCTCAGGATGAATGTCGGTTGGAAGGCGGCCAGGTCCGCGATCAGGTTCTTGACGTCGGCGGTGTGGCCGAGCGTGCTGCCGGTGGCCAACGCGCCGATCTCGATCACGCGACCGAATACGTGCGCGATCGGGAGGAACAGCAGGGTCGAGGTGTCCTCGTTGAAAAGATGGCGCAGCTCGACGGTGACCTCGCTGACCTCGGTGATGAAGTTCAGGTGTAGCAGCTGGCAACCTTTGGGACGCCCGGTGGTGCCCGAGGTGTAGATGATCGAGGCCAGATCGGTCGGTGTGACGGCTTCGCGGCGCTTGTGCACCTGGTCGTCGCTGAGATCGGCGCCACGCGCGCCGAGGTCGGCAAGGGCGTCGCCCTCGATGCGCCACACCGAAAGGCCGGCGACCGCTGATTCGCGCACCGAGTCGACGGTTGCCTCGTGCGCATCGGTCTCGACGAAGATCGCCGTCGCACCGGAGTCCGAGAGAAT
This sequence comes from Jatrophihabitantaceae bacterium, assembly GCA_035263725.1. Taxonomy (GTDB): domain Bacteria; phylum Actinomycetota; class Actinomycetes; order Mycobacteriales; family Jatrophihabitantaceae; genus DASXRA01. Next base: position 12,015 of record DATFRC010000121.1, on the reverse strand, counting down.
CCACTCGACCTGCTCGGCGCTGGAGGTCTCGTAGATCGGGACGACGACGGCGCCGATGCTGAGCACCGCGAAGTCGATCAGCGTCCACTCGTAGCGGGTCTTGCTCATCAGCGCAATGCGATCACCCGCCTCGACACCGGCGGCGATCAGGCCCTTCGCCAGGGCGAGCACCTCTGCGCCGAATACCGCGGAGCTCACGTCTCGCCACTCTCCGTCGGCGCGCCGCCGCAACGCGACCCGGTCGGGGAAGCTGGCGGCGTTCTCGAAGACGTAGTCAGCCGTATTGTGCTGCCGTGGATTCGGGGCCTTGCTGGGAACAGACAGTTCGCGCACCGTTTGCATCCTTTCCACGGCGTCACCGACCTAACGTGAAAGCGTAGTGGGTGATGGTCCAGATCGATGTTGTGGACGAGACGTGGGTCGCCGCGCCCCTGTATCGGGTTGCGTCGCGAGTGGCCGACCCGGAGTGCTGGCAACGCTGGTGGCCCGAGCTCCAGCTCACCGTCGATGAGCTGCGTGGAGGGGAAGGGGTGCGTTGGTACGTCGATGGTCGTGCGCCGGGCTCGATGGAGGTGTGGCTCGAACCCGACCTGGACGGCGTGCGGGTGCACTACTTCCTACGGCTGGCTGCTCGCAGTGGTCGGCGCCTGTCGCCGCGACGGGTGCAGCGCGTAGTACTCGCGCACCGGCGGCGAGCCAAGCGGGTGTTCTGGGCACTCAAGGACGAGCTCGAGCTGTGCCGCCCGGCCTGACCGACCGGCACGGCGGTAACCTCACGCCCATGGTGAGCGCTCGCGCGAAGAATCCGCCAGCCGCAACACCTCTGGCGGTCTAGTGATGGCCGATCAGTCGACGCAGTCCATCACGATCAGCGCCCCGCCGGCGGCGATCATGGCGGTGATCGCGGATTTTCCCGCCTACCCCGAGTGGACGGGCTCGCTCCGGTCGGCCGAAGTTCTCGAACAAGGACCCGACGGGCGGGCCAAGCGCGTGCATTTCACCCTCGATGCCGGTGTCGTCAAGGATCAGTACGAGCTCGAGTACATCTGGACGGGCGACGAGCGCGTGGAGTGGAACCTCGTGAAGGGCCAGATGCAGAAGATGCAGCACGGGACGTATGCGCTTCGCGACGTGGGTGGCGGCACGACGGAGGTCACCTATTCGCTGACGATCGACCTGGCGATCCCCATGCTCGGCATGCTGCGACGCAAGGCTGAACGGGTGATCATGGACACTGCCCTGAAGGAGCTCAAGAAGCGCGTCGAAGCCGGGCAGGGTTGACCGCGGCATGCGCATAATCCTGTTCACCGGCAAAGGCGGTGTCGGCAAGACGACCACCGCGTCGGCGACCGCGCTGCGGCTGGCCGATCGAGGGGTCAAGACCCTGCTGCTCTCGACGGACTCGGCGCACTCGCTGGGCGACGCGCTGGACGCGTCGCTGGGCAACGAGCCGGCCGAGGTCGTGACGGGGCTCTGGGCCGCGCAGATCGACACGCAGCGGCGCTTCGAGGCGGCCTGGCACGACGTGCAGCAGTTCCTGGTCGACATGCTCGCCCGCGGCGGCGTCGACCCGATCACCGCCGAGGAGCTGACCGTGCTGCCCGGCGTCGAGGAGGTCCTGGCGCTCCTGGCGGTGCGTGAATTCGCGGTGGCCGGCAACTGGGACGTGCTGGTCGTCGACTGCGCGCCCACCGCGGAGACGCTGCGGCTGCTGGCGCTGCCGGAGGCGCTGGGGTGGTATCTGCAGAAGGTGTTCCCGGCGCATCGCCGCCTAGCTCGCGGCATGCGCCCCATCGCCGCGATGATGGGGCGTGGTGACGTCATCCCGCCGGACAGCCTGTTCGAGGCGTTGCTGCGGCTTTCCGACGAGCTGGCCTCGGTCCGCGATCTGCTCGCGGATCCGGCGGTGACGAGCGTGCGGCTGGTCCTGACGCCCGAGTCGGTGGTGGCCGCGGAAGCGCGACGGACGTTCACCGCGCTCGCGTTGTACGGGTACTGCGTCGATCTCGTGATCGCCAACCGCGTCTTTCCGCGAGGGCGGGATGCGTTCCGGCAGGCATGGGCGAGCGCCCAGCAGGCGCAGCTGGCCGAGCTTCGGGAGTCGTTCGCCGGACTGCCGGTGCATGAGCTGCCGTACCGGCTGGCCGAGCCGGTGGGCGTCGCTGAGCTGCGCGCGATCGCCGACGCGCTCTACGGCGCGGTGCCCGGCTCCGACCCGGCCGCCCTGGGCGCGGCACCGGAGCTGATGAGTGTCGACACCGAGGGCGAGGAGTTCGTGCTGCGGATGTGGTTGCCACTGGTCGAGCGCGCTGCCGTCGACGCGGCGCGGGCCGGCGACGATCTGGTGCTGACCGTCGCCGGACACCGCCGCGTGCTGACGCTGCCGAGCGTGTTGCGCCGCTGCGAGGTCGTGGGCGGCGAGTTCGCCGACCGGCAACTGCGGGTGCGCTTCCGCCCCGATCCGGCGCAGTGGCCCCGATGAGCGCAAGCGCTGCGAGCAGGGGAATTCTGTGAGCGAGCCCGGAAGTCACGCAACGATGGGCGAGGAAGCAGTCAAACTCCTCGAAGCCGTCCAGGACTGGCTGCGTCGTCCGCCGCTCTCCGAACACCTCGCGACCGGTGCGCCGGAGTGCACCTGGTGCCCGATATGCCAACTCGTCGCGGTGCTGCGGGGCGAGCGCCCTGACGTCAACGAGAAGATCGCCTCGGTCGTCACTGCGCTGCGCGCGATGCTCGACGGGGGCGACGTCCAGTCGGCGCCGCAGCCGCGCGTCCAGCACATCGACCTCGGCGGCGAGGGCTGATGCCGCTCGCGATCGGTGTCGACATCGGCGGGACGAAAGTCGCTGCCGGCGTTGTCGACGACGAGGGGCGGGTGATCGACACCGAGCGTCGCCGCACGCCCAGCAACGACGTGGACGAGACCGAGCAGGTGATCGCCGAGGTAGTCGACGACCTGGTCAAGCGGCACGACGTGGTCGCCGTGGGGATCGGCGCGGCCGGGTGGATCAGCAACGACCGAGCCACGGTGTTGTTCTCGCCGCACCTCGCATGGCGCAACGAACCGCTGCGCGACGCGTTGGCCGACCGCATCGGGCAGCCGGTCACCGTTGAGAACGACGCCAACGCCGCAGCCTGGGCGGAGTACCGCTTCGGCGCCGCGCAGGGGGCGCGCGTCGTCGTCTGCGTGACGCTCGGCACCGGGATCGGCGGCGGGCTGGTCGTGAGCGGGGTGCTGTACCGCGGCGCGTACGGCGTGGGCACCGAGTACGGGCACATGACAGTCGTTCCGGACGGGCGCCGCTGCGCCTGCGGCAACCGCGGCTGCTGGGAGATGTACGCGTCCGGTACCGCCCTCGCCCGTGACGCCCGCGAGCTCGCCGACATCTCGCCCGTCGCGGCGCACCGGCTGCTGGAGTTGGCAGGGGGTGACCCGGACGCGTTGACCGGTCTGCTCGTGACGCAGGCGGCGCAGGAGGGCGACCCGGCGGCGGTGGAGATCTACACGGCGATGGGTCAGTGGCTGGGACGTGGTCTGGCCAATCTCGCGGCAATCATCGATCCCGAGGTGTTCGTCATCGGTGGCGGACTCTCCGAGGCTGGCGACCTGCTGATCTTGCCGGCGCGCGAGACGTTCCAGCGCTCGCTCACCGGCCGCGGCTTTCGCCCGGTCGCAGAGGTCAAACTGGCGCAGTTGGGCCCGGACGCCGGCCTGGTCGGCGCGGCCGACCTGGCGCGACGCCGGGTCTAGCCCGGATGCGGCTCCTTACTTACAACGTCCGCTCGCTGCGCGACGACGCGGCTGCGGTCGCCCGCGTCATTCGGGCATGCCGGCCGGACGTGGCCGCGATCCAGGAGGCGCCGCGTTTTTGGTTGTGGCGGGCGAAGCGCGATCGGCTGGCGCGCCGCAGCGGGCTGGTCGTCGTGACCGGCGGTCGCCCGGCCGCGTCCAACCTGCTGCTCGCGTCACCCGACGTCACTGTCGAGTCGACCGGCAACGTGTTGTTCACCACCGATCCGCGACTACACCAGCGGGGCGCGGCCCTCGCCGTCCTGGAGCTGGCGGGTGCGCGGTTCGCGCTCGCCGGCACGCACCTGGACCTCGTCGAGCGGCCGCGGCTACGTCACGTGGGCGAGCTGCACGCAGCGTTGGACGCGGTCGCGCCGACCGGCGTGCCGACCGTGGTCGCCGGCGACATGAACGACGTGCCCGAGTCGGCGACATGGCGGTTGCTCGCGCAGCAGCGGGTCGACGCTGTCCCGGCGGGCGACGGATTCACCTACAGCGCGCGCAACCCCGAGCGGCGCATCGACGGGGTGTTCGCCGACCCGGCGCTGCGTATCCGCTCCGCCGAGGTCATCGGCACGCCGGACGTCATGATCGCGAGCGATCACCGGCCGGTGCTGGTCGAGTTCGAGCTCAGTCCTCGGCGGGGATGAGCGGCAGCCGCACCTGGAACCGGGTGTCGCCGGGCACCGATTCCACGCGTAGGTCGCCATGGTGCTTGTTCACGACGATGCGCCACGAGATGTCCAGGCCCAGACCGGTGCCCTCGCCGACCGGCTTGGTGGTGAAGAACGGCTCGAAGATCCGCTCCTGGATCTCCGCCGGCACGCCCGGGCCGGTATCGCAGATCTCGACGAGCAGGAAGTCGTTGTCGCGCGCGGTCCGGATCGTCAGCGTGCCCTCGCCCTCCATGGCGGCGACGGCGTTGTCGATGAGGTTCGTCCATACCTGGTTGAGCTCCGCGGCATACGCCGGCACGGACGGCAGCGAACGGTCGTAATCCTTGACGACGGTGATCCGGTCGCCGATCTTGCGGCTCAGCATCAGCAGCGTGCTGTCGAGCAGCTCGTGCACATCGATCACCCGGTAGGGTGCGCGGTCCATCTGCGAGTACTGCCTGGCCGCGCCGACGAGCGTCGAAATCCGTTCGGTGGCGTCCTCGATCTCGTTCATCAGCATCTCGGTTTCGACCGTGTAGTTCAGCCAGCGGATCGCGCCCTCCAGCGTCGAGGTGTCGACCGTTCCGGCGACCTGATCCAGCCAGGCGACGTCGAGGCCGGCCTGGACGAACGTCGGCGCGAGCTCCCAGCCGCCGCCGATGCTGTGCGCATCGAACCAATCTCCGAGGTCGTCCTCCCGGTCGGACGCCTCGAGGGGGGTGAGCGTCGGCGCCTTCGCCAGCCGCTCGACCGACTCCTCCTGCAGCCGGATCAGCGTGTGCAGCGTGGCGCGGTCGTAGGGCCCCTTCGCGATCAGGGCGAGCTTGTGCCGCATGCCGGCCACCCGTTCGCGCAGCGAGGCGGTGGCCCGTACCGCCGCGGCCGCCGGATTGTTGAGCTCGTGCGTCAGCCCCGCCGACAGCGATCCGAGCGCCAACAGCCGCTCCCGCTGCCCGACGGCAGCCTGCACGTTGCGGATACCGAAGAACAGCCCTTCGAGCAAGTGCAGCGCCATCGGGAACCAGTCGTGCATCATCTGCCCGAAGGTGTCGGCACCGAGCTCGAAGAACCGCGACGGGGCGATGGCCCGCAGCGTGTTGTTGTACGTCTTCGGTGCGCGCTCGCCCATGTACGCCTGCCACGCGCCCGCGTAGACGCCCGGCTGCTCGGTGCGGGTCACCTCCACGTCGTCTGCGCCCACCCGCTGCGAGAGCACCACGGCGCCCTCGATCAAGACGTAGAAGCAGGTGGCGGGATCACCTTGCTTATAGACCACTCCAGGCTCGACGGTGATCACGTGGCCTTCATTGCACAACCAGTTCAGCTGCTCGTCGGAGAGCTTCTCGAAAAGGAACAGGGAACGCAGCTCGTCCGGGTCGCAACGAAGGTGGGGCGTGGTCACTGCGCTGTTCGCGCCTTCGGCGCTGCGGCTCTCACTCATAGACGCTCCAAGTAACGGTGGACGAGCATGACCGCCATGGCGCCCTCGCCGACGGCGGAGGCGACTCGCTTGGCCGACTCGGCGCGGGCGTCACCGGCGACGAACACGCCCGGCACGTTCGTCTCCAGGTGGTAGGGCGGGCGGTCGAGCGTCCAGCCTTGCGGCTGGCCCTCGACGGTGAGGTCCGGGCCCGCGAGCACGAATCCCTTCGGATCGCGGGTGACCACGCCGTCGAGCCACTCGGTGTGCGGCACCGCCCCTATAAAGACGAACAGCATTTTTGTGGGGACTATTTCCGTCGCACCGGTGACGTTGTCGCGAAGCGTCAGCTCCTCCAGGTGGTCGGTGCCGCGAGCGCTGACCACCTCCGTGCACGTTCGTACGGTGATGTTGGCGATGGCGGCGATCTGCTGTGTCAGGTAGTACGACATCGAGTCTTCGAGCGACTTGCCGCGCACGACCAGCGTCACCGAACGAGCCTCTCGGGCGAGATACACCGCCGCCTGGCCCGCCGAGTTGGCGCCGCCGACGATGTACACATCACGCCCTGCGCAGTTGGCCGCCTCGGTCAGCGCCGAGCCGTAGAACACCCCCCGCCCGGTGAGTTCTTCGCACCCCTGCGCGGCCAGCTGCCGGTAGCTCACGCCGGTGGCGAGGATGACGGTGTGCGCGTCGATGGAGGCGCCGTCGGCGAAGGTCACCTTGCGCGCCGAGCCGCACGCGTCGAGGCGGACGACCTCCTGCGTAGTGATCAACTCGGCGCCGAACTTGGTCGCCTGGCGGCGTGCCCGGTCGGTGAGCTGCGCTCCGGACACCCCGTCCGGAAAGCCCAGGTAGTTGTCGATGCGCGAGCTCTGCCCGGCCTGCCCCCCGGTAGCGGTGCGCTCGACCAGCACCGTGCGTAACCCCTCCGACGCCCCGTACACCGCGGCGCCCAGTCCCGCCGGACCGCCGCCGATGACCACCAGGTCGTAGAAATCGGACGACGGGCGGGTGACCAGCCCGACGTGGTTCGCGAGTTCGGTATCGCCGGGCTCGATCAGCGTCTCGCCGTCCGGGGTTATCACGAGCGGCAGCCGCCGGTCGTCCGCGCCGGCAGCGGCGAGCAACCGCTCGCCCTCGGGCTCGTCGCACAGGTACCAGCGGTACGGCACCTGGTTGCGCGCCAGAAACTCGCGGATCTCCGACGATCGGGCCGACCAGCGGTGCCCGACGACTTTCGTCTCCGGCACCGGGCGGTGGTCGGAGGCCTGCCACGCCTCCAGCAACGAGTCGACGACGGGGTAGAGCTTCTCCTCGGGCGGGTCCCACGGCTTGAGCAGGTAGTGGTCCAGGTCCACGATGTTGATCGCGTCGATGGCAGCGCCGGTGTCGGCGTACGCGGTGAGCAGTACCCGCCGCGTGGTGGGGTAGAGGTCCATCGCCTGTTCGAGGAACTCGATGCCGCTCATCTGCGGCATCCGGTAATCGGCGAGGATGATCGCGACCAGTTCGCCGCGCAGCTTCATCTCGCGCAAGGCGTCGAGTGCGTCGGCGCCGGAGTCGGCGCGGACGATGCGATAGCGCTCGCCGTAGCGGCGGCGCAGATCCCGCGCGACGGCCCGGGAAACCCCGGGATCGTCGTCAACGGTGACGATGGCGGGACGGGCGGTCTGCTGCTGGGCGGGCGCCGTCATACCGGGGCGTATGGGACGAGAGTCAGGGGCGGCGGCATGCAGCCCATGCTATGCGCGTCATGCAGTGCGCGCGCCGCGTTATGCGCCGACAGTCGGCCGTACCGTGCGCACTGCGCCCAGCCAGCGCTCCAGTGGCAGCGACCCGCGTCGGGCCGCCGTGATGCCGGCGTCCAGCAGAACGGGGTAGGGCGTTGCCGCGAGTTCAGGGACCTGCGGCCGGGCCAGAAACGCTTCACGCTCGTCGTCACCGAACTCGGTAGGGTCGTTCCCGGTCAACCGGCACCAGAGGATGAATACCGTCTCCTCCGCGGTCGCCATGTCGCCCACCTCCTAGGCCCGAGGGTGAACGCGGCACGTGTCCGTTCCCCCTCTGTGAGGTGTCGTGTCGGCAAACGTTGCGTAGTGATCTTGCTTACCCGGCCGGAAACGTCCTGAACGTCAGACGATGGCGCCGTCGTCGCCGTCGTCCTCCTCGGGAGGACGTGCGCGCAGTCGCATGATCAGCATCCCGGCGCCGGTGAGGATGCCGCCCACGCCGAGCAAGAACGCCACGTCGCTGTCGAGGCCCAACGTGGTGCCGGCAGCCAGCACGGCGATCGACGCCGCAATGACGACCAGCGCGAAGATCGTGGCGGCGGCCAGCCGGGGCAGCGGCGGTGGTGGCGGCGGTACGTAGTGCTCCTCATCGTCGGCGGCCGACGTGTTCGAGAAGCCCGGTTCCAGCCGGGCCCGCCAGTCGGCGTCCTCGCGAGTCAGGTCCCGCTCAGCCGCGCGCACCGCGTTGATCGTGTCGGTGTCCCAGTCGCCGACGAGGGCGTCGAACTCCGCGTTGGTGTCGACGCCTTCGAGCGGGTCGAGCGGTAGCAGCGGCCCTCGGGTCGCGGCCTCGACCACGGTCCGCGCGTCGGCGCGGTCGGCGGAGGCGACGAACAGCCGCCGCAGCGCCGCCCCAGTGGCCGGCTCGACGTATGCCGGAATGCGTGCCCTGCGCAGGGCTACGAGCAGCTGCTCGCCGACATCGGGGTCGACGTCGGCCAAGGGCACGTAGGCGTTCGCAGACAAGCCGTTGCCGTGCCGGGCGGAGTGCGGGTCGGACGTCACGATGCGCGGCTCACGCTGTCAGCGTATTCGCGGATGAACGCCACGCTGACCTCGAAGATCAGCGGCGCATCGTGGTCCATCGTCGCGACGTGGTAGCTGTTCTCGAGCAGCACTTCGCGCACCGTCGTCGAGGTGGCACCACGAAGCAGCAATGCGCCGGACAGCGGCTCGACCACGTGATCTTCCACGCTGCGGAACATCAGCACCGGCGCTGTGATGCGGTGCAGGTCAGCGCGCACGACACGCCACAGCCGCTGCAGGGATGCGAACGCGCGCACCGGGGTGCGGTCGTAGCCGAGCGTGTCCTCGTGCGACGCCTTGATGTCGCTGCCCAGTCCAGGCCGGGATGGGATCACCCGGCAGACGTAGCGGGCGAACCGGGCGTCGAACCGCTCGGTGGCGAACGACGGATTCACCAGGATCAGCCCGGCCAGTCGGTTGCCCTCCTCCTCGGCCAGCCGGGTGACGAGGGTGCCGCCCATGGACAGCCCCCCAGCGAAGATCGTCTCGCAGCGTGCCTGCAGCTGCTCGTATGCCTGGCGTACCTCGCCGTACCAGTCCTGCCAGCGAGTGGTGTTGGCGTCCTGCCAGGTCGTGCCGTGCCCTGGTAGCCGCGGCAGCCGCACCGTGTAGCCGGCCGCGGCGAGGGACTCCGCCCAGGGCCGCATGCTTCTCGTGGTGGCGGTGAAGCCGTGGCTGAGCACCACGCCGACCGGCCCGCGATCAGCTGCGTATGGCTCTGCACCGGGCAGGACGATCATGCTTCACCTCGATTCGGGACGCGACGCTCCATCATGCCCGGCAGCGCCCGGCTTCGGCGAGCGCTTGGCGCCGGTAGACCGAGCGACACGGTGGCACTACTGTCTGCTCAGAACACGACAGGGGGTCGGAAGGGAGGCGGGGTGGGCTATTGGCTGATGAAGTTCGTCTTCATCGGTCCGTTCCTGCGATTGATCTGGCGGCCGTGGACCGAGGGCCGCGAGAACATCCCGCGACACGGGGCCGCGATTCTGGCCAGCAACCACCTCTCCTTCTCGGACTCGTTCTTCATGCCGGTGATGGTGCCCCGCAGGGTCACGTTCCTCGCCAAGTCTGAGTACTTCACCACTCCGGGGCTTCGAGGCTGGGCCTCACGGGTCTTCTTTTCCGGCGTCGGCCAGGTGCCGATCGATCGCGACGACCCGGACGCCGCCCGCGCGGCGCTCAAGACAGGTGTGCGGGTACTTCGAGAAGGCAGACTGCTCGGCATCTACCCCGAGGGCACCCGCTCGCCGGACGGCCGGCTCTACCGCGGGAAGACCGGCGTCGCACGCATGGCGCTGGAAGCCGGGGTACCGGTGGTTCCATGCGTCATGGTCAACACCGACAAGATCCAGCCGACCGGTCGGCGCTTCCCGCGTTTGCGGCCGCGTCCCGGCGTGCGCTTCGGCAAGCCCCTGGACTTCTCGCGCTACGAAGGTATGGCCGGTGACCGGTTCGTCGAGCGATCCATGACCGACGAGATCATGTACGAGCTGATGCTGCTCTCCGGGCAGGAGTACGTCGACGTCTACGCGGCCAAGGTGAAGGCCACCCAGGACGGCAGCCTCGCATTCGGGGCACGCGCCGAGGTCCGGGAAGCCGCCGATCGGATCCCCACTGAGCGAGCCAGCTGACCAACAATGAGCGGAGCTGCCGGTGCACCCGAGCTAGTCCCGCCGATCGAGCAAGAATCTCGTGTCTCAGACGAGGAATTCTTGCTCGATCGGGGAGAGTCGCGCTGGTGCCGACCCAGCTTCGCGCAGGCGGGATAAAGCCAGTGCGGTTCTTCTATGACTGCGAGTTCATCGAGGACGGTCGCACGATCGATCTCGTCTCGATCGGCATAGTGGACGAGACCGGCCGCGAGTTGTACGCGGTATCTACCGAGTTCGACGCCAGCCGGGCGATCACCTGGGTCCGCCGCAACGTGCTGGCTCAGCTGCCGCCGCCCGCTGACCCGGCGTGGCGCAGCCGGGAGCAGATCCGCGCGGACCTGCTCGCGTTCCTGACCGCGCCGGGGGAGGAGGTCGAGCTGTGGGCGTGGATGGCCGGCTACGACCACGTCGCGCTGGTGCAGTTGTGGGGGGACATGCGCGCGCTGCCCAGGCGGCTCCCGCGGTTCACCCACGAGTTGCGTCAGCGGTGGGAGGACGCGGGCTGCCCGGTGCTGCCCGAGCCGCCACCCGACCAGCACAACGCGGTTGTCGACGCGCGGCACAACCTCGTGCGCTGGCGGGCGATCCAGGCCGTCACATCGCCAGGCTAGGCTCGCTGCGGCTGCGCGACGAGAGGAGCTGGCATGCGCGTCGGAGTGCTCACCGGTGGCGGTGACTGCCCCGGGCTGAACGCGGTGATCCGTGCCGTGGTGCGCAAGGGCATCGGCGTGTACGGGTACGAGTTCGTCGGCTTCCGCGACGGGTGGAAGGGACCGCTCGAGGGCCTCGCCGGGCCACTCGGCATACCCGAGGTACGCGGCATCCTGCCCCGCGGCGGCACCATTCTGGGCACGTCGCGCACGAACCCGTTGAAGGTCGACGGCGGCATCGACCGCATCCGGAGCAACCTCCACGAGTTGGGTATCGATGCGCTGATCGCGATCGGTGGCGAAGACACCCTCGGCGTCGCGACGCGGCTTGCCGAACTCGGCATCAACGTGGTGGGCGTCCCGAAGACGATCGACAACGACCTCAACGCGACCGACTACACGTTCGGCTTCGACACCGCGGTCAACATCGCGATGGAGGCCATCGACCGGCTGCACACCACCGCCGAGTCGCATCACCGCGCGCTGATCGTCGAGGTCATGGGCCGCCACGCCGGGTGGATCGCCCTGCACGCCGGGATGGCCGGTGGTGCCAACGTGATCCTCATCCCGGAGCAGCCGTTCTCAATCGAGCGCGTCTGCGCCTATGTGGAGAGTCGCTTCCAGTCGCACTATGCGCCGATCATCGTGGCAGCGGAGGGGGCGGCGCCGGACGGAGGCGAGAACATCCGCCTGGACAAGGGCCTCGACGCGTTCGGGCACGCGCGTCTGGGCGGCATCGGTGACTGGCTGGCGTCGGAGATCGAGAAGCGCACCGGCAAGGAAGCGCGAACCACGGTGCTGGGACACATTCAGCGAGGCGGCACGCCCACCGCATTCGACCGGGTGCTGGCCACCCGGTTCGGCCTCTACGCCGTCGACGCGGTGCACGCCGGTGAGTTCGGGATGATGGTCGCCCTGCGCGGTACCGACATAATCCGGGTGCCCCTGGCGGCCGCGACGACCGAGCTCAAGACCGTCACGCCGGAGCTGTACGCCGAGGCGGAAGTCTTCTTCGGCTAGTTGGC
>DATFRC010000120.1:0-8401 GCA_035263725.1 Jatrophihabitantaceae bacterium | reverse complement strand
TCACGGCGCGTCGAGACCAGCACGTCGATCACCTGCCCGTGCTGATCGACCGCGCGGTACAGGTACCTCCAGCGGCCGGCGACCTTGACGTAGGTCTCGTCGAGGAACCACCGATCGCCCGCAGCGTGCCGGGCCGGCCGTGCGGCGTCGATGAACTCCGGGGTGAAGGTCTGCACCCAACGGTAGATCGTCACGTGATCGACCTCGATGCCGCGCTCGGTCAGCAGCTCCTCGACGTCCCGGTAGGAGAGCCCGCAACGCAGATACCAGCGCACCGCGACTGCGATCACCTCGCGCGGGAACCGATAACCGACCGGCGCGGCGGACAATCCTGACCTCGACCTGATCATCTGATCAGTGTCCCGGGACGGGTGAACGACCAACGCAACAGTGCCCCTCGCCGGATCGTCTTCACCTGGGGCTGGACCCACGACCGTGCCGTGGCGCCCGGTTCGACCCGCGTCGAGGTCAGCTTCGCCGAGGACGGCGAGGACACGATCCTCGTGTTGCGACACCACGGGCTGCCCGACGCGGCCCAGCGCGAACACCACCGCGCCGGCTGGCGGGCGTACCTCGACCGCCTGGCTTTGCGAGCGGCGGGCGGCGACCCGGGGTCGGATCCGAACGCGAACCCGTAACCAGCGACCGGACTTGAACGGCGCCACAGCTCGTTACGGGCCGCGTGAGCCGGAATTCAGCGTCGCCGTACAGTGGCACGCCGCCTCGGCCGCGCGCCGGAGCGGTGAGTGGACGGGGCGGTGAGGCGATCCGTCCCTGAGGCTGAACGAGCCCGTCTCATTCGGCTGCCGCGGGCACCGCCGATGGCTCGAGTTCGAACTGCTCCTGCGTGCGGTGCGGGCGTCCGGGCAGGAGCAGGGCGAGGGCGACGCCGATGCCGGCGAGGATGGCGACGGCGAGGAAGGCGGCCCGGAAGCCTTCGGTCAAGCCGATCAGCGGGTTGGCGCCGGTGTGGGTCGCCGTGTAGTGCCCGGTGCGCGAGACGGCCACGGTGGTGACGATGGCAACGCCGAGCGCGGCTCCGATCTGGAAGCTCGTGTTGCTGAGTCCGGAGGCGATGCCGGATTCGCGTTCGGGAACGCCGGCGAGGGCCGCGATGGAGGCGGTGACGAAGGCCAGTCCGACGCCGGGGCCGAACACGAGCAGCCCGAAGAAGATGTCATCGAAGTAGCTGCCGCCGACCGAGACCTGGGTGAGCAGCAGGGCCCCGGCGCCCATCAGCGCCATGCCGGCTGCGGCGACCGGCCGGAACCCGGCGCGCAGCACGAGCGACTGCCCGAGGACGGATCCGACGGCGGCCGTTGCGGGGAACACGAGCGAGGTGAGTCCGAACTTGACGGCGGAGTAGCCGAGCACCTGCTGGGCGTAGAGGGTGAGGATGAATCCGAGTCCGTAGGGGAGCATGCCGAACACGAGCATGACCGCGTTCGCGCCGGCGATGGTTCGGGAGCGGAAGATGCGAAGCGGCACGAGCGGTGCCGGGTGTCGGGACTCGATCGCCGCGAATGCGGCGAGCAGGGCCGCTGAGCAGGCGAGAACGACGATCGTCTGGGGGTCTGTCCAGCCCTTGTTGGGTGCTTCCACGACCGCGTAGACGAGCAGGGCGAGCGCGCCGGTGATGGTGGCCGCGCCGGCGGGGTCGTAGCTTCGCCGCGCGGGTGGCGCTGTGCTCTCGCGCAGCAGCACCGGCGCGAGCGCGAGCGCGGCGAGCCCGACCGGGATGTTGATGAAGAAGATCCACTCCCAGCCGAGGCCGTCGACGATGGGGCCGCCGATCAGCCACGCCGTGGTCGCCCCGATGCCGCCGAGCGCGCCCCAGATGCCCAATGCCTTGTTGCGCTCGGCGCCCTCCTCGAAGGTGGTGGTGATGATCGACAGCGCGGACGGGGTCATGATCGCGGCCCCGATCCCCTGCAAGGCGCGGGCGCCGATGAGTGCGTGGTCGGACCAGGCCAGCCCGCACAGCAGCGAGGCGAGGGTAAAGATGACTAGGCCGACCATGAACACGCGGCGGCGTCCGAGCAGGTCGGCGGCCCGTCCACCGAGCAGCAGCAGCCCGGCGAAGGTGAGCGCGTAGGCGGAGACCACCCACTGCAGCCCTTGACTGGTGAACCCGAGGTCTTCCTCGATCGAGGGGAGCGCGACGGTCACGATCGCCGCGTCGAGGATGACCATGAAGAAGGCGCCGCAGAGCAGGGCCAGCGCCCACCAGCGGCGAGAATCGGGCTCGGTGCGGGATACGGACTCGGTCATCGCGGTTCCCCTAACAACTCGCTGAGACGGTAAGGACTACACGCAGTGCTTGAAACCCTGAGCGCCGCGCCGAGCCCGTGGATCAACAAGCCGCTCGGCAACGCTGGGGCTAGCGATCGCCGCGGCCAGCCCGTGCGCCAGACAACCCGCTATGAACAGCAGGTCGGATCCTGACCCCGACAATCGTCGATCATGAAAACGGCTCGGCAGGCGGGCGAAAAGCCTATGATAGGTGTAAATCGAACAGTTCATAAGGCCTCTCGATGGATGCCAAATACCACGCGGGCGACAGGCATGCCCTTCGGGTTGAACTGAATCCCGGGCACTCCGCCTGCATCGACCTCGATCGAGTCGTCACCCGAGGGCTCGCTGATCAACGCGCCCCAGCTCACCTCGACCAGGTCAGGCTGGTCCTCCGGAGTCGAGTCCGGAGGCGGCGTCGGTTCGGTTACCCCTGTTCGGTAGAGCCTCGACATTGCTTCTTCTGGCTGCTTCCTTGCCATCGTTGGTTCTCCATCCGAGTCAGAACGCGTCTGGCGAGACGTTGTGGCTGCGGACCCCGCGGCCCCTATCGTTCGGAGACCTCCGCCCGATGCGGTTCGGCCGGAGGGCCGGCGCGGCGCTCGGCCGTTTCCGTGCCCCCGTCAGTACGGCTGGATCCGGCCCGACGGGGTTTTCAGGTCGAGGTAGCTGCGCTGGCTGTACGGGTTGGTGCCGGCACCTCCCGACGGGCCTGCGCTGCCGGAACCGCACCTGCTGGCTTCTGGTGACCGGTCGAGCCCCGCTGTGGCTCGTCATGCCATCGAGCCTCCGCCGGCCACGGTGCCGCAGCGAGTGTCTGGTGCACCGGCCCGGCGTGGGTTTCACGGCGGTGTGGATGTGCGTTCTGCATGTTTATTGCGCTTGCTGGCCGGGTTCCGGCGTTGCGAAGATGAGCCGAGGTATGACATGAGTGAGCCGGATGCGCGGCTGAACGGCCTCGCCGACGACGACCTGGCGTCTCGGTTCCCTGAGGCCGTGTTTGTCGCCGTCCTGGGTTTGTTGCTGGTGGGCCGGATGGTCGACGCGGCCAACCACCGCGGGTCCGGCTATCTGCTGTTCGTCGTCGCTCTGTTCGTACTCCCGTTGCTGTACGCGACCCCGGCCGGCCGGGCCCTGTGGGGACGGCATCGGTTCTGGCTGCTGGCGGTCCAGGCGGTGTTGACCTACGTGCCGTTCGCCGTGTTCGGCAACGGCTGGGTCGGTGGCATGTCCGGCCTGCTCGGGGGTCTGCTGCTGCTCACCCTGGCCGCGCCGGCGTCGTGGCTGCTCTTCGGCGCCCTGATGGTGGTGGAGGGGGTGCTCTGGGTCGGCGTCGTCGGTCCCCCATTCCCCCCTACTGCGTATTTCACCGTTTGGGCCCTCGCCGCTCTGCTGGACACCGCACTGGCGGTGTTCGGCCTGGGCCGGTTGGCCGACGTGGTGCGCGAGCTGCGGAAGGCCCACCGCGCGCTGGCCGACCTGGTGACGGCCCGCGAGCGGCTGCGGGCGGCCACACAGCTTCAGTCGGCGGTCGGGGACCGGCTCGCGGCGGTGGCCACCAGGGGCGAGCTGGCGCTGCGGGCCATGTCCCGAAGCCCGGCGCAGGCCCGCGAGCAGCTCACCCGAGCCGGCACGGTGGCCCGGCAGGCCCTCGCGGACGCCCGGGCACTCGCTACCGATCACCAGGGCGCGACCGGCAAGGTGGAGGCCGGGGGGACGGAGACCCCGTCTGTGCTGGCCCCGCGGCTCGCCTGGACTGTCCTGGTGCTGCTCCTGGGCGCGTTCTCCGTGATCTACCTCGACAACGTCTTCTACGATCCGCCCGCCGACTTCGGCGTCGCCGTCGCGGCCGTGGCCACCGGTGCCGCGATCGTGGCCCTGCAGCTGTACCATTCCCGGCCGCGACACGACGGCACCCGACTCCGGGGGTGGCACTGGACGCTGGCCCTGCAGGCGCTGCTGTCCTACGCGCTCTACCCGGTGCTCGGCTGGCGCGTCACGGTGATGGACGCGTTCCTCGCCGGCTCGGTGCTGCTCCTCCTTCCCCGACGGTGGGCGTGGCCGGCGTTCGCGGCCGTGGTGGCCGGTGTGGGCGCGCTCTGGGCGGCGGATGTCCCGACAAATGACTCGCCAGTCCGCCTGGTCTACCTCATGGCCATCACGGCGGCGTTCGGCCTGATGGTGTACGGGTTGTCGCGGCTGGCCGACCTGGCGGCGCGGCTGGCGGCGGTGCGTGACGAGCTAGCGCAGGCGGCGGCGCTGCGGGAGCGGCTGCGGGTGGCCCGCGACGTGCACGACCTGCTCGGGCTGGGCCTGTCCGCGATCGCGCTCAAGACCGACCTGATCGTCCGGCTGCTCGACCGTGACGAGGCCAGGGCGCGCCGCGAGACCGCGGAGTTGGTGCGGATCTGCGCCAGGGCCCGCGCCGAGCTGAGGCACGTGACCGACTCCGACCGTCAGCTGACGCTGCCGGCCGAGCTCGCTACCGCGGAGGAGGTGCTGCGCACCGCCGACGTCGATGTCCGCGTCGAGGTCGGGCACCGGCCGATACCGGCGGGGGTGGACACCGTGCTGGCGACCGTGCTCCGCGAGGCGGTTACCAACGTGCTGCGGCACAGCATCGCCCGGCAGTGCACCATCCAGACCTCCACCAGCGACGGCTCCGTTCAACTTCGTGTCAGCAACGACGGCGCGACCGGGGCGCCGGAGTTGGAACGCGGTCGCGGACGCGGCCTGGCCAACCTCGCCGCCCGCTCCGAGGCCCGCGGAGGCAGCTTCACCGCCGGTCGGACCGGCGACCGGTTCGAGGTCGTCGCCGAGATCCCGCTCCCGGCGGCCAGTAGTTCGGGGGTCAGCCGGACTCGTCTGCTTCGCCTGCCGCATCGAGGGCCGCACGGCTCAGCTGTGGGTCGATGACCCGTTCGCCGCGGGCCACCCGGCGCACCGCGTCGATGAGGGCGTCGGCGGGCCCGCCCTTGAGCAGGAAGCCGGACACGCCGACGGCAAACGCTCGACGCATGTGGTCCGGTGTGCCCAGGCCGGTGAGGATCAGCGTGCGGCACCCCGGCCGCCGCGCCACCAGTTCCGCCGCCGCTGCCAGGCCGTCCAACCCGGGCAATCCGATGTCGAGCAGCGCGACGTCCGCCCGATGCTCGACGGCGGCGGGGACGACAGCGTCGCCGGACGCCACCTGCGCGACCACCACGATGTCATCCTCCAACGACAGCAGCGCTGCTAGCGTCTCCCGCACGGTCGGCTCGTCCTCGGCTAGCACGACCCGAACCGCCGACCCTGAGCCAGGCGGCTTACCCGCGGGGCCGGCCCGCAGGTCGTCCCGGCGCGCATCGTCATCGGCGTCCATCACGTCAAGTTTCGGCCGGCTGAGGGCGTGATAGCCCGGGTAACCCGCACCAAGCCACCATGCGGATCGCCCGATTCCGACCGTGCATTCTGCACATCCGCCGCCGGCACCAACCCGCGACAGCTACCCACAACAGCAACCCGAACAGTGACTCCACACCAGCAGCACTACAGCCAACCGGCCTCGGCGGCGATGCGGGCGGCGTCGACCCGGTTCCGTGCACCGAGCTTGGTCACCGCAGACGCCAGATAGTTCCGCACCGTCCCATAGGACAGGAACAGCTCGGCAGCGATCTCGGCCGGGTCGGCACCGGCTGCGTGCCGCTTGAGCACCTCAGCCTCGCGCGGCGAGAGCGGGCTCCGCGCCGTCTCCAGTGCGGCCAGCGCCAGCTTCGAGTCGATGACCCGCTCACCAGCCACGATCCGGCGCACCGCTTCGATCAGCTCGTGCGCCGGAGCGTCCTTAACCAGGAAGCCCCGCACCTGCGCGTCCAGCGCCTGGCGCAGGTTTCCCGGCTTGCCCAGGACGGTCAAAATCAACACCCGGCATTCGGGGAGGCGTTCGTGCAGCTCACGGGCCGCGGTCAGCCCGTCCAGGCGAGGCAAATCGATATCGAGCACCGCGACGTCGGGCTGGTGGTGCAGCGCGGCAGCGACGATGCCGTCACCGGCTGCCAGCTCGGCGACGACCTCGATGTCATCTTCCATGCTCAGCACCGCGACAAGCGTCTCCCGCAGGATGCGCATGTCCTCCGCGACCAGGACCCGGATCACGTATTCATCCTGCCGGTGCCCGCAAGGGACGTGGAGGCGCCTAGCGGCCGGATGCGTGTTTGGTCGGCTGGGGTTTTGTGGCGGTGGCGGCCGGGAAGGCGGAGCGAAGCGATAGCGGTAGGGTGGTCAACGCGGCACGAAGTGCCTGCAGCGCGTCGCGGTGGAGGGTGAGCAGCTCGTCGGGTGGTTGGTGCAGCCGTGTGAATAAGTCGGCCTTGGTTTGTGCGCCTAGTGCAGTGAGGGCGACGGTCCGCGCGCGGCGATCGGCGGGGTCGGTGCGGCGTTCGACGAGGCCGCGCTGCTCGAGCCGGTCGACCATCCAGGTGACGTTGGATGCGTCGCAGGCCCAGGCTTGGGCCAGTGACCGCATCGGGCGCGGCTGTTCGGCGTCAAGGACATTGAGCGCCCGCAGATCGCCGGGCGTCAGATCGAGCTCGCCCAGCACGGCGAAGAAGCGGTTGCGCTGACCCATCACGACCTCGAGCAGGGTGCCCCACACCTCGGCCGCGATCGCGGCTTTGCTCGCTCGGGTTTGGCTGCTCACGCGCGCACCGTAACCACGCCCCACTGGTATTTCAACCAGTCAAAGGTTTCGCTGAGAGAACCTTGAAATGCTTAAAGTACGCGTGCCACGCTGCGAGAATGGCGGATGTGGCCATACGGGTGGAGAACCTCGTCAAGCGGTTCGGGCCGGTGCTCGCCCTGGACGGGGTCAGCTTCGAGGTCCCGTTCGCGACCGTGTTCGGGCTGCTGGGTCCTAACGGAGCGGGCAAGACCACGGCGGTGCGCGCGCTCACTACGATCATCGCGCCCGATAGTGGTCGCGCCGAGGTCATCGGCCATGACGTCGTGCACGATGCCGACGCGGTGCGGTTGAGCATCGGACTGGCCGGCCAGTCGGCGGCAGTTGATGAGAACCTCACTGGTCGGGAGAACCTTCGGCTTATCGGGCGGCTCTCGCAGATGCCGGGCCGGCGCATCGCGCCTCGCGCCGACGAACTGCTCGAGCGTTTCGAGTTGGTCGACGCGGCGGACCGACCGGTACGCACCTACTCCGGCGGCATGCGGCGACGCCTGGACGTGGCCGCTTCTCTGATGCACCGGCCGCCGGTGCTGTTCCTCGACGAGCCCACCACCGGCCTCGACCTGAAGAGCCGAGGCGAACTCTGGAACATGATCCGGGAATTGGTGAGCACCGGCACGACGGTGCTGCTGACCACGCAATACCTGGAAGAGGCAGATCGCCTCGCGAATCGGATCGCCGTGATCGACCGCGGAAAGGTCATCGCAGAGGGCACGCCCGGCGAGTTGAAGACACGCCTGGGCGCCACGGTCATCGAGTTCGGCTACGGCGATGCGCGACAAGTGGCCCGGCGCGCGTCCGAACTGCTAGCGCAGCGGCTACCCGGACAGCCCGAAAGCGACGGGAGCACCGTGCGCATCACCTCCGACGACGGATCCCGGGTCGTGGTCGACGCGCTGCGCGCACTCGACAGCGAGGGTCTGGCACCGGTCGCGATCGCCGTGCGCGAGCCCAGCCTCGACGACGTGTTTCTAGCGCTCACCGGACACCACGCCGAAACAACCGACGACAACAACTCCGCTCATCGAGGTGGCTCATGACAACCACCGCAGTGGCAGCCCCACTCCCGCTGGTCCAGCCACGCCGCTCCGCTGTCCGCGCTGTGCGTGACGCCATCGCCGTATCAGGACGCAACCTAATCGCCTACCGTCGGGTGCCCCAGCTGCTGGTGTTCTCCACGATCCAGCCGGTGATCTTCGTCTTGTTGTTCACGTACGTCTTCGGCGGTGTCGTCTCCACCTCGCTGACCGTGCCCTACGTCGACTACCTGATGCCCGGCGTGTTCGTGCAGACCGTCGTCTTCGGCGCCATCGGCACCGCGGTCGGCCTGGCCACCGACGTCAAGAGCGGCCTGCTGGAACGCTTCCGGTCACTTCCCATGGCACGCTCCGC